>CALEPT010000178.1 GCA_937910385.1 uncultured Ruminococcus sp. | reverse complement strand
TCGAATTGTTCTCTTTTTTGTTGCCCTTAAATTTGACCGACCTTACGGATTCAGGAGTTAGTTATTAGTGCTTAGCAGGGGCGGATCCATGTGTCCGCCAAACCGTGGAGCTCATGTGCAGGGCGCTCATTGAGTGCGCGCAGGCACCAAGCTTAAACAGAAACCATTATTATCATTATATCATATCCGTAACAGATAATTTGTCGAATATGCAGTTAATTTTAAAAAACAAATGAAAAAGCGGACTCATAAAAGCCCGCTTTTATCAACATTCTTAGTATTCGCAAGGGATCAATACTTGCGCTTACGAGCTGCCTCAGACTTCTTCTTACGCTTTACCGAAGGCTTTTCGTAGTGCTCTCTTTTACGAACCTCAGCAATAACGCCGTCCTTTGCACATGATCTCTTGAATCTCTTCAGAGCTGTATCCAAAGACTCGTTCTTGCCAACACGAACTTCTGCCACTTAACTTTCCCTCCCTTATATCAGAGGTTGCACGGAGCCGCGCGGACTCCCGAGCATCTATACTAATCGCTTATATGAATAAGCGTCAGTCAGCATATACCCTCAAACAAACAGCAGATATACAAAATTGAATATAATAGTATTTTATCACATTTTATTAATGTTGTCAAGCGTTTTTTCGCTTCTTGAAAATTTCGTTATTTTGCAACAATATTAACAAGTTTATTTGGTACATATATCTGCTTGATGATGTTCTTGCCGTCAGTGGACTCCTTTACCTTTTCGTCAGCCATTGCCATTGCGATGACGGAATCCTTATCCGCGTCAACTGCAATATTCAGCTTAGCACGGAGCTTTCCGTTGACCTGAACGACGATCTCGATAGTGTCGTCTACGCAGAGCGCAGGATCATATGTCACCCACTCGCCCTCGCTGAGTACCATACCGAACGCATTGCTGTACATCTCCTCAGAGATATGCGGTGCGAACGGGTAGAGCAGCGTGCAGAACGCGCCAAGCTCCGCCTTGTTAATGGAGCCCGCGCCATATATGTCGTTGATAAGGGTCATGAGCGCCGCGATTGCCGTGTTGAATTTCATCGCCTCGATGTCCTCAGTGACCTTCTTTATCGTCTTGTGGAAGTTTGAGCGCAGCGCCTCGCTGTACTCGCCGCCGTCGGTGAGTATATCCTGAAGTCCCCATACGCGATCGACAAATCTCTTGCAGCCTTTAATGCTGGATTCGCTCCACGGAGCAGCCTTCTCGTAGTCGCCCATAAAGAGGACATACAGCCTCAGAACATCGGCGCCGTACTCATCAACAACATCGTTGGGGTCGATAACATTTCCGCGCGACTTGGACATCTTCTCGCCGTCGGGTCCGAGGATAAGTCCCTGAGCCGTTCTTTTTGCATACGGCTCTGCCGTGGGAACGAGACCGAGGTCATAGAGGAACTTATGCCAGAAGCGGCTATAGATCATATGACGGGTAACGTGCTCCATGCCGCCGTTGTACCAGTCAACGGGCATCCAGTATTTCAGTGCCTCCTGAGAAGCAAATTCGCTGTCGTTGTTGGGATCGCAGTAGCGCAGGAAGTACCACGACGAGCCTGCCCACTGGGGCATTGTATCAGTCTCGCGGCGAGCGTCCTTACCGCACTTGGGGCACTTGCACTTCACGAAGCTTTCTATCTTTGCAAGGGGGCTCTCGCCGTCCGTACCGGGCTCGAAGTTCTCTACCTCGGGCAGTCTCAGCGGAAGCTCCTCATACGGGACCGCTACCATTCCGCAGCTGTCGCAGTGAACTATCGGGATAGGCTCGCCCCAGTAGCGCTGGCGGTTGAAAGCCCAGTCCTTCATCTTGTACTGAACGCCCTTTTCGCCTATTCCCTGTACTTCGAGCGATTCGAGAACCTTTGCGATAGCGTCCTTCTTGTTGGTTATGCCGTTGAGCTCGCCGGAATTTACCATTTCGCCGTCGCCTGTGTAGGCTTCTTTGGAAATATCTCCGCCCTTGATGACCTCGATTATGTCGATTCCGAACTTCTTTGCGAACTCATAGTCGCGGCTGTCATGCGCGGGAACAGCCATGATAGCGCCCGTACCGTAGCCCATCATTACGTAGTCGGAGATGTATATCGGTATCTCCTTGCCGTTTATGGGATTTATAGCGGTAAGCCCCTCTATCTTCACGCCCGTCTTGTCCTTGACGAGCTGAGTTCTCTCGAACTCGCTCTTCTTTGCACACTCTGCCTTGTAGTCGTCAAGAGCCTGTATATTTGCGATTGAATCGCGGTATTTCTGTATCATCGGGTGCTCGGGAGCTATTACCATGAAGGTTACTCCGTAGAGCGTATCGGGACGTGTAGTATATATACGCAGCTGCTCGTCCTGTTCCTTGATCTTAAAGTTAACAAAAGCGCCCGTGGACTTGCCTATCCAGTTCTGCTGCTGGAGCTTTACGTTAGGCAGGTAATCAACCGTTTCAAGTCCCTCGAGGAGCTTATCGGCGTACTCGGTAATGCGGAGGTACCATACCTCCTTGGTCTTCTGAATGATATCGCTGTGGCAGACATCGCACTTGCCGCCCTGAGAGTCCTCGTTCGAGAGCACGACCTTACAGCTCGGGCAGTAGTTTACAGCGGTCTTGTCGCGGAAAACGAGCCCGTTCTCGAACATCTTGAGGAATATCCACTGAGTCCACTTATAGTAGCCCTCCTCGGTGGTATCAACTACTCTGGACCAATCGAACGAGAAACCGACTGTTTTGAGCTGACCCGTGAACTTTTCGATGTTGCGGTCGGTGACGATACGCGGGTGGATATTCTCCTTGATAGCGGTATTCTCGGTGGGGAGTCCGTAAGCGTCGAAGCCTATCGGGAAGAGGACATTGTAGCCCTCCATCCTTCTCTTGCGGGAAACTACCTCCAGTCCCGAGTAAGCTTTTATGTGACCTACGTGCATTCCGTGCCCGGAGGGATACGGGAACTCCACCAGCGCATAGAACTTCTTCTTGCTGTGGTCGTCCGAGGCTTTGAAGCTCTCATGCTCGTCCCAGTATTTCTGCCATTTCGGCTCTACAGATTTGAAATCATATCTGCTCATTTATATCATTCCTTCTTAAATTAATTGTTATCTCTTGTCACGAACGCTTGCCGAAAACGTCGTTCCAGCCGTTTGTGAAGTGCTCCTTTATCGGCAGGAAGAAGCAAAGTGCCGCCGCACAGCCTATATCTATGATACCCTCAAGCAGATACACCCAGTTGCTGCTTATATGCGCAATATTGGTCGGCAGGTGTATAACCGCTATCAGCACAAGATACACTGCAACAGCATAATTTACGTATTTGAGTCCGGTAAACATAGCTGCTCCGAAAATAAGTGCAACAATTATTCCGCCGATATCAAAATATCCGCCGATAATACCGTTGAGTATGACCTTTATTATGAGATATACGGTAATACCGAGAGTGAAGAGCCTGCCCTGATCATTATTTGTTTTCATCTGTATTCTCCTTTACAAGCAGGCTTGAGATATCGACCTGTTCTCCGTCAGCCCACAGACCCTCAAGCTTATAAAAGCCTCTTGTCTCCTTATAAAACACATGGACTATTATATCGGCATAGTCAAGAACTATCCACGTATTTCCGGTATCGGCCTCGCGTCTCTGAGGTTCTATGCCCTTCTGCGAAAGCTGAAACTCCACCTCGTCCGCAAGGGTCTTTACGTGAGTATTGCTGCTGCCGTTTACTATGACAAAGTAGTCGGCAAGGATCGTGAGGTCGGCAATTTTTATAGCCTGTATATCCTCGCCTCTTTTGCCGTCAAGAGTTTTTACTATCAGTTCTAATTTTTCCTGTTCTGACATTTATCTCACCTCTAATTATTAACTCGCGGAGGCTCGGTAGCCTCCTCCATATCCTCAAGTGTTGCCGATGTATCGTCAAATCCCGTATACTGATAATTGGTAACGTATTCAACAAGAGCGGTATCGCTTGAGGTCATCACATTCTGATAAGGGCGGAAATATTCATTCAGCATATCTATCGTAGCCTGCTTGTGTACGGAATAGAAGCTGTATTTATTTCCGTCGGCAGCAACGTAGTCCGCTGCCTCTCCGGGAACCATATTTACCACGACGTTATCCATTGAAAGCGTAGAAGCGAAATCCGCCACCTTGCTGAGATCGTCAACGCTCATATTAGTAGCTATCCACTCATTCTGATATATCGTCTTGAGGTAGCTGTAGAGCTTGAGTCTGCCCTCGTCCTGAACGATGCTCAAAAGCTTCTGCATAGCAGCAGCCATAAAGCGGCGCTGATTCTGAACTCGTCCTATATCTCCCTGAAGCCAGTCGTGACGGAAACGAACGAACCATTCAGCCTGTTCTCCCGTAAGAACAACATCTCCGGCAGGGATTATCTTATCCGCCTCATAGACTATCTCATTATCTATAGTCATTGGTATGCCTCCCACGAGGTCTACCATATCAACGATATCGAAGCACGCCGTAGTGATGTAAGCGTCTATCGGTATGCCAAAATTTTCCTGAACTGCGTTTACGACGCGCTGTATCGGAGTGACGCTCTGATCGCCCCATGTATAGATACTGTTGAATTTACACGAAGGATTGCTCGTGTAGTCAGGAAGCGCCGTATCTCTCGGTATCTGGAGTATATTCAGCTTAGCTGCGGCGATATCGAACTGACATACCCATACGACGTCAGTAAGGTATTCGTCCTCGTCAAAGCCGAGGAAAAGAATCGTATACTGTCCCTCTACGAGCTGAGGGAGATCGAGTCCGTCCGTAAAGCCGTTGTCGATCAGCTGAGTATTCACATTAAAGTCCTGGTCAGGATCGGCAAGATCGCCCTCCTGTCCCACAAGAGGCTGCCAGCGCTTCAGATAGGTGATTATCGAAACTCTTTCATCGGGCTGACCCGACTTTTTATACCAGAGTATAGGCATATTAAGTATCAGCGTGAAGATCAGCATAATGCTCACGATGATAGAAGCCGCCTTGATGAGCCCATCCTTCCACGAGCGCTTCCCGCCGGTATCCTCGGTGAGTTCCTCGTCCTCATAGTACAGGTCGCCGTCCGCATCATTACTGCGAACGTCCCCTGAGATGCTCTCTTTTGCGTCCGCCTCATATTTGCCGTGATATTCCTGTATGGGCTCCGCCTCGTACTTGCCGCGGTACTCCTGAACAGGCTCAGCCTCGTGCTTGCCGCGGTACTCCTGAACAGGCTCAGCCTCGTGCTTGCCGTGGTACTCCTCCACAGGCTCAGCCTCGTGCTTGCCGTGGTACTCCTCCACAGGTTCAGCCTCGTGCTTGCCGTGGTACTCCTCCACAGGTTCAGCCTCGTGCTTAGGCAGATATTCTCCCGCAGAAGCCGGTCTGCGGCTGTCTACTCTCACGAGCTTACGGAGCGGCTTCGGCTTTGGAGCAGCTGCGCTTTCCGCTTCGTTTATCTCCTCATTCATATCCTTCTGATTCATTTCTGTCCTCTTTTCATGTTTATGCTGCTTTTCTCTTCTCTCTGTAATCTCAGATAAAAATTATAGCCCTCGGCTGTGCAGGCTGGTATAAGTCCGCCCTTTTTCACAACCGATTTTATTGAAAACGCAAATGCCTCGAGCATTGCCGCATTCAGGTCGGCATAAGCGAGCTTGCGCATTTTGTCAACGTCCTTGTAATCTCTGTCAGCCGAGATAAGATCGCCCATGTAGACTATCTCCTCAAGGCGGCTCATGCCTGCCCTGCCGACAGTATGGAATCGAACTGCATTGAGGATATCAATGTCCTCAACGCCGAAATTCGCCTTGATGAAGTATGCTCCTGCAACAGCGTGCCAAAGCGAACGGGTCTCAAGCTCCTCGCGGCAGATCGTAAATATGTCATTCTGCGCGAGCGTCTTCTGCTCCTCATCGGGGAGCTCCTTGCAGATATCGTGAAGAAGCCCCGCGAAATATGCCTTATCGGGGTCCTCACCGTATTTTCTTGCAAGTTTTTTGCATTCCGCCGCAACATTCAGCGAATGAGCATAGCGCTTGGCGGAAAGGTGATCTTTCAGATATTTCTTTTTTGTCTCAGGATCGTACAGCAATTTTGTTTCACCTCTCAGCGAATATAATCCTTTTGATCTAATATATTGTACTACATTTTTGTCAAGATAGCAAGTAAAATCCTTATTTTTTGCAATATTTTTTCTTATTTCCGTTGAAGAGATCTCCGTCGGGGGGGATTCGGAAATGTAAATACTGCCGAATTTTCGCAGTTTCTGTGCCTTTTTCTCAAGCTCGGCGGAGTCGCCCTCCTTCCTCGATACGACGCAGAGTGTCACCATTGACAGTATCTCCTCAAAGCGGTACCACGTATCGAACGAGAGAAGCATATCGCTCCCTACAAGCAGGAAAAGCTCATCATCGGGAAAAAGCCTGCGGAAATACTCTGCCGTTAAGACCGTATAGCTCACACGGTCTGCTCTCAGCTCAAAGTCGCTCACCTCGAACAGAGGCTCCCCAGCACA
>CALEPT010000177.1 GCA_937910385.1 uncultured Ruminococcus sp. | reverse complement strand
ATCCCCAATCCCCAATCCCCAATCCCCAATCCCCAATCCCCATTTATTTTTTTATAATTTAATATAATAAAATTTAATTATATTAAAAAAAAAAATTAAAAAGATTTTTTAGAGAGACTTTTTTTTCAAAAAAAATAAATTATTATTAATTATTGTACTTTTAATTAAAAATGAATATAAAAATTCAAAATGAAAATCTTATTTCTTCAGACAGATACTTAAATGAAAATATTAATGACTTAAATGAAATAATCAAAATAAAAAATGAAGAACAAAAAAAAATATTATTATTGTCAGAAATAACAAAAAATGAAAGAAGAATAACTTCATCAAGAATTGATGCCCCTTATAACATTAACGATAAATTTAGAAAAAAAATTTCACTGAAACATCATAGAAATGAAAATAAAGAAATTAATAAACCTATTAATAGTTTTGATAATAAAATGATAATAACCAATTTCAAAATAAAAAATTTTGAAACAGAAAAAAACTCTGTTAATTTTGATAAATTGTGTGAAATAAAGATTGATAATAATAGCATAAATTATATTGACAATAATAAAAGTCAGGTACCGGATATGAAAATAAGAATAAATGAAATATATGGTGTTTCTCCAAAAAAAGAAAGCAGAAATATAGAAGTTAAAATCGGAGGTTTAGAATCAAATAGAAATAATATTTATAATTTTAATACTGAAGGCAATATTAAAAAAGAAGAAAAGAAGGTAAAATTGTTAAATGAATCAAAGGGTAGAAATCAAATTTTTAATTATAAAAATCTTAATAGTGAAGAAAGGGAAAAGTTAAGAAAAGAATTGGAAGCAAAAATAAAAAGGCAAAGATCAGAAATAAAAAGAAGAGAAAAAGAAAGCTCTGAAAAAATCCAAAAGAAATTTCTTAAAGAATTAGTCAAAAAAAAACAAAAAGAAGAAGAATTAAAAGAAGAAAGAATAAAAAGAAAAAAATTAAGAGAGAAATTAGACATGATATTAAAAATAAAGGAAGAAGCTTCCAAAAAGAAAATATTAAAGCAACAATTACCGCCTAATTATTAATGATTTAGTATAAAAATAAAAATTTTTTTTCATTGAATGGACGAGTTCGGCGAAATTAGCGAGTTGGTCAGGTGAAAAAACATTACCTTGAAAATTTTCACCGCTGAAAAGTATAGAATCGGCGCCACTTTCAAGGGCAATTTTAATTTTTTCGAGCGAATCAACTTGAGCAATAATTTCAGGACTTTTTAGGTAGATTTTATTATGCGGAAATATTTTTCTGGTAGATTTTATTATTTTTGGAGCAGGCAAAATAAAATTATCGAGGCGAATTTTTTCCAATTTTTCGGTAACAATTCGGCGGACTTCGTTTAATTCGCTGATAGGAATCATAATATTTTCGTCTAAATCAACGTCAAAATTTCTCAACGTAAAAACCGAATTACCGAGCCTGCCGATTTGTTTTTGCAAAATTTCAGCAGTAAGCGGACGATTTTTAGCAAATTCGGCGATAAAATTAGTTTGGGCAGTCGCGGAATTTCCGTCAATGTCAGTCATTTTTAAAATAAGTGGTTGAGAAATTTTCGCGGAAATTTCAGCGTCAACAAAAATTTTGCGTTGATATTCGCCGTTAAAATATTTTTTGGCTTCGGCGTCAAGATTCGCATCAAAAATTTTAAAAGCGCGGTCGTTAATTTTAATGCCGCGCGAATTTTTTATTTCAAAAGTGCAAAAATCGCCGTCTGAATGAAAATTTTCAACGGTAAAAGTAACACGTCCGCCGACTTTTACCCAAATTTCTATCTGATCGCCGATAAAAATTTTTTCGGAAGTTTTTATTGTAATTTTATTTTCAAAAATTTTAGTAACGCGCCCGATTAAAATTCCGCGATTATTGGGGCGTTTATCGCTGATAAAAAATTTTCCGGGATTTTTTTCAAGATAAGCGGTAGTAAAGTCGCGATTAAAAATTTGAGCTAAATTTTTTTGCGAATTTGGCGAAATTTTGCCGTCGATGGCGTCACGATAAATTTTAACGACTGTAGCGACATATTCGGGACGTTTCATTCTTCCTTCAATTTTCAAAGAATTAACGCCGGTTTGAAGAATTTTTTGTAAAATTTGCAAAGAATTTAAATCTTTAGGGCTTAAGAGATAATCGCCGACATTTTTTAAAAAATTTTCGCCATTTTTATCGACTAATTTATAAGGAAGTCGGCAAGGTTGAGCGCATTTACCGCGATTACCGCTTCTGCCGCCGATAATTGAACTCATAAGGCATTGACCTGAATAACAAACGCAAATAGCGCCGTGAATAAAAATTTCTGTTTCGATAGAAGAATTTTTAGAAATTTTTTCAATTTCATTCAAAGAAAGTTCGCGACTTAAAACGACGCGAGAAAAACCAATTTTTTCCAAAAATTTAACGCCGTCGAGATTGTGAATTGTCATTTGAGTAGAAGCGTGGAGAGGAATTTCGGGCGCAATTTCTTGAATAATTTTAGCGGCGCCGAGATCTTGAACTAAAATGGCGTCGACGTGAATTTTTTTAAGAAATTTAATGAAGTCCGCAAAATTTTCCAATTCGTCATCAGATAAAATAGTGATGGCAGTTACGTGAATTTTAACGCCGCGCAGATGAGCGAATTTAACGGCGTCGATAAGATTTTCGCGGGAAAAATTTTTAGCATAAGCGCGAGCGCCGAAATTTTCACCTGCCAAATAAATTGCGTCGGCACCTGCATTAACTGCGGCTTTAAGAGCGTCAAAATTTCCTGCGGGAGCTAAAAGTTCAATCAAAAAAATTCCTCCTTAAAATAAAAAAAATTTTTACAAAAAAAATCTGCCATTCGGCAGAAAAATTTTAAAAATTATTTAATTCCTTCAAGAGCTTTACCCGTGCCAATCGCTACGCAACTTAATGGATCGTCGGCAACAGAGGCGGGAATATCAGTCTCCTTACGAATAAGTTCAGCAAGACCGTAAAGCATAGCGCCGCCACCTGTCAAAATAATTCCTCTGTCAATAATATCAGAGGCAAGTTCCGGCGGCGTACCTTCCAAAACTTTTCTAACCGATAAAATAATTCTGTCAATCGAAATTTGCAAAGCCTCAACCGCTTCATCTGAAGTTACTGTAACGGTTTTCGGCATACCTGAAACGACGTCGCGCCCTCTGACTTCCATAGTTTCTTTACGCGCACCTGGAAAAGCCGCGCCGACTTGCATTTTGATACTTTCTGCAGTACGTTCGCCAATTACCAAATTGTGTCTTTTTTTTATATAATTTTCAATGTCGTGATCAAATTGGTTACCAGCAATTCGCAGACTATCGCCATTGACAATGCCGCCAAGAGAAATTACAGCTATATCGCAAGTTCCACCGCCAATATCAATAACCATTGAACCTACCGGCTCCGAAATATCTATACCTGCTCCAAGCGCGGCAGCTATCGGCTCTTCAATCAATTCAGCAGTTTTTGCGCCAGCCTGTTCAGCCGCCTCTTGAACTGCGCGTTTTTCAACAACAGTTACGCCGGTTGGTACGCAAATCATTACACGTGGACGCCATAAAAATGATCTGCCGACAACTTTTTCAAGAAAGTGGCGTATCATTGCTTCCGTCATATCATAATCGGAAATTACTCCGTCGCGCAGTGGTTTTATCGCCACGATATTTCCGGGTGTACGCCCTATCATTTCGCGTGCCTCTTGACCTATTGCCAATATTGCATCGTTTTCTTTATCAACCGCTACAACCGAAGGCTCCAGTAAACCTTCCAAATGCACTTACTGCTTCACGAAGCAGTGCGTCAAGGTCGATGCCATTTTCAAAGCAGTAGATTACCGAAAGAATGTCTGTCGCAGAATCTGTGACCATTGCCCGTGTGGAATCCGACATGGAAGATCCGAAGATCCCATCGTCATCCGCTAGTACAAGCATGTTTTCCATGTCAATGAATTCTTTGCCAATGCCTGTATATCCTTCTCCATGCTCGGCTTTGCGCAGCTTGATTCCCCCATGAACCTGACCAAGATCATATGATCCGACAGACAAACCACTTCTCACAGAAATCAGGTTGTTCACATCGACTACTGAGTTTATGTGGTACAGATCATCACCGCGGCGAACTCGGCGAATCAAGGATTCAGATGATACTCTGTACCTGCCGGGGTTTCTGCCAAAAGCCTTATAAGCAGCACGGCTGCCCTTAATGCCGGGGATCTCGCTCCATTCTTTTCCTTCAATTCCGCTTCTCACCTGCGGCAGAACTTCCGTATTCATATAATCCCAGAAATGATCATCTGACGCTTTCACATCTGCATGGAAGCGTAAGAGCCCAAGTCGGATCTCTGGATAGACACTGAACAATTCCTTATCGATAGTCACATCGTATCTCATATGTAATCTCTCCTCGTCAAATCCCAGTTGTCGCGCTGACATCTAAACCACAGCCACAACCCTGCGTTATCCAAATCACTAACTCAACCCTATCACAAAAACATCCAAATCACTAACTCAACCCTCTGACATCTAAATGGCCTACTCAACCCTCCGACCGGAGCGATTGATCTGTTCTGACAGAGCGATTTTTGCGGTCAAATCTGCTCACTGCCGCTGACGGTCAGATGCCAGAAAAGCCCGGAAATACGGCACTTTTCTACACCTTACCGATCAACCCTTGACATCAATACTACCGTCTCGACGTGCTTAGTCCTCGGGAAGAGGTCGAAGCCGCAGACCCGCTCTACATCGTACCCTCGCCCGGCAAGCAGCCTCGCGTCCCTCGCAGCGGTCGCGGGATTGCACGATATCATCACTATCCTCTGCGGAGCCGCCTTGCAAACTGTGGTCAGTGTCGCCTCGGAGCACCCCTTTCGCGGAGGGTCGAGGACTATAACGTTGGGGCTGCATCCTTGAATCCGCAGTCTGTCAAACACTTCACCTGCATCACCGCAGTAGAATTGCGCATTCCCTATTCCGTTCGCAGCCGCATTTCTTTTTGCATTTTCAACTGCCTCGGGGACTATTTCTACTCCGACTATCCTACCCGCGCTATTTGCCATGGAAAGGCCTATTGTTCCCGCTCCGCAGTAGAGGTCGGCAATGACCGAGTTCTCTGATGGTGCCGCATATTCACGAGCTTTTTCATACATCCGTTCCGCCTGAACTGTGTTCACCTGATAGAACGAAAGCGGTGATATCTTAACCCTGTTACCGCACATCACGTCCGTTATAGTATCGCTGCCAAACAGGGTTATACAGCATTTTCCGAGGATAACATTCGTCCTGTCGGGATTGATGTTCTCAACAATACTCACGACCTCAGGGTATTTATCCAAGATACATTTCACAAGTCCACCAAGTTGGCGCGAGATGTCCTTTCTTACGACGATGCACAGCATTATCTCGCCGCTGTGTGCTCCGCGGCGCAGGTAGATATGCCTCAGTATTCCCGTGTTGCTCCGCTCATCATAGACGGATACACCCTTGCTATTTACGTATTCTAAGACGTCTGCAATAATGTACGAAAAAACCGCAGGCTGGAGCGGACAGTCCTCCACGGGAATGACCCTGTGGCTCCTCGAGGCATAGAATCCGCAGACCACGCGCCCATCCTGCACGGCAAGAGGGTATTGCGCCTTGTTTCGATAGCGCAAGTCGTCCGCAGCTCCGCAGAAGTCCTCAAACACAGGGGCAAGTCCACCTATGCGCCTGAAAGCGTCCTCAACAACAGCAGCCTTCGCCCTGCACTCTGCCGCATAGGAAATGTGTCTGTAATCGCACCCACCACATTTGCTGCAAACGGGGCAATCTACCTTGATACGGTCGGGAGATGGTACTATCAGCTCGTCGATTATCCCGTAGGCATAGCTCGAAAGCACCTTGACTATCTTGACCCTTATAACGTCTCCGACTGCGGTCGCGGGCACAAACACCGCCATTCCGTCTATTCGGCAGACTCCGATTCCCTCCGAGGTAAGCGCCGTTATTTCTGCTTCAAGGAGCTGATTCTTTTCAAGCATTCCACTGCCTCCTCTTTCTTTTCCATGAGCCTGTCAAAGCTGCGGATATACTCATACGGGAATTTATAGTTGTGTATTCTGCTTATTTTTCCGTCAGGGTACACAAGCTTCGTCGATGCAGCACAGCCTGCTCCGAGTATGGTCTGAGTCTCGTCCATGATGAAAATGTTGTAATAGCTCTCGAATCCTTTTTTCGCGTACCCGACGTTTTCGAGGTTGTCCACGGTGTTCTTCTGGCGGTAGAGATAATACGGCAGATAGCCGCTTCCCATGAGCCTTTCGACGCTGTAGTCCACCATTTCTGCAGCGGGGCTCACAGGCTGCTCTCCCCTGTTTTCAAACATATCCGCCGCGCGCTTTATCGTGAGAGTGTGCACCGTAATGCTCTCGGGGGCAAGGTCGATGATACGGTCGAGCGTACTTCGGAAGCTCTCGGCAGACTCAGTGGGAAGCCCTGCGATAAGGTCGGTATTGATATTTTTGAAGCCGACCGAACATGCAAGCTCAAATGCGCGAACCGCCTCCTCGCCCGTGTGACGCCTTCCTATAACGCGCAGCACCTCATCGTTGAGGGTCTGTGGATTTATCGATATCCTGTCCGCACCGAGCGCCTTTATCACGCGCAGCTTCTCCTCGGTTATGGTGTCGGGCCTGCCAGCCTCGAAGCTGTACTCGCGGATATTGTCAAGGTCGAAATTCGCGGCGACCGCCTCCATGATAGTCCTTATGTCCTGTGCGGACAGCGAGGTGGGAGTCCCGCCGCCGAAATAAACGGTGTCTATCTTAGTGCCCGTCTCCCTGACGATACACCCGATAATTTCAAGCTCTCGGCACAGCGCCGCAACGTATTCAGGCATGAGCTTCATCGCCGATTCCATGCTGTGCGAAACAAATGAGCAGTAGCTGCACCGCGTCGGGCAGAA
This sequence comes from uncultured Ruminococcus sp., assembly GCA_937910385.1. Classification (GTDB taxonomy): domain Bacteria; phylum Bacillota; class Clostridia; order Oscillospirales; family Ruminococcaceae; genus Ruminococcus. The sequence goes on along the minus strand of CALEPT010000177.1, from coordinate 16,609 downwards.
CGGTATCGAGACATAAAGACTTGCGGCGCTGCGGTCTATCCTGTCGAGTATCGGAAGCTGGTTCACCGCAGTATTGTACGCCAGACGCTGCTTTTTCGGCGATACCTCGTACTTTTCCGCAAGGAGCGAGTATATCTGCTCCTCCGTTGCGCCGCCCCTCAGAAGGTCAGCGACTTTTTTCACGGGACGTATCCCTGTCAGCAGTCCCCACGGTGGAGAGATACCGAGCTTTTCACGCAAAACGGTATAAATGAGCCTGCAAAGCTCGTGCTCTACCGTACTCTTGTCCGACTCTATTGTACAGTCCAGGGACTTCTCGCGATGAACGGTCTCACCGTCTCCGAGATTTATGTCAGTGTAAACTACCGAGCCGTCCCTCACTCCCGCAACGGCAAAGCGGTCTCCGCGCGCATCGGCGATATCGTCGGAAAAGGCGTATCTCTGCGCATTGAAGAACAGCTTCATCGTCGCCTCTACCTCATATTTAAAAGAATTGCCGATCAGCACGATCGGCATTTTTATTTCATTCATAATGCTTTTCCCTGAATTCTCTCATAAATGGATTGACCTCGCGCTCATAAGCGAGAGTGGTGGGCTCGTTGTGCCCTGGGTAGACCTTATAGTCGCCCTCCAGATCGTACAGTTTGCGCATAGACTGCATCATTGCGTCCGGACTGCTCCCCGGGAAATCCGTCCTGCCTACCGAACAGCAGAAAAGCGTGTCGCCTGAGAAAATGACATCTCCGCAGATGTAGCAGACACTGCCCCGAGAGTGACCCGGGGTGTGAAGAACGCAGAAGGTGCAGTCTCCATCATTGATGTAGCAGTCTCCGCAAACCGCAGTCCAGTCGGTCAGCGGCTTAAACGGACGAATAGACATACCAGCAGCGAGCGAGGCACTCTCGCTTGTGAGCATCGGAACATCGAGGTCATGGATATAGACCTCAGCCCCCGTGAGCTGATGCATTTCCTCCGCACCGCCGATATGGTCGAAGTGACCGTGCGTGAGGAGTATCTTGCGCAGACGCAGCTTCTTCATTTTCAGAAACTCCGCAAGCAGTCTGCTGTCTCCTCCGATGTCAACTGCCACGCAGCGCCCGGGAGCCGTCTCTATCACGTAACAGTTCGAGCGCAGCTCACCGAGCTGTAAGGTGTATATTTTCATGATATCGTCTCCTCATATCGACGATCTCTCAACAGAGATAACGCCCTTTATCCTTCTGAGCTTATCGAACAGATTTTTCAGCTGCTCGGTGCTCGCGATGACGATAGTCCCCTCGAAGAGCGCGTTGCCGTTCTTGAGGACTCTCGACGCGGAGTGCACGATCGGCACTCTCGCTTCAAGCAGGACTGCCGAGATATCGTAAACGAGTCCCACGCGGTCTGTCGCCGTTACCTCAAAGCTCGTCTGAAGCTGTGAATCACTGTTCTCAGACCACTGTATGTCGCACCAGCGTGCAAGCTCCTCGGGGTCGTTGCGGCTCAGCGCCGCCTTGTAGTTAGTGCAGTTGACCGTGTGTACCGAAATGCCGTAGCCGCGCGTGATGAATCCGACTATCTCGTCTCCGGGGAGCGGGTTGCAGCACTGCGCGAACTTTATCACAAGGTCGTCAACCTTGTCGAGTATGATACTGCTTTTCGACGATGTAGGCTTCGGCTGTATCAGCGGAACGACCGAAGGCTCGTCGTCTGCGTGGAGCTTCTCATACTTGTCCTTCAGCCGCGGGATTATCTTTGAAAGCGGAATACCTCCGTAACCGATAGAGGCGTAGAAATCCTCGAGTGTCTCGCAGTTATGGCGCTTGAAGTCGTCTGCAAGGAAGTCGTGATACTCATCCTCGGAAAGCTTTATGCGGTGCTTTTTGAACTCTCTTTCGAGCTCCGCTTTGCCCTCGATAATATTCTCCTCGCGGCGCTCCTTTTTGAACCACGAGCGTATCTTAGAGCGTGCCTCGTTGGTCCTTACTATATTGAGCCATGCGCGGTTGGGTCCCTTTTCGGGGTCGCGGCTGGTAAGTATCTCGCATATCTGACCTGTCTGAAGCTGATAATCGAGCGGAACTATCCTGCCGTCAACCTTCGCTCCTATGGTCTTGTGACCTATCTGTGTGTGTATGCGGTAGGCAAAATCTATAACGGTAGAGCCGACAGGCAGATCCACCGACATACCCTTGGGAGTCATAACGACGATATCCTCGGGGGCGAGGTCAGTCTTGATTATGCGGACTATCTCCTCTACATCGTCGGAGGTCTGCTGCGCCTCAATTATCTGGCGTACCCACGCAAGGCGCTGTTCCATTTTGTCCTTGCCCTGAATACCCTCCTTGTACTTCCAGTGCGCGGCGATACCGTACTCCGCAGTCTCGTGCATATCCCACGTTCTTATCTGCACCTCGAACGGTATTCCCTCCGTGCCGAGGACTGTAGTGTGGAGCGACTGGTACATATTCGACTTAGGCGTGGAGATATAGTCCTTGAATCGGTTTGGCAGCGGACGGAACATATCGTGTATCAGTCCAAGCACATTGTAGCACTCGGCAATCGTGGTCACGATTATTCTCACGGCGTACTTGTCATATATCTCGTCTATGCTCTTGTGGTGGAGAAATATCTTCTTGTATATGCTGTAAATGCTCTTGACTCTGCCGTCTATCTGCGGCGGTTCGGTGAATTCCTCCGAGCTGAAGCGCTGTGCTATGCGCTCCTTTATAGTCTCGATGAACTTCTCGCGCTCCTCCTTGTTGTTCTCGAGAATGCTCTCTATCTCTGAGTAGGCATAAGGATCGAGGTAGCGGAAGGAAAGATCCTCGAGCTCCTCCTTTATCGCGCGTATGCCGAGACGATGAGCTATCGGCGCGTAGATGTTCATAGTTTCAAGTGCAGTATTTCGCTGTTTTTCTATCGGACGGTATTTCAGCGTGCGCATATTGTGCAGCCTGTCGGCGAGCTTGATTATCATGACCCTTATGTCCTGCGACATGGCAAGGAGTATCTTGCGGATATTCTCAGCCTGCTGCTCCTCCTTGGTGAAAAGTGGTATCTTACCCAGCTTTGTCACTCCGTCCACGAGCAGAGCGACGTCCTGACCGAAGCGCTTCTTGAGGTCATCGAGGGTCGCGGGAGTGTCCTCAACGACATCGTGCAGGAGAGCCGCGCATATAGTATCGGTGTCCATGCCGAGCTCGAGGAGGATATACGCAACTGCAAGAGGGTGGATTATATATGCTTGCCCCGACGAGCGCTTCTGTCCCTCATGCGCCCTTGCCGCAAACTCATAAGCCGAGATTATCTTGCTCAGGTCATACTGTTTGTCGTCCGTGAGCACCTTCTGTATTATCATCTCGATAGTGAAATTATCGTCGTAATCGGGGAAATTTTTCAGGTACTCCTGTGTATTCTTAATGTCAGCAGTCTCGGGGATAGGCACCTCAATATCCTGATGTATGAGATTGGAAACATTCATATCATCTGTCATAACGAACTCTCCTTAAACGCTTGTTAGCCCTTGATACAGGCTCTTAGCCGCACGAGCACAGGTGCGGAGGCAAGGTCTGCTTTTTTTGTGACCTTAACACGCTCTACCCTCTGGTCGGTGCCCGAAATACTCACGAGACCGAGCTCGCGAAACGCCTCGAGCGAGAGACGCAGCTTGCAGTAGTTCAGTCCCCTGCCGCTGAATGCCATATACAGCCTGTCGAGCGGTATCCCACTCTCGGGGATTGCTCTGTAGACCTGCGCCGCCTCGTCCCTTTCGGGATACATACTCGGGTAGTAGTTCGGCGGCAGCTCCTCGCCGCGCATGAATGCCTCAAATGAGGAAAGCGCCGCGAAGTATTTGCTCTGCTCGAACGAGTGCGGACGTATGTCCGATATAATTATATTCACTGATTCTTTGCCGCGGAATGAGTTTATCCCGAGGGTGACTATCATGTCGCACTGCTCACCGACCGCAACGGGCAGCTCCGACGGCGGTGTGCGGAATATCAGCGCCTCTATCCGCGCAAAGCCTGCTTTGAGCTTAAGCTTTGAGTGCGCCCCGTCCGAAAGAGGGACGACCTCCGTGAGCTCAGCGCCGCCTATGAAGAAAAGCGGTTTTTCGTTATCCGCGCCGAACGGTTCGAGGAGCGAAAGTCCCCTCACGTTCTCGACCGTCAGCTCGGACGGAGCTGCAGGACTGTCTGCGGAAAGCGTCGGCAGGGGCATTATCCTGTGATTTTTCAGAGCATACTCCTCCAGCATATCGCGGAAAACTCCGCTCATGCCCGCCTTTATCGTGAAACCTCCTGCTCCGGGGTGACCACCGTACTTTTCAAGCGACTGCTCCGCATACGAAAGCGCGCCGAATATCGAAAATTCGCCGAACGAGCGCGCCGAGCCCCTTATTTCTCCCTCAAACTCCGAGGCTATGAAGCACGGCTTACCGAGCTGCTCCATTATACGCGAGGCAACAATGCCGATAACGCCGTGGTGCCAGCCCTTCCCACAAAGGAAGATGACTCTGCCCGCCGTGAGGTACGGGTCGCTGTCTATCATGGAATAAATATCGGAAATGATATCATTTTCCCTCTGTTTTCTCATATTATTCAGTCTATCGAGTTCCTGTGCAATGGAAAGTGCCCTGTCATAGTCCTCGCACAGAAACAGCTCAACCGCTGTTTTCGGCGACCCAAAGCGTCCCGCAGCATTTATCCTCGGGGCAATACCGAAGCCGATACACTGCGAATTTATGGGCTTATCGGTGAGCCCGCAGACATCCTTGAGTGCCATGAGCGCAGGGCGGTCGCTGTTTTCGATCAACTCAATGCCGTATGTGGTCAGGAATCTGTTCTCTCCCGTGAGACTGACGATATCCGCGACCGTTGCAATGGCAGCAAGGTCGCCGAACTGCTCGAGCGCCATAGTACAGTCGCCGCCGTCAAGAGCTGCAATAAGCTTGAGCGCGATACCTGCACCGCACATATACTTGAACGGAGAGAAGCAGTCGCGTCTGTGCGTATCAACGACAGCCTCCGCACGCGGTAGTGCCTCTCCCTGCTGATGATGGTCAGTGACGACGAGCTTCATTCCGAGCGCGTATATGTACTCCGCCTCGGCAATGGCGGCAATGCCGTTGTCGACCGTAACGATAAGGGTCACCCCGTCGTCGGATAGCCTGTCCACGGCTTTTTTGTTGAGACCATAGCCCTCCGCCCTCTCGGGGATATAGTAGGTAACGTCCGCGCCCGTCTCGAGCAGATAGGAGTAAAGAATGACGGTTGACATTATCCCGTCGCAGTCGTAGTCGCCGTAAACGCAGATGCGCTCGCCGCCGTCGATAGCGGCGTTTATGGTATCGGCAGCCTCACGCATATCCTTTATGAGAAACGGATCAGAGAGCTCGCCGACATTCAAGCTCTCCATGACCGACTCTGGCGCAGAATAGCCCTTTGCGGCGATAGCAGCTGCGGTCAGCGAGCTGACGCCGCAGCCCGTCATAAGCTTTAAGACCGTATTCCTGTCAGGCACTCCGACAGACCACTTCTTCATATGAAAACTCCTAACAAAAAGTTTATTAAATATTATTATATAGGAAGATATAGGAGGCTCTGCCTGCGGACCTCCGCCAAAGGGACATATGTCCCTTTGGAATCCCATTCCACGTTGTCGCTCGTAAACTCGCTCACTCTGTACAGGCAGACAGTAGCTCTCCGCACACGGGAATAACTGTGAATCCGTCCGCCAATTATTACGCATTACGAATTTATTTCATCACTCTCGCGTTGGGATTCTTCTCGCGGATAAAGGCTATAAACGCCTCTTTATCGGGACAATCGCGGTAAATTATATAATCCCCTGTCATGTTCGCACCCTTGTTCGCATAGCTTCCGATGAACATATATCCGTTCTTCAGGTAGATGAAGTCCTCTTTGCCATAGCTGTGGATATAACAGCCTCTCTCGCCATGGTCGGAGATGTAGGCCTCATCGAAGAACCAGAGATACTCGTCCACCTCGCCGCTACCGCGGCGCTTTCTCCGCTCCTCAAAGTTCGCTTCTATGAACCGCTTCGCCTTGACCATATTGCTGTATATGCGGTATACGCCCACTGCGGCAAATCCTGAAAAATAGAAGCTGCCCGTTTTGAATGACAGAACGATGCACACTGCGATGATGACTGTCCACGATATACTTTCAATGTTGCGAGACCTTTTTCGCACGTCCAGCATCATCTTACTGAACTCCTCCTCCGAGGCATAGCTGCGGAATCGGAACAGCGGCTCGAGGTCGGATACCCCGAGCTCCTCCATGCGGCTGCGTACAGTCTCAGAATAGCTGCCGCCCGTCATTTCGCCGCAGTGAAAGCCGCGACTCCGAGCAAAGTGGCGACCGTTATGATAATTGCAGCAAGTATTACTCCGCACATAACGGCGAGAATACTCTTTTTGAAGTCGAGGTCGAGCAGACTTGCGGCAAGAGTTCCCGTCCACGCTCCCGTCCCGGGGAGTGGTATGCCGACGAACAGCATAAGTGCGAGGAACATTCCCTTACCCGCCTTCTCAGTTAGCTTTTCGCCGCCGTGATGCCCCTTTTCAAGACACCATGTAAAGAATTTGCCGATGACCGGCTTGTCCTTGCCCCATTCGAGTATCTTGCGCGCAAAGAAGAAGATAAAAGGTACAGGTATCATGTTCCCGACCATGCATATAGCGACCGCAGTCTGCCATTTCACACCCATTCCCACACCTATAGGGATACCGCCGCGCAGCTCGACTATCGGCACCATTGATATCAGAAATGTTATCAGATATTTTTTTAACATATTTTACCCTCTCTTAACAAAAATAATCACAGTCATTTCCCGACCCAGATATTTTTATTATACCATATAATGTATAAAAAAGCAATACTTAGTGTCAGATTTCAGGTGATAGGATTTGGAAGGAAAAACATTTTATCATGATAGTGCAAAGTCTTCTCAGAATACAGAATTTAATTATCACGCTATATGCGCAATCTCTGAAATAATTGGCATCATCGATATACTTGACCATATATGTTATTAATAAAAAATGAATATTTCCAATAAATAATATAATACAATGCCATTGACTTTTTTACGTAAAATATTGTATAATATTAACGAGAAATAGTATATGCTCTGCAATAAAGGAGATGAGTTCGTTTTGGCATCATATAAGATCGCAGTAATTATCGAAGAAATAAATCAAAGCTATCAGAGTTCTATCCTCAACGGCATCGCTTCTTCTGCTGCTGAATTTGATCTTAACATATCCGCCTTTATATCTTTTAGCGGAGCCCTCGATAATCCGCGCCATGATACAGGCGAATTCAATATTTTCAATCTGCCTGATTTCAGTGACTTTGACGGAGCTATACTCCTTACAAATACTCTTGCTTATCAGCCGGTAGTCAACGATATTCTTGCCCGCATAAAAGCAGCAGGTATACCAGCAGTAAGTATTGATAATGATATTCCTTATCTGTATCATATAGGTATCGATAACAAAACTGCTATGCGTCAGATAACAGAGCACATGATCAAAAAACACGGCTTCACAAAATTTGCCTATATCTCCGGTCCGCAAGATAATCCGGAAAGTGCAGACCGTATGAGTGCTTTTCTCGAGGTTCTAAAGGAAAATAATATATCTGTCAACGACGACTATATTTATTACGGAGACTTCCGCGCTCCCTCCGGACGCGCTGCTGTAGAAAGTCTTCTGTCTAAAGCTGATGGGCTTCCGCAGGCAATTATCTGCGCAAATGATGTAATGGCCGCCTCGGCTATAAATCGCCTTTCTGACGAGGGTCTGTCAGTCCCCGATGATATAGCAGTTACCGGTTTTGACAATACCTACAGCAATCACAATTATCAGGTTGAATTAACTTCAGTTGAAAGACCTCTTTCTCTCTCCGGCCGTCTCGCCTGCAAAATGCTGTACAACCATTTCAATAACCTTTCTCAGAAAAGAAATATTATCCTGAATATGTCTGCAAAGTTCACTGAAAGCTGCGGCTGCTGTGAAAATATTCTCAGCGATATATCGGAGTTTAAAAAGCTTAATTACCGCAACTATCTCAAGTTTCAGCGTTCTCAGGATTACTCAATGGTAATAAATAAGCTATCCTGCGATCTCCTTGCTTGTAATACCTTTCACGAATATATCGACTCACTGAAAAAATTTGTCGTCAGTATTGATCCCGAGGAATTCTACTTCTGTCTTTGCGAAAACTGGGATTCAGACTCAGCTGTAGATATAACCTCATCAGATGTTATCGGAAATATCAATATACCGGATAAATACACAGAAGACATGATCGCTGCCATAGCATATGTTCGCGGAGAGTTCTATCAGCCCCACAAAATTGCCTCTCGCAGTATTATTCCTTCTATTGCAGACAATGATGGATCCGGGAAATTTTACTATGTGATACCTCTCCATTTCGCAGAACGCTGTCTTGGATATATGGTCATTCTCAATGCTAAAATCCCTCTGCACAATTCGATGTTTGAGACCTTCTGCATAAGCGTCAGCAATTCGCTTGAAAATATCCGAAAGCTAATATGTCTTGAATATGCTGTTGATAGACTCGGCAAGCTGTATGTGCAGGATACATTCTCCGGAATTTACAACCGCAACGGCTTCATTCAGGCGACCGCACAGCAGTACCATGAATGCGTGACGCAGGGAAAAGAGGTCATGCTCATGTTCATCGACCTCGACGGTCTGAAAAAAATTAATGACACCTACGGTCACAGTGTCGGAGATAACGCTATCCGCAATGTAGCGGACGTTCTGCGGCAGTCGTGTGTAAACGGCGAGGTATACTGCCGCTTCGGAGGCGACGAATTCATCGTTTTCGGCGCGGATTATACCGAACACAGCGCCAAGCAGCTTACCGATACCATTTTGCAAAACATCGAAGCTATTAATGAAAGCAAGATTAATCCGTTTAAATTAAGTGCAAGCACCGGATATGTAATTGCCGTTCCTACTGAAAATGAAGATATCTTTGACTTCGTTACCGACGCTGATAAGAAAATGTACTACGAAAAACGCAAAAAGAAGCTTTCAAAATATCTCAAAGGATGAAATACTTCTGCTCCGTGCAGAAGTATTTTTTTGTAAGGCTGTAATATGTCTCGGATACATTTGTCATACATGCCTGATGGACACCGCTCAGGATAGTGGGGCAATGAGCTAAAATAATAAGATGAGCACTATCACTTGGATAGTGCTCATCTTATTTTCTACTAAAAATTCACACTGAAAGTACTATTTCCTTTCCGCTCGGGATATACTCCTCAACCTTGACGCCGCACTTCTCGAACAAAATGCACGAAGCTTTTACGCTGTTTGTCCCCGCGTATTTATTGCTGTAGTAGACTATCCGCTTTATTCCCGACTGGATTATCGCCTTTGCACACTCATTGCACGGGAAAAGTGTCACATATACCGTACAGCCGCTGAGCACGCTCCTGCTGTTGAGTATTGCGTTGAGCTCTGCATGGCACACAAACGGATACTTCGTATCGAGTTCATCATCAGCCTCGCGCTCCCATGGCATTTCGTCGTCGGAGCAGCCCGTGGGCATACCGTTGTAGCCTACCGATACTATCTTGTGCTCGCTGTTGACTATGCAGGCTCCTACCTGAGTGGAGTTGTCCTTGCTGCGCTGAGCCGAAAGCATCGCAATGCCCATGAAGTACTCGTCCCAGCTTATATAGTCGCTTCGTTTCATATTATTCACCTCTGTTATTTTCTTTTGAGAGCTTCCTTTTCGTCATACTGTGCAAGTTCTTTTATGACCTCCCCTGCGATTATGAGTCCGACCACCGACGGCACGAATGCATTCGACCCAGGGATATCGCGCCTTACAGTACACTTTCTTGTCCCCGGAGGACAAATGCAGTGCTGTCGGCAGCTTATAGCCATATCCTCAACGGGGCGAACGGGCTGCTCCTTAGAGTAAACGACTTTCAGCTTCTTTATACCTCGCCTTTTGAGCTGATAACGCATTACTTTCGCAAGCGGGCATACCGAGGTCTTGTATATGTCCGTGACCTCGAACGCAGTGGGGTCGGTCTTGTTGCCGGCACCCATCGAGCTTATGACGGGAACTTCCGCTTTTTTCGCCTGCTCGATTATCTCTATCTTTCCGGTGACTGTATCTATCGCGTCGACGATGTAGTCGTACTGCGAAAAGTCGAACTGCTCCGCTGTGTCGGGCATATAAAAGGTCTTGTAGGTCTCGACGCGGCACTCCGGGTTTATGTCGAGTATGCGCTCCTTGGCGACATCGACCTTGTACTTCCCCACTGTGCTTCGCAGAGCGTATATCTGGCGGTTTATGTTGGTAAGACACACTTTATCGTCGTCGATGAGGTCGAGTGCTCCCACGCCCGAGCGTGCAAGCGCCTCGACTGTATAGCCTCCCACACCGCCTATTCCGAACACGGCAACTCTCGCTCGCGCAAGACGCTCCATAGCCTCCTTGCCAAAGATGAGCTCCGTCCTTGAAAACTGATTAAGCATTTTTCTCTCCTGAATTACTCCGTTATCCTTCTTGCCTCGATATAAAATCTCTTATCCTCCGCGTGACCCATTGAGAACGTCTTTCTCGGAAGCGCTCCGTCCGCTATGACGGTGGGGAAGAGCTCGCTCTTTGCCATATCGGGGAGTATGAAGCCTAGGGAGTTCTCCTTTTTTGAAAGCGCATCCACTACCTCTGTACCGTGAATATAGTCTATCCTTCCGCCGATATCCGACAGTATCTCATCAAGAGCTGCCTGCAATGAACCGACTGCCAGCTTTGAAAGCGGCTTGTTGATATAAGTATCGCGGTGTATTCCGTTCTCGACTATGGTTATCTTCTGCACTCCCGACTCAGAGCTGAGAGCGAGTTTTTCGGAAAGATCTGTAAGCAGCTCGGTCACGTTGACGTCCGTAACTATGCGATGTATAGCCTCGAACTGAAGCGCAGGAGAGTGCAGGTTCACGATCTCTGCAAGGGCATAACGTGCAGGGTGGTTCGAAAGATCCTTATCGGGATTTGCCTTTTTGAGCTGCTCGTAGAACTCCTTTGCCGTGGCGAGCGAGTGATTTCCGTCGCCCATTGCGTACAGCAGCACGGGAGTATCCTCCAGACCGTATTTTTCGCGGAACGCCTCGGGGTCCGCAAGAGCGCACAGCGCCTTGTCTATTGACTCCTGTACCTTACTTCCGAGCAGATAGCCCTTGATGCTGCCGCCGTTCTGCATAAGGTCGAAGTCGTATAGCTTGTCCGCATCGGATATCTCCCCCGCTATCGGCTCGATGACCGTTTTATCGGGGTCGTCGATGAGTATCATTATGTGCGGGAGTTCAAGCGGTGCTCCCTGACGCACCTTTATCCTCGGGGGAATTCTCTCAATGACCGTAGCCTCGGTCGCGCGCACCTCTGACGCGCTGCCCTTTGAGAAATCGTACTTTTCGAGGTCGATAGCTCCGACTATTCCCTGACGGAGAATGCCGTTGCTCTGAGTTCTTTCAACATATATCATAGCGTCCTTGTGCTCAGTGAAAATGCCGTCTGTGAGGTACTTCTCCATTGAGCTGTGGATAGCGCTGATACGCTGCTCCACACCGTTCTGCTCAAGATAGAGCTCAGGCAGTATGAGGCTGAGCGTTGAGGGCGAGTCCCCTACTATAGACGAAACCTCCTGCCAGTACTCAGGCTCGCTGGTGTACTGGTCGCACGCGATAACGCTCCATTTGTGCATATCCGTGTCCTTTGGAAGAAGAATGTCCGCATTGTGAAAAGCTGTTGAGTTCATGATATTACTCCTTTACATTTCTCATAAATTTTTTCAGTTCGTTGAAAAGGCGCGTCACCGGGAGACCCATGACGTTGAAGAAGTCGCCCTCAATGTTGAATATAAGCTCCGAGCCGAGTCCCTGTATGCCGTAGCCGCCCGCCTTGTCGTAGGGCTCGTTGGTGTCGGCATATCGCTCTATCTCCTCGTCGGAGAGCTCGCGGAAGCTAACGTCCGTGACCTCAGAGAATGACTCCACCTTATCCCTGTACATTATAGAGCAGCCCGTCACGACCTGATGAGTCTGCCCGGAGAGCAGATCCATAAAGGCAATACATGCCTCCTTGGACCCGGGCTTGCCCAGAATGTCATCTTCATAGATCACAGTCGTATCGCAGCCAATAACTATGTCATCGGGGTATTGCTCTGCGACCGCAAGTGCCTTGAGGTTCGCGAGATACTCTGCAGCCGACATAGGATCGATATCATGCGCCAGAGTCTCGTCGCAGTCTGCAGAGACCGCAATAAAATCTCTCGTTATGTATTTCATGAGCTCACGCCGTCTCGGCGAGGCTGATGCAAGTATGATCTTCATTCATCTATTCCTTTCGATCACATTTAAAGTAGAAATATTATACCATATAAGCGAAGCGCACATGGTATAATCGCCCGATTGCAGGGAGCAGATCTCTGATCTGCGTATCTGCAAGGGCTTTTAGATCAAATATAATGAATGCTTTTGCATTCATTATACCATATTGTTGCAAAAAAAGCAATACTTAGGTTTGAAGTGTCAGGCTGTCGGTTGTAGACGGCAGGTCGTATTTCAAGATGATAGAAAATATGTCAAGAAAATATGCATTCATGCAAAAAATGTGTTCAAATCGGGGAATTTTTTTCTGCCTCGGGTAAATGTATTGAAATTATTCCGTGGAAGTTATATAATGAATATGTAAAAATATTGTAAGAAGGTTTAAAATGGAAGAAAAAAGAAAAACAAATCCGCTCGGCACGGAGCCTGTCGGCTCACTGATGGCTAAATTCGCCATACCGAGCATTGTAGGAATGCTCGTGAGCGCACTATACAACATCGTAGATCAGCTCTTCATCGGACAGGCAGTCGGAACTCTTGGAAATGCCGCTACAAATATTGCATTCCCCTTCACTACAGCCTGTATGGCGGTCGCACTGCTGCTCGGCATCGGAGGAGCCTCCTGCTTTAACCTGACGCTCGGTATGGGCGATAAGAAAAAAGCCGGTTATTTCATCGGAAATTCACTGACACTCCTTATAAGCAGCGGTATTATTATCGCAGCAGTCACTCTCGTATTTCTTGTTCCGCTGCTCGATCTTTTTGGCGCTAACGATGACATAATGCCGTATGCAAAAGATTACGTAAGTATAACCGCAATAGGCTTCCCGTTCCTGATACTCACAACGGGCGGAGGTCACCTTATCCGCGCCGACGGCAGCCCCAACATAACAATGGCTTGCAATCTCACAGGCGCTATCATCAATACAATACTCGACGCAATATTCGTTCTCGGCTTCAAGTGGGGTATGACGGGTGCTGCTGCGGCAACTGTGATAGGACAGGTCATCTCGGCGCTGATAGTGCTTTGGTACGTCCGCCGCTTCAAGACAGTAACCATAGAGGCAAAGCACTTCAAGCCAAACCTTAAAATCACAAAGAGGATAGCCTCAATAGGCATGGCTTCCTGCTTCAATCAGCTTGCTATAGCGATAGTTCAGATAGTACTGAACAATTCTCTGCGCCATTACGGAGCTCTTTCGGAATACGGAGCTTCGGAGCCTATCGCCTGCGCAGGTATCGTAATGAAAGTAAATATGATAGTATTCTCAATAGTTATCGGTCTTGCACAAGGAACTCAGCCGATCGAGAGTTTCAATTACGGAGCAAGGAATTACCGCAGAGTTAAGCAAGCTTATTGGCTCGCAATAAAAATAGGTGCGGCGATATCTGTTGCAGCGTTCATCGCCTTTCAAGTCTTCCCGAAGCAGATACTATCAGCTTTCGGAAGCGGAAGCGATACATATTTTGAGTTTGGTACCAAGTTCTTCCGCATATTTCTTTTCTTCACATGGCTCAACTGCATTCAGCCGATAACCTCAACTTTCTTCACATCTATAGGCAAGCCGATAAAAGGCGTTTTTCTGTCTCTGACAAGGCAGATACTTTTCTTCCTGCCGCTGCTGATCGTTCTCCCAATGTTCTTCGGAATAGACGGAGTTGTCTATACAGGTCCCGTGGCGGACGTTCTTTCGGGGATCGTGGCTATCGTCATGGCAGTTTATGAATTCCGCGCGATGAACCGTCTTGAAAGAGAATCACAAAACTGACATTATGAAAAAAGGACAGCTGATATTATAAACAGCTGTCCTTTTTCATCAAGGCATTTATCAATTCATATGATCGAATCGCTCTGCTACACTTCTTATTTCTTCTTCCGCGCTAAGAAAAGCATCGACAACCTTGGGATCGAAGTGTTTGCCGGAACCTTCACAAATTATACTGATTGCCTTTTCATAGCTGAACGGCTCCTTGTAGCTTCGTCTGGAAACAAGTGCGTCAAATACGTCTGCAACTGCCATAACACGCGCTGACAGCGGTATCTCCTCACCTGAGATACCATGAGGATAACCGCTTCCGTCCCACTTTTCATGATGAAATTCTGCAAGAGCTTTTGCTTCGTTAAGATAAACAGAATCCGGTACTTCTGATATTACCTGAGCAATGATATCGCTTCCGGCAGTTGTATGGCTCTTCATTTTTTCAAATTCTTCATCTGTGAGCCTGCCCGGCTTGTTGAGTATACTGTCGGGGACCTGTATTTTCCCTATATCATGAAGCGGAGCTGAGCTTACAACATTGTATATGAACTCGTCAGAGAGTTCCTCTTCATAATATCCCTTACTGCGCATTTTGCTGAGAATTATTTCTGTGTAAGCAGCCGTTTTTCTGATATGATCGCCTGTATTTTTATCGCGGCTCTCGACCATATCCGCCAGAACAATGATGAGCGCCTTCTGCATTTTTGATATAGTTTCGGTCTTTTGCTGAATATCGGTAACATACCTCATACTGTCATCCGATGTCTTGACTATTGCATGATACAGATGTTCTATCTCGTCGCCGGTATGGATATCAAGAGTCTTGATGCCCTCAACGCTGTTTTCACGGGCTTCCTCACTGTTATATGCAAAAGCCCTTGCCTTGAGCGACATTGAATTAACAGGAAATATTATATGATACTCAACAAGATGCCAAGCGACAGCCAGTATGAGTACATATATGCTGAGAAAGAGCGAGATCATCTCAACAAGAAAGTTCCTTTCGTTGCTTATGATCCTTTCCATTGAAATATCCGCAGCTGCATAGCAGACACAATTGCCGTGGCTGTCGCGCACCGGGGTATATACGGTAAGAAGGTAGCCGTAAGTATCATTGGATATGATGGGGTCTATCTCGCCGCCCGAAAGAAGCGTAGAGATATAAGGTGAGAACGACTCATCAAACGGTATGATATCTCCCGCAGCAGCGCCTTCAAGCTCGTCAGTATCAAGATCAAATACAACATGACATCCGTCATCTTCTATCTTATAAACATATATGTATTCAATATCTGAAGTGCTTTCACGTATATTGTAAAGCCTGCGCTGAACATCGGTATAGCCCGGCGCACTTTCACCTTGAGCAATATAATCGTCTACTGCGTCTGCGTCTATCACTGTAGCAGCAAGTGAAGCTATCCCTTCTGCTGTACGTGTATAATCACCTAAGAGCTCATTGCGGTAAAGTATGCTGCTGATAGCCGTCGAAGCTATCGCGATGAGAAAGAGCGCTACAGTCAGTACAAGGAGTATTTTTGTCTGAAGCGAAACCACTCTTGACTTACTCTTATGCACGACAGTAACCTCTTCGTCAGAAAGCGGATTCTGTTTCCAGCTGTAAAAGCCGAACATCTTCTTGATCTTATCCGGAACGAGCCAGCTTATGAGCAAAACTATAAACAGACTCACGGCTTTGTCGATGAAGTCTATTATAAGATTTGCGGCAAGCTGAGAGGCGGCAATACCGAACAACCCTGTATTATATAGCTTTTCACCAAGCGGAGCTGTATCAAAGCCCACTCCGTCAAGGAACCACGGTATGAGTGTACCAAGCCCGCCGCCTATTGCGGAAAAGCATATCACCGCCATTATTATCTTATGCGGCTTTTTGAACCAACCGTGCTTCGCAAAGAAATTTGCTGCCAGAGCTATGAGTATATTCAGAATCCCATAGTAAAGAGACGACGGATCAAATATGCATTTGACTATATTGGTAAGAAATCCTACAAATATTCCTGGGAGATAGCCTCCGAACACAGATACAAGTATCGTTCCTACAGTATCAAGATATATCGGAGCGCCTGTGACCTCTACTACTTTAACAAAAATGAAATTTATCAGCACACCCATTAGGCACAGAAAGAAAGCCGTAAGATTCTTTCTGCCTTGTATTGAGCCACGCTGATTGATCATTTGTCCATCACGTTCAATGATTCCCAATTGTACCCCTTCTTTCTTTATAAGATATATTCGGAGTTAAAATTTTACCATTCAATGCATATCCTATTTTAACACATTTTTCAATAAATTTCAATATAAAATATGTATTTTGACAAATACAAGGAAATATTTTTTTGTTATAACTAAATACCAAGTTTCGTATAACAAAAAGCTGCTGCACACAAGTGAAATGCTCCCCTTTTGTTAGACAATGTGGTATAATAGAGATATACCGAATTGA
>CALEPT010000176.1 GCA_937910385.1 uncultured Ruminococcus sp. | reverse complement strand
AAATTATGGGCTCGGTAATTTTATGCCACGATTCCGCCAAAGGGGGCTCCCCTTGGCGTCCTTTTTTTGTAATATGTCAGGCGACCTTTGAATAATATTAATTGTAAGGAGGTTTAAAGAAAATGAGTACAAGCTATGAGGTCATTTCTTCATACATGACTGAGAACATAAGAAGAGCAATGCTTTTGGTAGACTCAGGCGAACGAAGTGATATTACTGAGGTGAGACTTCGTTCAGATAGACCTGTTACATATATCTATCCTGACAGAATATGCTATTTATCCGCGAATGGGATTCCTGAGCAAAATATCACAAGCCGTACAATTATCATATCCCCGGCAGATATAAGAAAAATCGTTGATCTGCTGTGTCACTATTCTCTGCATACTCATTCAAAGGAGTTGAGTGACGGGTGTTTTGTGATCGAAAACGGGATAAGGGTAGGAGCAGCCGGTACATATTCGTCTGCGTCAAATAGCCTGATGAAAGATTTCAACGCCTTGAATTTCAGGATCTCTCGGGCGGTGAAAGGCTGCGCTGATAAAATTTTTTCATCCTTATTTGGCAGAAATATTCTTATATGTGGTGGTGTTAATTCCGGAAAAACTACTATCCTCAGGGATCTTTGCAGGCAATTCGGAAATCTTTGCAAAGTTACGCTTATTGATGAACGGAATGAGATCTCTGCAGTGATAGGAGGAAGTCCACGTCAAGATGTGGGTATAATGACAGATGTATTGGTAGGCTGTTCCCGGGCTGAAGGGATAAATTCTGCTGTAAGAACGCTCTCTCCGGATTATATCTTCTGCGATGAGATATCAGAAATTTCTGATGCTAAAGCAATGCTTCAAGCCTTTGGGTGCGGAGTACGATTTGCTGCTTCTATGCACGCAGCGAGCTATCGGGAACTCATTGGACGTGAGGTTTTTAAAGAACTGAACGATGTCGGTTTTTTTGATCATGCTGTATTTCTTAAAGGTAGTGATCGACCCTCGGTTATAGCTGAGATCAGGAGGCTGAAAAATGACTTTTAAATTTATTGCAGGTATCTGTATAGTTTTAGCAGGATTCGGACTTGGCTGCTATCACTCCGAAAAGCTAAAGAGCTATCTTGAGATATGCAGCCAGACGGCGGAACTTTTCCGCAGCAGCAGTATAATGATAAGATACAGGGGACTTGATGTTTACGAATTGGCAAACGATATGAAAAAGTCCGGGAAATATCCCTCGCTGACCTTTCTCCATAATATTCCTGAAAGCTACATTCCGGGCGATGACTTTCATGAAATATGGCGCAGATCAGTGATGAGAGAAAAAATCATACCGAGTGAAGAGCAAAAGCTGCTTTGTGGGTTCGGGGATATAATAGGATCATCTGATACTGAGGGACAGATAAAGTCGATAACAGCATTTGAAAAGGAGGCGGAACTGCTGACGGATCAGCGAAAGGAAATTTATATAAAAAAAGGTAAGCTTTATCGGAGTATAGGTCTGTTGTTTGGTTTAATGGGAGCGATACTCGTGATGTAGCCGAAAGGAAAAAGTATGGATATAGATCTAATTTTTAAAATAGCAGGAACAGGAATCATAGTTGCTGTTCTAAATCTTGTGCTAAAGCGGGCTGAGCGTGAGGAACAGGCTATGATGACAACTCTTGCCGGACTGATCGTTGTGCTCGTAGTTATTGTCGAAGAGATAGGTGATCTGTTTGAAACAGTAAAGACGGTATTTGGATTATGGTAGAAAATTGCTTTTCTGTAGCAGCGTTCTGTATATGTGCGTGTGTGCTTTCGATCGCTCTGAGACAGTACTGCCGTGAGCAGTCTCTTATGCTGTCGCTGGGGACTTGTATAATAGTACTTGGGGGAGTTATGGCATTTATATATCCGCTGGCGGGTGATATAAGGGAGATATTTGAAGGATCAGGTATCTCGGATGCATATATATCGCTGATTTTTAAGGCAGCTGCAATATGCTTCATAACTCAGATAACCTGTGAGATATGCCGTGACAGCGGAGAGATGGCAGTAGCATCTGCGGCAGAGATATGGGGACGTGCAGCCGTAACGTTTATCAGTGTTCCGGTGCTCAGAGCGCTGCTTGAGCTTATTGGCGGAATTTTGTAGGATAGTTTTATGAAAAGGATAATTTGTTGCGTTTTTATAACTATGTTGCTGTTTTTTATTTCTGTTCCTTTAACATCGTTTGCTGAATATGCTTATGAAGAGGAAAATGAGATAAGCAGTCAGGTGGACGAGCTCTTTTCAGAGCATGACACCGGGTTTTCATATGATGATGTAATGGGGCTTTCTTTTTCGGAAGCTGCAGCTATAGTCAGAGATAAGCTTTCGGGAGATATTACTGCTCCTATAAGGCTTCTGACAAGTATACTCGCCGTGATAATATTTACGGCTGTAATGCAGAGTGCGGGAGAGAGCTTTTTTGACAAAGGCCGTGCAGGAGGAATGTACGATCTGATATGTGTTACGGCTGCGGCAGCAGTTATAGTTCCCCAGCTTGTATTGGTGTACGAGGGAGCTCTTTCTGCTATAGAAAAGACGGGTTCGTTTCTGCTTGTGTTTGTTCCAATGTTTTCGGGGATAACGGTGGCAGCGGGAGGGATAGCGTCTGGAAGCTTGTACAATATGATGATCCTGGCAGCTTCGGAGCTCATAGTAAAGCTTTCTGACAGTTTTCTTGTTCCTGTACTCAGCATAACGGCTGTATTTGCGATATCAGGGAGTATTTTTCCGAATGCCTCCGTTAATGGGATAGCAGAGCTTCTTAAAAAGACTGCAACTTGGGGGCTCACAATAGCTATGACCCTGTTTACGGGATTTGTAACGCTCAAATGCAGCCTTACAGCGAAGGCTGACGGAGCTGCTTCAAAGACTGCAAAGCTCGTGATATCGGGGTTTGTTCCTGTTGTGGGCGGAGCTGTTTCAGAAGCGTACTCAACTGTGAGAAGCGGACTTGAGGTCATAAGGGGTACGGTTGGAGTAGGAGGGAGTATCGCTATTGTGATGTTCATGCTTCCGCCCATACTGAAAATAATGGCATTCAGGCTTGTTTTGTGGATAGGAACAGCTGCGGCAGATCTTTTTTCTGCCGAGTCCTTATCTAAGCTTATGAAAGGTCTCGAGGGCGGACTTGCTATTGCCGAGAGCGTACTTATATGTTATTCATTGATGTTCATACTGTGTACGGCAATATTAATGCAGTCTTTTGGTTGAGGAAGAAAAAATGAATGATTTTACAGCGTCCGTAAAGTGCATTTGCATAGCCTCTGCGGCGATATTTTTAATTGAAAACCTTATAGGCGGCACAAGACTGAAGAATCAGATGAAACTGCTGATGAAGTTGGTTTTTGCAATAGTGTTGATATATCCGTTTGCAAAAGGAGGCTATGATCTTGAGCTTCCCGAAGTCAATTCGTATGAGTATCAGGACTTTACCGGCATCAGCGAGTTATACTCTGCTGAGCTTATAAAACAGACCTCGGATAATATTTCGGAAGTTCTGCGCCGCCAGATAACGGCGTCAGGGATAAATTGCTCTGAAATTGAAACAGAGGTTAATATTTCGGAGGATAATGTCATATCTATTAATAGGGTCATCATAACAGCAGATGATTTCGATGCAGCAGCAGAGATAGTCAGAAACAGTGTAGGCAGTGAAACGGAGGTCATTGATGGAGATAATTGAAAAAATAAAGAATATGCAAAAGGAAAAAAGGCTGCTGACTGCGGTGACCGTGCTTGGTATGGCGGGACTGCTGCTGATAATGATCTCATCGCTGATCCCTGAAGGAAGGGAAGAGCCTGAGGCTGCCGGGACTAAAGCCTTAGCCTCATATTCTGAAAGCTACTGCCGTGAAACGGAAATGCGGCTTGAGGAGTTCCTTCGGTCGGTAGAGGGCGCGGGCGAAGTAAAGGTATATTTGACGGTGGGAAGTGATGAGCGGTACGTTTATGCAACCGAAGGCAAAAACAGTAAATCGGATAATAAGACGGAGGTGGAAGAAAAATATGTAATAATAGGCAGCGGAAGCGATAGATCTGCACTTGTAGAGACAGTCGAAGCTCCTGAGATAGAAGGAGCAGTCATTGCCTGTACAGGCTCCGGGAGTCCCGTTGTGGAGGAAAGGATATACAAAGCGGTATCGGCAGCACTGGGACTTCCGACAAGTAAAATATATGTCACTAAACTTGAATAAAGGAGAATAATTATGAAAAAACCAAGTATGATAATCGGAAAGAAGCAGATAATCATGGCGTGTCTTACGCTTATGCTTGCGGTTGCAGTGTACATAAATTATGCGGCAGCACCCAAGCTCGGAAGCGACACAAAGTCCGTATCGCTTACAAACAGCGGGGATACGGTCAATTACGGCGAGACTGAATTCGTAAACGCCGACGCAGAGCTTGCTGACGGAGACTATTTTGCACAGGCAAGGCTCGATAAGATGAGCAATCGTGACGAAGCAGTACAGACATTGCAGTCGATAATAGGCGGAGGAGATATAACAGATGACGAAATGGTCGTTAATGCGATAGATGCCGTAGAGGTGTCAAAGCTTATTGAATCTGAAGGAACTATAGAATCGCTTGTCAAGGCTCAGGGCTTTGAGGACTGCGTGGCTTATCTTGACGGAGAATCTGCAAAGGTAGTGGTAAAGACTGAGGGACTTGATAAAGCTCAGGCGGCAGCGATAAAGGAGATAATTCTTGGAGAAACAGAGGTTTCGGCTGAGAATATCAGGATCTTCGAGGTAAAGTAACAGGCATAATAGATGATATGCGGATAGTAAGTGAGAATAATGGTGAAATTATATTCAGAATGAATGAAATTTTATTCGGTTTTGGTTGATTTATTTGTAATCGTATGGTATAATGTATATGTATGAGTGTAAACGCATTGTTGATTAAAACATTCACTCAAATATATACCGGGAGGTACGACATGGAAGAAGTAAAACAGTCTGCTGCAAGCAAGCTGAAAATATCTGATGACGTTATTATCACCGTTGCAAGGCTTGCCGCTCTTGATGTAAAGGGCGTAGCGAGTCTTGGCGGTGAAGTGAATAAAAAGAGCAAGATAAGGAACAGCGGACCTATCAGAATAAGCATGATAGGTGACGTCGCTGCTATAGATATGAAGATCATTATCAAAAGCGGAGAAAAGGCGTGCTCTGTCGCTCAGGAGGTGCAGAGCGCTGTTAAGGAAAACGTTCAGAATATGACGGGAGTTCCCGTAGCAAGAGTCAATGTGACTGTTGCAGGAGTAGTTTTTGAATAATGACTATATTCAGATATGATACAGTGAACTTTAAGCTGCATCTGAGGTCATAGAGTTGCTTTTCCGTAAAGAAAGGCATGATGTTTATGTATCTTGATATAAAATAAGGAGAGTTTAAATGACAAGACGTGAAATAAGAGACAGCGCCTTTAAGCTGGTTTTTGAGCAGCTTTTGCGTGACGACGATATACAGGAGCTGTATGACATTGCAGAGGAAATAGACGAGATAACCGTTAATGACGAGGTAAAGAAGATCGTCGAGGGAACTCTCGCTCATGCTCAGGAGCTTGATGATATAATTTCAGGCTATAGCAGATCGAGAAGCATTTCGAGAATTTCTAAACTGAATCTTGCAATTCTGAGGATAGCGCTGTATGAGTCCATATACGATGATAATACTCCGATGAATGCGGCTATCAGTGAAGCGATAAAGCTTTCGATGATGTATACCTATCAGGAGGATACATCCTTTATCAACGGAGTCCTCGGTGCATTTTCAAGGGACAGACAGGGTTCGGAGACTGAAAATGTCTGAATTCCTTGGTATAGATACGAGTAATTATACAACCTCTGCTGCAGTATACGACAGCGGAAAAAATATGATATATCAGGCAAAAAAACTGCTTCCGGTAAGGGAGGGTGAGCGCGGGCTTCGTCAGAGTGACGCTGTTTTTCATCATACAAAGCAGCTTCCCGAGATGATAGAGAAGCTTTTCGCGGAAAGCTGCTGCGGAATTCCCGAAGCTGTCGGAGTTTCTATCCGCCCGAGGAACGTTGAGGGCTCATATATGCCGTGTTTTCTGTGCGGCGAGGGCTTTGCGCGTTCGCTTGCGGCTGTAAACAGGCTGCCCGTATACACAACGTCTCATCAGGTGGGGCATATCCTTGCAGCTCTTTACTCAGTGGACAGGCTTGATCTTGTAAACGAACGGTTCATAGCCTTTCATGTCAGCGGAGGTACTACCGATTGCCTTATCAGCGAGCCTCACGGGACTGAGGTAATCAGACTCACCGAGGCGGGAACTTCGCTCGATCTTAAGGCGGGACAGGCAGTTGACAGAGTGGGCGTTATGCTTGGGCTGAGATTTCCCTGCGGCGCAGAGCTTGAGGAGCTTGCAAAGGCTGCCGATAAAAGCTTTCCCGTGAAGCCTGTGTTAAGAGATGGGAATTGCAGCCTTTCCGGTATAGAGAACAAGTGCCGTGCTCTTTTTGATAAAGGTGAAAGCCGTGAGAACATAGCGAAATTCTGCCTCGATTCGGTTGGTGCTGCTATAGAGGCAATGGCTAAGGCAGCTATAGATAAATACGGCGAGCTGCCCGTAATATTCGCGGGCGGAGTGATGTCCGATTCTCTCATCAGGGATATGATAATTTCACGCTTTCCGCAGGCAGGATTTGCACAGCCTCAGTTTTCCTGTGACAACGCGGCAGGAGTCGCGATATATTCATATCTGAAGCAAGTAGGAGAAAAATAATGCCTGTAATTACAGTAACACAAGTAAACAAATATATCGGCTTCATTCTCAGGGGCGATAAAAATATGCAGGGCGTAATGGTAAAGGGCGAGATATCTGATTACGTCCGCCATTACAGGAGCGGTCACGTTTATTTTACGCTGAAGGACAGCAATAGCGCGTTGAAATCCGTAATGTTCTCTCAAGCGGCTTCAAGGCTGAAATTCGAGCCGGAAGACGGAATGTCCGTTATAGTTTCGGGCAATATAGGAGTATACGAGAGCGGGGGAGTTTATCAGCTCTACGCAAGCGACATTATTCCCGCGGGTGAGGGAGCTGCGAGTGTCGCACTTGAACAGCTGAAAAAAAAGCTTGCCGGTGAGGGTATATTTGATGAGTCTCACAAGCGTCCTCTTCCCGCAATGCCCGGAAAGATAGGAGCTGTAACGTCTCTTAGCGGAGCTGCTGTTCGTGACATCATAAACGTGCTGACGAGGAGATATCCTATCGGTGAGGTTTATGCGGTCAATGCAATAGTTCAGGGTGAAGCCGCCGCAGACTCGGTTTGCAAGGGTATACTTGCTGCCGAAGCCGCAGGCTGCGACGTTATAATCGTAGGCAGAGGCGGAGGATCAGCGGAAGATCTGAGTGCTTTTAACACAGAAAAGATAGCATATGCCATATATAACTGCAAGGTGCCTGTTATTTCTGCTGTAGGACACGAGACTGACTTTACTATAGCTGATCTTGCGGCAGATATGAGAGCTCCCACGCCGTCTGCGGCAGCGGAGCTTTCGGCTCCGTCGGTGGATACATTGTATGAAAGGATAGATGTTCTGGAGCGGCGTGTACAGAAAGCAGCCGGTGCTGTTATTGATAGGGCAGCTCAGCGCTTCAGCGACATTTCACGCAGAGCCACAGCACAGTCCCCCGAGAATCGTGTTGCTCTTTCCAAGCAGCGTCTTGATTCATTAGAGCAGCGATCAATGGCGGCTTTTGAACGCTTTATCGACAGGCGTGAGGCGCAGCTTTCACGGAATATAACTGCGCTCGATGGACTCAGTCCGCTGAAGGTTTTGTCAAGAGGATATTCTCTTGTGTATAAGGGGGATTCTCTCATTAGCTCTGCGGAGCATCTTTCAAATGGCGACCGCGTGAAGCTTAGGTTCGGTACGGGAAGTGCAGAGGCGGAAATAATTGATAAATGGTGATACAATGAATGAAAAAATGACATTCGAGCAGAATATGGAAAGTCTCGGCAAGATAGTTTCTGAGCTTGAAAAGGGTGATATACCGCTTGAAAAGGCAGTAGAGCTTTATGGAGAAGGTCTTAAACTCACGGCTGAGTGCCGGCGGCAGCTCGACGAGGCAAAGATAAAAATAACGGAGGTCGGCGGCAATAAGCCGCAATAAACAGGAAAAATGAGCGGATTCAAGGAGAAATTTGAAGAATATATAAAATTTACCGAGGACAGCCTGAAAAATTACAATGCTTTGTCCGAGGGAGAAAGGGCACAGGAAAATCTCGTCACGGCGATGAATTATTCTCTCGAGGCGGGCGGAAAGCGCATAAGACCGGTTCTTGTGTATGCCTTCTGCGAGGCTTGCGGAGGTGACTTTGCAAGAGCTGCGGCTCCTGCTGCGGCTATCGAGATGATACATACCTTTTCACTGATACACGATGATCTTCCTGCAATGGATAATGATGATTTCCGACGCGGCAAACCATCGTGCCACAAAGCATTCGGGGAGGCTATGGCTATACTCGCAGGTGATGCACTTTCTGTTCTTCCGTTTGGGATAATTGCAGATGATTCTGCTCTTGATCCGCAGGAAAAGGTAAGGATCATTTCCGTTCTTGCTAAGGCTGTCGGAAAAAGCGGCATGATAGGCGGTCAGGTCATTGATATGGAGAATGAGCAGCGCAGCGATGTAGACGAAGTGAATTTGCGCAATATGTACAGGCATAAAACAGGAGAGCTCATTGCTGTGTCGTGTATTATGGGCTGTATATGTGCCGGAGCCGATGGTGATATGATATCATATGCCGCAGAGTACGGATATAAGCTCGGGCTTGCATTCCAGATAGTCGACGATATACTCGATGTGACAAGTACAACAGAAGAGCTCGGCAAGCCCGTAGGAAGTGATGAAGAAGAGAACAAGACGACCTTTGTTACATTATTTGGCGTTGATGAGGCGCGGAATATTGCCGATAACATTACAAATGAGGCTATGAACTGCCTTGAGCATTTTGAAAATAATGAGTTCCTTAAAGAGCTTACTGAAATGCTTCTGAAAAGGAAAAATTAAAATAAAGGAGCTGCGGAGCTTTCTCCGCTTTGCATAAAATGAAGGATAACATAAATTCGGACAAGCGTGTAACACTTTCGGAACTCGACCTTCCCGGGGATCTGAAAGATCTGACCATTAACCAGTGCTCGCATCTATGCAAGGAGATAAGGGATATCCTTATTTCCACAGTATCGAGAACGGGCGGACATCTCGCCTCTAATCTTGGCGTAGTAGAGCTTACTATGGCTTTGCACCGTAATTTTGATTCACCCGAAGATAAGATAATATGGGACGTGGGGCATCAGTCATACACTCACAAAATACTGACAGGGCGTGCAGAAAGATTTTCAACGCTTCGTCAGGAAAATGGAATATCCGGATTCCCAAAACCGTCAGAATCTGAGCATGACAGCTTCATAAGCGGTCATAGCAGTACGTCTGTATCGGTAGCATGCGGTATTGCCGAGGCAATGAAGCTTCAGGGCAAGGATAATTATGCAGTAGCTGTTATAGGCGACGGTGCCATGACCGGCGGAATGTTCTATGAAGCTATGAACAACTGCGGAAGAGGCGGCAGGAACAACCTTATAGTTATACTAAATGATAATGATATGTCGATCTCGAAGAGTGTTGGTTCACTTGCGGGCTATCTTACTTCGCTGAGAAATACAGAAAAGTATGTCAATACAAAAAGAGTTATTCATAAAGGACTCGATAAGATACCTTTTGTCGGAACGAGCATCGAAAAAGGCATCAAGGATGTAAAAAATACTGTCAAGTCTAACCTCCTTGAGAAAAGTACTATGTTCGAGGATATGGGATTTACTTATCTCGGACCGGTCAACGGGCATGATCTTTCAGAGCTTGATGAGATAATGCACGTTGCGAAATCATACCATAAGCCTGTTCTTATACACGTAAAAACAGTTAAGGGAAAGGGATATATCCCTGCTGAGCAGAATCCCGGAGAATATCATGGTATCTCAAAATTTGATATCGCCACGGGAAATCCCGAGGTCTCTGCGGACAACAGCTACTCCACAGTGTTTGGAAGGGAGCTTGTGGGACTTGCCGAAAAGGATGATCGCATATGCGCCATTACAGCTGCTATGAAATACGGAACGGGACTTCAGTATTTTTACAGAGCTTTCCCCGAGCGGTTTTATGATGTAGGCATTGCGGAGCAGCATGCTGTTACCTTTGCCGGGGGACTTGCTTCTATGGGAATGATCCCCGTCTTTGCTGTTTATTCAACCTTTTTACAGCGCGCCTACGATCAGCTTGTGCATGATATCTCCATCGGAGGACTGCATATGGTTCTCGGTATAGATCGTGCGGGAGTGGTCGGTGAGGACGGCGAAACACACCAGGGACTTCTTGATGTTCCGATGCTGACTACTATACCAAATACAGTGATCTATTCTCCTTCATGCTACGAAGAATTAAAAATGTGCATGAAAAAGGCTGTATATGCGAACAAGGGAATTGCAGCCGTTCGTTATCCGAGGGGAGCTGAAAATGCTTCATTCAATCAGTCGTATCTGAGCACGGAATATATTTTCATTCGTGAGAATCACAGCGATACGCTTATTATAACATATGGAAGGCTGTATGACGAGGCGTATAAGGCACAGAGCATTTTAAGTGCAGACGGTATAAAGTGCGATATATTAAAGCTTACAAAAATATATCCTTTGAGCCATGATCTCAACGAAGAACTCTGTGGGTATAAGAGGATAGTTTTCTTTGAAGAGTCTATGGGCGAAGGAAGTATTTCCGAAAAGCTTGGTGAAAGGCTTGCTGAATGTGCGTATTCCGGCGATTATAGCAGAGTGACCGCAGACAGTTATGTAAAGCAGGCATCTGTAAGATCGTGCCTTGAAGCTTTAGGACTGACCTGTGATAAAATGTCGGAATATATCCGAAAGAGGGTAATGTGCAATGGCGAGGCTTGATACTGAGCTTGTACGCCAAGGCATAGCGAGAAGCCGGGAGCGTGCCAAGGAGATGATTAGCTCCGGAAGCATAAAGGTAAACGGCGCAATTGCAAAAAAAGCTTCTGCGGAAGTCACTGAGCTGGACATTATCGAATCCTCTGAGGAGGAGCTTTATGTCGGCAGAGGAGCTTTGAAGCTTGAAAAGGCTGCAAACGAATTCGGACTTGATTTTACAGGTAAGGTGTGCCTTGATATAGGCGCTTCTACGGGAGGCTTCACCGACTATATGCTGAAAAACGGAGCCAAGAAGGTCTTTGCAGTTGATGTCGGACATGGGCAGCTTGCCTCTTCGCTCTGCTCTGATGACCGTGTTGTAGATCTGGAGGGCACTGATATCCGAACTGTTACGGCTGAGCAGCTTGGCGGCTGTGCGGACTTTATCTGCGCAGATGTTTCGTTTATATCATTGAAAATGGTGCTGCCCAAGATCTATGAGCTTCTCGCATCTGGAGGCTGCGCGGCAGTCCTTATAAAGCCGCAGTTCGAGGCGGGCAGAAGCGATATCGGCAAGCGAGGCATAGTAAAGGATAAACGTGTCCATGTGAGAATCCTCACTGAAATAAATGAATTTGCCCAAGAGCTGGGTTTTCTGCCTGAGAAATATACCTTTTCGCCTATAAAGGGCGGAAGCGGAAACATCGAGTATCTTGTCAAGCTGTGCAAGTCGGCGGGAGATCCTGTGATATACGATTTCAGAGAGCTTGTTGAGAGTTCGTTCAGATCACTTTAAGGAGTAAAGATATGAAAGCAGCATTATATCCTAATTTTCAGAAGCCAAACGCTCTTGTATGTGCAAGAAGAGTATGTGACGTTCTTGAATCCGCAGGGATAGAGGTTTCGGTGAGCGAGCTTTTCAGGCATGATTTTTCGGATAAGCCGTTCGTTAAATTTGAGGATATAAGTGTATCGGCTCAGACGGCTGACGTAGTTCTTGCTATAGGCGGCGACGGAACTATCCTGAGATGTGCGAAGTTTCTTATAGGAACAGATACAAAGCTGCTCGGGATAAATACGGGAACGCTCGGCTTTATGGCGGGGCTTGAGGCAGATCAGCTTGACAAGCTGAGACTGCTGGCAAGCGGCGATTACGAGGTCTCTGAGCGAATGACTCTTGATATAGTTCATCACGGCGAGAATGGTGACATTGTGCGAACTGCGCTTAACGAGGTCTCGGCACGCTCGTCAAGCTTCCGCATATGCGACTTCGAGGTTTATTCACAGGAATATCTCGTAGGAAAATATCGTGCCGACGGAGTTCTGTTCAGCACACCATCAGGCTCGACGGCGTATGCACTTTCGGCAGGCGGTCCGATAATAGAACCCGACCTTGAATGCATCGAAATGACACTGATATGCCCGCATTCACTTTTTTCAAGGGCAACTATGTTCTCAGCGGGAAAGCACCTTCGGCTCACAGATACTACTTCCCGCGATGAGTGTATGGTGATAAATGTTGACGGAGAG
Organism: uncultured Ruminococcus sp.; assembly: GCA_937910385.1. GTDB lineage: Bacteria > Bacillota > Clostridia > Oscillospirales > Ruminococcaceae > Ruminococcus. Next base: position 30,510 of record CALEPT010000176.1, on the reverse strand, counting down.
CATTTTGCAGATCTGCATGAAAACGGCTCTATAGAGATATACAGAGGAGAAAACAACGTAAAATTCATAAATCTCATTGGTAATTCTTTCCATGAATCTCTGTGCAGGAAGCTGTGCAGACCCATTAAGTAAGGGCGGAGAAATACGATCATGAAAAACCGAAGACATGAAGCTATTCTTGAAATAATAAATGAACAGCCTGTTGCTACTCAGGAGGCTCTTATGAGGATACTTGCCGAGCGTGGGATAAAAACTGCTCAGGCAACGCTTTCACGTGATATACAGCAGCTTTCTCTTGTAAAGCAGCGCGACGAGAACGGCGTCTACAGATATGCTCTTCCTCCGATGGCTGTTGCTGAAAAGAGCCTTTTTGAGGAAGCTGTCCTTTCTGTTGATTATGCGATGAATACTATCGTACTGAAATGCCGTGCAGGAATGGCTCAGGGAACATGTGCGGCAATAGATTCTGTGAATCATCAGGGAGTTGTCGGCACCCTTGCAGGTGACGATACCATTTTTATTCTTGTGCGCAGCGAAGCCGATGCAAGAAAGCTTTCAAAGAAGTTCAGGAGCGAGCTTTTTCCGGGAGGTAAGGGCTGAGTAATGCTTAAGGAAATTTATATACAAAATCTTGCAGTCATAAAGGAGGCGGTCATTCCGCTGACCAATGACCTGAATATATTCACGGGCGAGACGGGTGCAGGAAAGTCGATACTTATAAACGGCATAAATGCAGTTCTCGGACAGCGCTGCACAAAGGACATAGTCCGTACGGGCTGCGACAAAGCTGTCATTACAGCGCTTTTTACAGAGCTGTCTGAGGAGATCACGGCAAAGCTCGATGAGCTTGGTATATCTCATGAAAGTGATGAGATAACTCTTACGCGCGAGATAAGCGCAGACGGAGGAAGCGTTGCAAGGATAAATCACAGGACAGCTTCTGCATCTCTACTCAGAGAGATAGGCGCTATGCTCATCAATATCCACGGTCAGCATGATAATCAGATACTGCTCGACAGCGCAAGACACTTGCAGATACTCGATGATTTCGGGGGAGACGATACGCTGCTGGAGGAGTACAGAATGACATTCCGTGAGCTTCAGAAGACTGCACGTAAGCTGGGCGAACTCAAAAAGCAGGAGCAGACCCGCATAGAGCGAAGCCGCTATCTCAATGAGATCATCGACGAGATCGGGGAGCTTGAACTCTCAGCCGGTGAGGATGATGAGCTCGAAAAGGAGTATTCCGCCGCCAAGAATTCCGAAAAGACCGTGATCGCGATAAAGACGGCTATACAGGCGATAACAGGCGAGCAGGCAGCAAATGACATGATAATCTCGGCGGAATCCGAGCTCTCGGGTTTCACCGAAGCCGGCAGTGCTCTTAACGTACTCTATGAACGTCTTGCAGCGGTTGAGATAGAGCTTGCTGACATAGCCTCGGAACTCGAAGGGGTTGCGGATAAGGTCGAGCTTGACGGGCAGAGACTGGAGTTCCTTGCAGACAGGATCTCAGCTATAAACAGGCTTAAAAGGAAGTATGCCCTCGACAGTGAAGGGCTTGTGAAGCTATATGATGACGCCTGCCGCGAGATAAATCAGCTCGACAGCGCGAGAGGAGAAATAGAAGCGCTTTCCGCACAGAGGGAACAGCTTCTCCACAAGGTCACAGAGCAGGCGAGGGCACTGTATGACTACCGCGAACATACTGCTGCGCGTTTTACCGAAAGAGTCACTGAGGAGCTTGAATTTCTCAATATGGCGGGAGTTGTGATAGCTGTCCATCACGAAAAAGGCAAGCTTACAGTTAACGGAATGGACACGGTGGAGTTTTTAATATCTGCTAACAAAGGCGAGGAGCCCCGACCGATATCTAAGATCGCTTCGGGAGGTGAGCTTTCGAGGATAATGCTTGCGCTTAAGAGTGTTATCGCGGATAAGGACAGCATCCCGACGATGATATTTGACGAGATTGATACCGGAGTCAGCGGAAAGGCAGCTCAAAAGATAGGCATAAAGCTGCGTCAGATAGGCAGGGTGAGACAGGTCATCTGTGTGACGCATCTTTCGCAGATAGCAGTCATGGCTGACAATCACCTGATGATAGAAAAGTCAGTTGTCGGAGACAGAACTGAAACGAGCGTAACGAAGCTCAGTCTTGACGGCAGAGTAGCCGAGATCGCAAGGATAATGGGGGGGGATTCTCCCAGTGATCTTATGCTTGACAATGCACGGGCGGAAATAGAAAAAGCTGCATTATTATAACGGAGGAAATGATTTGATAATATATTCTACACGACACGGTCAGACCGATCTCAATAAGGAAGACGTGATCCTCGGGACGACTGACATAAGTCTTAATGAAAAGGGAATGGCGCAGGCTCAGGAGCTTGCACAGACCATTTCTCAGATGAATGAGATAGACCTGATTATTGCTTCACCTATGAAGCGCGCACGCCAGACTGCCGCAGCAGTTTCGGAAAAGACCGGACTTACTGTAGTCATAGATGATAGGCTGAGAGAATGGGATTACGGAGAATATGAAAAAAAGCCCAGATATACCGGGGGATTTGCAGAGGATAAAACGCAGTTCGGCGTAAGAATGGGAAAAACCGGAGAGTCGCTTTTGCAGCTTTCTCACAGGGTATATTCTGCGCTCGACGATATAATTGAGAATTATAGTGATAAGACCGTCCTCATTGTCAGTCACGGAGGAGTATGCCGTGTAATAGAGACGTATTTTCATGATATGAGCACGGAGAAATATTCGGGCTGGTTCATGGGAAACTGTAAGCTAATTAAATATGATACTGAAACAGGAGGCATATTATGAAAATAGGAGTTGATTACTATCCCGAACAGTGGGATAAGTCTATGTGGAACAGCGACGCAGAGCTTATGGCAAAAACGGGCGTCAAGCTTGTGCGTATAGGAGAGTTTGCTTGGGCGAAACTTGAGCCCAAAGACGGAGAATTTGATTTTGCATGGCTTGATGAAGTTATCCAAATTTTTTCCAAATACAGCATTGAAGTAGTTCTGTGTACGCCCACAAACTGTCCGCCGCTTTGGCTTTATGAGGCTCACCCCGAGATAATACGAATAGGAGCGGACGGAAAACCGCTGCAAATCGGAATTCGCGGACATCGCTGCATAAATTCGCCCGTATTCATGGAGTATGCAAAGCGTATTACACATCAGCTTGTCATACGCTATGGGTCGAATCCCGCTGTTACAGCATGGCAGATCGACAACGAGCTTGAAGCATATCATTGCAGCTGTGATGTGTGCAAGGAGAAGTTCCGCAGCTGGCTGCTTGACAAATATGATACTCTGGAAAACATAAACGAGACCTTCGGAACAGTGGTATGGAGCAACGAATACAGCGATGTTTCGCAGATACAGCCGCCTACCGCTTATCCTCAGGCGTGGCAGAATCCTGCACTTTGCCTTGACTATTACCGTTTCAGCTCAGAGCGCACGGCAATGTACGCAAAAGAGCTCGCCATGACCATAAAGCGTGAAGCTCCCAAGGCAAAGGTGACTACAAATACTTGGTTCTGCGAGGATGCTCCCGATTTCTATAAGCTGTTCAATGAGCTTGATTTCGTTTCGTATGATAATTATCCGCCTGTTAAGCTCCCGAAGGACTCCGAGGAGTTTTATTCCCATGCCTTCCATCTCGATCTGATGAGAGGAATAAAGGGAGAGAAATTCTGGATAATGGAGCAGCTCAGCGGAGCGACAGGGAGCTGGGCTCCCATGTCTCCAACACCTCAGCCCGGAATGATAATGGGTTATTCGCTTCAGGCGCTTGCTCACGGAGCTGATACAGTAGTTCACTTCCGCTGGAGAACTGCCACAAAGGGTGCGGAAATGCACTGGCACGGTCTTATCGACCACAGCAATGTTCCCGGGCGCAGACTGTTTGAGTTCTCCGAGCTGTGCAAGACGGTATCGAAGCTCGGCGTCATTGACACGACAGAGATAATTTCTGATATAGCTATAATCTACTCTCCCGACAACGACCGCGCATTCAAGATACAGCCTCAGGCAGAAGGCTTCTATTATCTTGAACAGCTGAAGGCGTTCCATAAGGCGTTTTCCGCATACGGCGCGAATATTGATGTTGTTTCTCCAGATGCGGATCTGTCGCATTATAAAGTCGTAGTAGCTCCGTGCATGTATATATATAAAAAGAGTGCTGCAGAAAACATTTACAGATATGTCATCAACGGCGGTACTCTTATTATGACTAACCGCAGTGGAGTCAAGGACAGCAGCAACAACTGCATATCCGAGGTGCTTCCCACAGTTTACAAGGAGCTAATTGGCGCGGAAATAACCGAATATGATCCTATAGGGAGCGGTGAGCGTACTATTGTTGATTTTGCCGGGAATAGATTTACGTGCCGCGAGTGGTGCGATGTGCTCAATCCCACGACGGCAAAGGCGTATGCCGAGTACGATGACGGCTTCTACCGCTGCTGTCCTGCGGTAACGATGAACAGATATTGCAGCGGAGTTACGTATTATGTGGGGACTGTATGCAATTCTGATTTTTACAAAAGCTTTGCGGCTAACATCATGAAGCAGACGGGTATCCCACGCTTCAAGGGACTCCCGGACGGAGTTGAGATAACCACTCGAACGAATGGTCTTGATGACTACATCATCTTCTTCAACAATTCCGAGCAGAATGCGACTATAGGTCTGCCAAAGGCAATGTACAGCATAATCGATTCTGTCGGCAAGGACAAGATAGAGCTCAAGCCGTTTGACATTGACATAATCAGAAAGTAGGCGGACATGAGGATAGTGCTCCAGAGAGTGACCCGTGCGAGCGTTAAGGTGGACGGAGAACTGTGCGGAAGTATTGATGTCGGATATCTGCTTTTGCTCGGCGCGGGTCACGGAGATACCGAGGAGGTCTGCCGCAGACTGGCTGACAAGATAGTGAATCTGAGAATATTCTCGGACGAAAACGGGAAGATAAATCTCTCGCTCGCAGACGTGGGCGGAGAGGTTCTCGTGGTACCGCAGTTCACGCTATATGCCGACTGCCGCAAGGGCAACCGTCCTAACTTTATTCAGGCGGCAAAGCCAGATGAAGCGAACTGTCTATATGAATATTTTGTTGAATACATGCGCGGCAAGGGATTGCACGTTGAGACAGGTTCCTTTGGCGCGGACATGAAGGTCGATTTGCTCAATGACGGACCGTTCACGATAGTTTTTGACAGCGAGGCAATGTAAAAAAAGGTGATATCACTTAACGGCGATGATGCTGTTAATTCATTTGATATGGTCCTGATGAGAAAGCGGCTCATCGCATAAAGGAATAAAAGCGCCCCGAGGGTCAATAATGACCTCGGGGTGATTTTTATGCAAAAGAGGACGGATCACGGCGTTATGATGCTGACGGCGATGTTTTTCATCATGTTCTGCTTCATCGCGTGCAATTATTACAGGATAGCGTTCGCGCAGGAAGAAGTGCGTGCAGCTCAGGAGCGCTCGGAACTGACTCTTTCTGTTGGTGAGATAAGGGGAACTGTTTACGACCGTGATATGCAGCCTCTCACAAATTGTGATACTTTACTGAAAGCAGTTGCCGTGCCAAACGCGCTTGATCGTGAGGATACCGCCGCATATGCGCTCGACAAGGCGAAATTTTATGAAGCGTACGACGAGGGGGAGCCTTTTGTATTTGAATGTGAAGCGGGAACTCCTGATAGTGTGGGGCTCACTGTTTTTGAGATCCCGGAGAGATATTCTGCTGACGAAACGGCAAGTCATCTTATCGGATATCTTTCTGATGGGAAGGGTGCTGACGGTATCGAATATGCATATGATTCGATATTGCGTTCGGATAATGCCGAAAACAGCGTGACATATAATGCTGACGGTTTCGGGCGTATCCTGATAGGTGACGGCAAGCGGATAGTGCGCAGCGAACCTTCAGGCGGAGTAGTTACTACAATAGACATTGATTTTCAGCGTATCTGTGAGAAATTCGGAGCGGGTATCGAACGGGGAGCGATAGTTCTCGCGGATATAAAAACGGGCGATATCCTTGCAATGGCGAGCTTTCCCTCGTATTCGCAGTACGATATAGAGTCGGCTATTTCTGACGAGCGGCTTCCGCTTCTTAACAGGAACCTTTATTCTTACAGTGTGGGTTCTGTGTTCAAGCTTGTAACAGCGGCGGAGGCTATAAATGAGGGCTACAGCGAGTATATGTATGACTGCAGCGGCAGTATAAATATAGACGGACAGTATTTCAACTGCCATAAGCTCAGCGGGCATGAGCTTCAGACAATGACCGAAGCTATGACGAATTCCTGCAACACATACTTTATAAGCCTCAGCAGAAATTTTGACATTGCTGCTTTCAGACGTCTTGCGAACGCACTCGGATTCGGAAAGGAAAATTATCTCTGTGCAGGCATAACGGGTTCGGCAGGAGTTCTTCCTACGGTCAAGGAACTGATGATACCTGCGGAGCTTGCCAATTTTTCATTCGGGCAGGGGAAGCTCACATCGACACCGCTTCAGATAACTCAGCTCACCTGTGCTATTGCAAACGACGGAAAAATGCCTGTATTAAGGCTGATAAAGGGGATAACCGTGGATGGGAGCAGCACCTCTGATGAGAAGATACCTCAGATATCACAGGTGCTTGACCCGGAAACTTCACATCAGCTAAAAAAGATGATGATACTTGCGATACGAAATAATGAAGATTCAAACGCTAAAACTCAAAACACGACCGTTGCTGCAAAGACATCTACTGCGCAGACGGGTCATCTCGACGAAAATGGAGATGAGCTGTACAATGGCTGGATAACGGGATTTTTCCCGGCACGAAAGCCGAAATATGCGCTGACCGTACTTGTTGAGGACGGTGGGTACGGCAATGACTGTGCTGCTCCCGTGTTCCGGGAGATAGCCGACAGTATAGCTGCTTTGGAAAAATGACGGGATATTCCGAAAAAGTCAATGCAAACTGTTGACATTTCAGGGAAAAACGGGTATAATATACTTGCATGACTTTGACGGGATTGACTGTTTTGTCCGCGCCTCAGAGAGAAAGCGTTCGGTGAGAGCTTTTGCGCGGTGTTCAGGTGCTGCCCCCGAGTCTCCGCGGGAAACGGCGGCGTATTTTCTGCGTTAAGGAATAAGAGGGGAGAGCGGCGTGCTTTCCCGAATTTGGGTGGTACCACGAGAGCCTTCGTCCCATTGGCGGCGGGGCTTTTTTTGTATTGCTTTGTATTATTTTTTATCAAAAGGAGATATATTTATGCAGTGGACAGGTCTTAATGATCTTCGTGAAAAGTATCTTTCGTTCTTCGAGAGCAAGGACCATACGAGAATGGCGAGCGCTTCGCTCGTGCCGCAGGGCGATAAGAGCCTGCTTCTCATCAATTCAGGTATGGCTCCGCTCAAGAAGTACTTCCTTGGACAGGCTGTTCCTCCGAATAAGAGGGTCACTACCTGCCAGAAGTGTATCAGGACTCCCGATATTGAGAGCGTGGGCAAGACTGCCCGTCACGGTACATATTTCGAGATGCTCGGAAATTTCTCGTTTGGTGATTACTTCAAGACCGAGGCTATCGAGTGGGCATGGGAGTTCCTCACCAAGACCCTCCAGATCCCTGCCGACCGTCTCTGGATAACCATTTTCGAGAGCGACGACGAGGCTGAGCAGATATGGGAGAAAAAGATAGGTATTCCCCACGAGCGCATTATTCGCCTTGGAAAAAAGGACAACTTCTGGGAACACGGCTCGGGTCCCTGCGGACCTTGCAGCGAGATCCATTTTGACCGCGGCGAGGAGTATGGTCCGTTCGAGAGCTTTGAGCAGGCGAGCGAGATAGACCGCGTTATCGAGATATGGAACCTCGTTTTCAGCCAGTTTGACAGCGACGGAAACGGTCACTATGAGGAAATGGCAAGCAAGAATATCGACACCGGAATGGGGCTTGAGCGACTTGCCTGTGCAATGCAGGGAGTAGACAACATCTTCGAGGTAGATACTGTTCAGAACATAATGAAGCATATCTCGCGCATTGCCGGAGTCAATTACAAAACCGACAAGAAAAAGGATGTTTCACTGCGTGTTATCACCGACCACATCAGGAGTACCACGTTCATGGTAGGCGACGGCATAATGCCCTCAAACGAAGGAAGAGGATACGTTCTGCGCCGCCTTCTCAGAAGAGCCGCACGTCATGGCAGACTGCTCGGCATAACAAAGCCTTTCCTCTATGAGGTCTGTGATACTGTTATCAATGAGAATGCCGGAGCTTATCCGGAGCTTGCCGAAAAACGCGAATACATCAAAAAGATAATCGGCGTAGAGGAGGAATCCTTCGGTAAGACTGTTGATAAGGGCACTGAGCTCCTCAACGGACTCACCGAGGCTCTTGCAAAGGAGGGAAAGACCGTTCTTTCCGGAGACGATGCATTCAAGCTCTCCGACACATACGGCTTCCCGATAGATCTCACTGTCGAGATATGCGAGGAAAAGGGCCTCACTGTTGACCGCGACCGCTTTACAGAGCTTGCTAAGGAGCAGCGTGCTCGTGCAAAGGCTGACCACGCAGCAAAGGCTGGTTCGTCGTGGGCAGATAACAGCATTAAGGTTGAAGCTCCCGCAACGATATTCACGGGCTACACAGATTTTGAAGCCGACTCTGCTGAGGTGCTTGCTATCTACAAAAACGGTGAGGAGATCGAAAGAGCCGTGGAGGGCGATGATGTAGTCATCGTGCTTGATGTTACTCCATTCTATGCCGAGAGCGGCGGACAGGTTGGAGATACCGGAGCACTCATCAATGACGAAAATATTGCTTCAGTTGCGGATACTATCAAGTCAGAGGGACATTTCCTCCACATCGCTACAGTTGAACAGGGAAGCATTGCAAAGGGTGACAAGGTCAATGCCGTTATCGACAGGGAGCGCAGACTTGCAATAATGAGAAACCACACCACAGCACATCTTCTTCAGTATGCGCTTCGCCTTGTTCTGGGAGATCATGTTCATCAGGCAGGACAGCTTGTAAATGAAAAGGCTTGCCGTTTTGATTTCAATCATTTCAGCGCGATGACGGAGAATGAGGTAATAGAGGTAGAATCAATTGTAAATGCCGAGATAATGGCAGCTATAGATGTTACCATGCAGGAAATGCCTATAGACGAGGCGAGAAAACTCGGAGCAATGGCTCTCTTTGGTGAGAAATACGGAGATACCGTTCGTGTGGTAACTGCCGATAAGTCAGTTGAATTCTGCGGAGGTACCCATATTTCCAATACCTCTCAGATAGGACTTTTCAAGATAGTATCGGAAAGCTCTGTAGCAGCAGGAGTAAGACGTATCGAGGCTGTTACGGGACTCGGAGTGCTTGAACTGCTTAACGGCTTCAAGGATACGATAATGAGGTCTGCAAAGGCGCTCAAGCTTGCAAATGTAAACGAGCTTCCCGAAAAGTGTGCTGCAGCGGCCGCCGAGATCAAGGAAAAGGACAAGAAGCTCGAAAGCCTCAATCAGCAGATAGCAAATGCGAAGGTCGCTTCGATATTTGAAGGAGCTAAAGACATATCCGGCGTGAAGATCGTTTCGGCAAGAATGGACGGCTCTACTCCTGACGCTCTGAGAAAGCTCGGCGACAGCGTAAAGGACAAGCAGGACGACATAATCGCTCTCTTTGCAGGAACTATCGGCGAAAAGGGAACTTTCTACTGCGTATGCACCAAGGGAGCTGTAGCTAAAGGCGCAAATGCAGGCAAGATAGTCCGCGAGATAGCTGCCTTAACAGGCGGAAAAGGCGGCGGTAAGCCTGACGGAGCTATGGCAGGTGCAGGCGATATCACAAAGATAGACGAAGCTCTTGCTCAGTTTGAGAGCGTTGTTTCAGGAATTATAAAATAATCATGTAGGAGGATCACTATGGACTGTTTATTCTGTAAGATAATCGACGGGGATATTCCAAGTACAAAGGTATATGAGGACGAATACGTTTTTGCATTCAAGGACATCGCACCTATTGCTCCGGTACACTATCTCATAATCCCCAAAGCTCACATCAGCGGAGCAGATAAGATAACTGAGGAAAATTCTTCACTCGTGGCAAAGGTATTCGAGGCTGCAGCTAAGATAGCCAAAACGGAAGGGATCGAAAGCTTCCGTATCATCAATAACTGCGGAGACGATGCCGGTCAGACTGTAAAACACCTGCATTTTCATATGCTTGCAGGCGTGAAAATGGGCTGGGGTCCCGAATCTCTCGGCAAGACCGAGTAAGGAGGACTGAAAAATGGCTGGATCATACAAAATGACAATAGCGGGGCTCGAAAGGGAGCTCCCGCTCTGTCCGCTCAGCGACAAGATAGACATTGCCGCATTCATAATGTTCTCTGATGTGGAACTTACAGTGGCTGCTTCAGAGGAGCTGCTGAAAAAGTGTCCTGATTTTGACGTGATACTGACAGCGGAGTCAAAGGGCATACCGCTTGCATACGAAATGGCGCGGCAGTCAGGAAAGCCCTATATCGTGGCAAGAAAGTCAGTGAAGCTTTATATGACAGATCCTATTTCTGTAACGGTGAAGTCTATAACTACTGCAAATGAACAGACGCTGTACCTTTCACAAGAGAAGGCAGCAATGCTCAAAGGCAAAAATGTACTTATCGTTGATGATGTTATCAGTACGGGTGAGTCGCTTATAGCGCTTGAACGGCTTACAGAAGCTGCCGGAGGAAATATAACAGGCAGATCGGCAGTTCTTGCGGAGGGCGATGCAGCTGACAGAGACGATATAATCTTCCTTGAGAAGCTGCCACTTTTCTTCAAATAAAACATATGAAGCGGAAGATGATCGGTGTTTCGGCGGCGTATATAGCAGGATTGTTTTTCGCTTCCTTTTTTACAGGTATACGTGAGATACTCCTGCTTGTCGCCGCGGTTGCAGCAGTTATTTTTATCGGCAGCAAGATCGCCTTTAGCAGGAGCGACTATCTTATGCTCACATTATGCTTCATTGCAGCGTGTACGGTCATGGGTTATAACAGCAGATCTATATATGCCGGGATAAAGGCATTTGACGGGATCAGAGGAAGCTTCTCAGGAAAGATAACTGATATAAAGCATTACAGCGCAGGTAAATCCTCATATATCATAAAGGGAAGCATAAACGGCCGTGTGTGTGCGCGAATAACCTATTACGGGAACGACCTTGAGGCTCAATATGGTGATATAATCAATATTGATGAGTGCAGCTTTTCTTCATTGCAGGGAGATTATCTTTTTGATACTGAGAGCTATTACAGATCGCAGAGAGTATTTCTGCAAGCCGGAAGTGTAAAGGGATTAACCGTTGAGCACACCGATTCCGCAAAGATAAAGAATCTCTTAGCTTCTTACAGAGAGCGCATGACATCACAATTCCGTTCCCGTCTGGGCAAGGATCGGGGAGACTTTCTTTCGGGAATGATATTCGGCGAAAAGCAGGGGCTTGACTATAATATCAAAACGGCTCTCTATCGGGTAGGTATAGGTCATGTTCTTTCGGTTTCCGGACTTCATGTTTCTATAATAGCTGTAGTGTTAATGCAGATCTTAAACGCTATTGGCATCAACAGATATGTTTCATTCGGTGTGCTCAACGTCCTTATGATACTGTTGATATTAATGGCGAATTCGCCTGTTTCTGCGATAAGAGCTGCTATAATGATGGATTTTTTCTGCTGTGCACGCTTGTTCAGGCGACAGAACGATACGCTCAATTCGCTTGCGGCAGCGGCTCTGCTCATATGTCTGGCGAACCCATACTCAATATACAGCAGCGGTTTTCTTCTGTCACTTTCGGGTACTTTCGGCATAGGAGTATTCGGACCATATATGGTCAGGAATATACCTGACAGAGGACTTATCTACCGCTTTTTGCGCAGCATTACGGTCATGGTATGCACTTCGCTTTCACTTCTGCCTCTGAGCATGATGTATTTTGACGAGACCTCGCTGATATCTCCTTTGAGCAATATTCTGATACTGCCTCTTTGTTCTCTTGCAATGCTTATTGGTATTATCCATGTGCTGACGGGAGGATTTGTATCTTTTATAGATATTTCCGGTATTATCATAAAATTTGTTATGTACATCTCAGAAAAGCTCTCAAAGCTTCGTTTTACATATTTCTCTTGTTCAGGCAAGGACATGGTGATGATCGCTTTTGGAGGAGCAGCGCTCACGCTTCTTGTATATATGCTTCTGAGAAACAGAGCGGCAGTTAGTGTGGCGTGTACATCGGTATGCGCAGTTTTGCTTATATATTCCGGAGCTTGCAGCAGGATAAGGTATGGAAACTGTATTGCGGCTGTTGTGGGAAAAGGCTCAGGTGCCGCTGTAATAGTATCATATAATGGCTGTACGGATATAATTGATCTGAGCGGAGATTACAGAGCTGCCGCATATGTCAGGAAGTATCTGATGGAAAACGGTATATCCGATGTAGAAAATGCAGTTTTGACTAACAATGTAAATTCTCAATATTCTGCATATCTTAGTGAACTTGAGTATGTTGATGTCGATGAATGGGTATTATGTTCTGATACCGGAATAACCGGTGCGGATCGGATATATAATATCAGCGGCTCCGGATTTATTATAGATCACATTGATTATACGGTAGAGTATGAAGATAATTGTGTGATGATCCGATTCGGGGATCAGTGTGCAGCTTTTGTTCCGGTAAACAACAGCGATCTGCCGGAAAACTGCCCTGTTGTATGCTATGGAAGCATACCTTCCGGATATGACATTTCTGATGAGACGTGCTTTATATATACGGATACAAGATATGAAAAAGGCATAAATAATTTTGAAATAATACTTTCGGGAGACGGAGAGTATAAATTAAGGAGGCTGTAATGCCAGTATCTGAAATAAGAGCAATAAAAGCCGCTGTAAAAAAAGGCGAGCTTAAAAATTTGTATTACATATATGGTGCGAATGTATCAGAGGTCGAAAAGCTCACAAAGCTTATAATCAAGGCAGCAGTCGGAGCGAATGAGGAGTTTGGTCTGACGAGGCTTGACGGCAGACATCTTGATATTTCACAGCTCTATGACATGATAGGCATAATGCCCATGATGACAGAGTATAACTGTATCCTCATAAATGATTATAACTGCGAAAGACCATATGAGGATATGCGCGGACAAACTGCCGAGAATGTCAATAAAAAGCTCTTCGAGATTCTTAAGGAGATCCCCAGGCATACGATCGTCATTTTCAATGTAACAGGTTTTGAAGTTCCTGTGCGTTTTGATTACAAAACAAGGTCAAATGTGATCAAAGATAAGAATAAGAAGCTTGCTGACATTGCAGCAAAAAACGGAGAATCTGTAGAATGCGCGGTAAAGCCGCCTCAGGAGCTTGCAAAGGATATCGCCGCAAGCGTTTCGGCAAGGGGCGGCATGATATCGCTTGACAATGCAAAAGAGCTTGCGGATATGTGCCTCAATGACACTCTGATGATATCAAATGAAATAGAGAAGCTATGTGCTTATGCTCAGGGGCGTGAGATAACTTATGAAATGCTTCAGGAAATGGTCCATGTGCAGAGTGACACTGACGCTTTCAGACTGGCTGACGCAGTCGCGGCGATGAACAGAAAGGCGGCGTTCGACGCCCTTGACGAGCTTATGACAGATAGGGATAACCGAGGAGCTGTTCTGGCAAATATTACAAATTCTTTTGTAGATATGTACCGTGCGGCTTGTGCGAGAGCTTCGGGAAGAACACAATCAGATGTTGAAAAAGACTTTTCGTATGCGTGGAGCTTCAAGGTAAAGAATGCTTTCCGCGACAGTTCCAGAATGAGCGTTAAGCGCCTGAGAGCCTGTATAAAGATACTTCGCGATACCAATGTAAAGCTCAATTCCACAGCTGCCGATGAAAAAACTGTTCTTGAACAGGCGGTAGCGCAAATGCTTATTACCAGAAATTAGCGGAGGGCTTCGATGATAAAGATAGACGAGGCTATAATAGTTGAGGGAAAATACGATAAGATAAAGCTTTCTTCCCTTGTTGATGCGGTTATTATCGTCACTAACGGCTTTGGTATCTTCAAAGATGAAGAAAAGCTTGAACTTATACGCTACTACGCCCAAAAAACGGGTATAATAATACTCACCGATTCCGACAGTGCCGGCCGCAGGATAAGGGGATATATAAAGGGTGCGATAAACAAAGGTAAGGTGACTAATGTATATATCCCCGATATTTTCGGTAAGGAAAAACGCAAGGATAAGCCCTCTGCTGAAGGGAAACTGGGCGTCGAGGGGATCGATCCGCAGGTTCTTCTTGCCGCCTTTGAAAGATCAGGTATCGCTGCTTCTCAGAGCGAAAGTGCAGGTGATATCACAAGGCTCTGTCTCTATGAGCTCGGACTCAGCGGCGGAGAAAACAGCCGTGAGCTGAGAAAAAGGCTCCAGAAAAGTCTCGGTCTGCCTGAAATGCTCTCGGCAGCTTCACTGACCGAGGTGCTTAATACGATGACGGACAGCGCCGGCCTCGCGGATATCGTGCGCAAATTAAAGGAGAATCAATGATGATATACAGCAGTTTACTGTTTATATACGGCTTTCTGCCGATATCACTTGTGATATATTATGTTTGTCCGCAAAAGCTTCGCGAGTATGCACTGTTGTTTATAAGCCTGTTATTCTGCGCAGCATGGGGAGTTAGCTTCCTGTTGTTTATAGGAGCGTATTGTGTCATAAACTATGCCGGCTGTATGATTACAAAGAAACTCAAAGGAAGAGGAAAGCTTGCTGCCATACCTTGCATGGTTTGCATACTGGCAGATCTTACGGCGATATTCGGATTCCGGGCGGAGTTTTCCGCACGTTTTACGGATATGCTTCATCTGCCGAAGGGATTTTTTCCTATAGGCATTTCGTTCTTTACACTTTCAGCTATAGGCATGCTTTATGATGTATACAGGGGCAGGATAAAATCGGATATAAATATTGTGCGCTTTGCTTTGTATATTGTTTATTTTCCCCGTCTCATTATGGGACCTGTTCTGCGGTATGATTCATTTGCAAAGCTCATTGCCAAGCGAAAGACAGGGCTTTTTTTCATTGGCAGGGGGCTTGCCGTATTTGTAAAAGGTCTTGCAAAAAAGGTAATAGCTGCGGACAGCCTTTATATGCTGTATACTGCAGTGAAGAGCGTTGATACGGATAATATGGCAGCTCTGACTGCATGGCTTGGCGTGATCGCATATATACTCTGCTTGTATTTTACACTTTCGGGATATGCTGATATGGGAATGGGAATAAGCTGCTGTTTCGGAATGAAGCTGCCGCAGAGCTTTAACTACCCACTGTTTTCTTCAAGAATAAGAGGATTTGTTTCAAAGTGGAATACACAGGTCGTACTCTGGTTCAGAAGATATTTTTTAAATCCGATCGCCTCTTTCAGTGAAAACAAAATGTATAAGAGAGCTGTTTTTGCAGCAGCATGGGCAATGATAGGGCTGTGGTATACATTCAGCGCAGACGGTCTTATATGGGGAGCAGTTACTGCTGCCGCAATACTTGTGGAGAACAGGCTGATAGCAAAAAAAACACAAAATTTCACAGGAATTTTCTACACCGTTATCTTTGCAGTGATCGGAGGAGTATTTTTTTCCTCTTCAAACGTAAAGGAGGCTTTCCGTTATCTTCTGGCTATGTTGGGAGGGGGAGGCGTTTTTGCGGATCAGCTTTCATTTTACCTTTTGAAATCATATATAGTACTGATACTAATAAGCATTTATGCTTCTACAAATCTTTTCCGGAATATGCTTGCACGTGCTGAAAGAACCAAGGCGCGCATTGCGATCGAGCTTATATCTCCGATGATCTCACTGCTTCTACTCATGTTGTGTACTGCGTTCATTTCTTACGAGGGAAGCTCACAGATGATATTGATAAGATTATAAAGAAGGGGGGAGGGAATATGTCAAAGATAACCGGTGGAATAACAGCTGTTCTCTTGCTGGCATTTATAGCGATGTTTTCTGCTCTGACTTTTTTTAAACCAAAGCAGTTTTTTTCAGATAAGGAAAACAGAGAGCTTTCCAACTTTCCGGAATTGTCTGTTCAGGATCTCAATGACGGCAGCTATTCAGATAAACTCGGCGCGTATGTAACAGATCATTTTGCAGGAAGAACGCGCTGGATCAGCTTTAAATCAAAAGCTGAGTCGCAGCTTACAGAGAGCCTTGTGAATGGTATCTACGTGGACAGTGCTATGCTGCTCGATACCGAAAAGATCTCGGGAAGCTCTCTTCCGGAATATGCCAACGCTGTAAACCGGTATGCATCTTCGTATGACGGAACGATCTACATTACTGTTGTTCCTACATCATCAGGAGTATACAGTGACGTTCTCCCGTTATACCTTCAAAATGAGCCGGAAAATCAAAAGATCAATGCCTTCTATGATATGCTTGATCCCGATATAAGGAGGATAGACGCATATAATATCTTGAAGATGATGAAAGATAACTATATTTATTACCGTAATGATACTAAATGGACAAGTTATGGGGCATACTGTGTATACAGAACGGTAATACAAAAGCTTGGTTTTATACCAACTACCTATGATAAATACACTATCGAGCACGTGACAGATTCCTTTCTCGGAAATCTCTACAGCAGAACTCTTTATACTCGAGCAAAACCGGATATCGTTGATATATACGAGTATCCTGACGGTGCAGACGTGATATCCTGCACTGCTTACGATAATGACGGTAATCCAGCAGAGATATCATTGTATGACCGTGAAAGGTTAAGCTCAGGATATATGTATGATATGTATCTTGGCAGCACTGTTC
This sequence comes from uncultured Ruminococcus sp., assembly GCA_937910385.1. Taxonomy (GTDB): domain Bacteria; phylum Bacillota; class Clostridia; order Oscillospirales; family Ruminococcaceae; genus Ruminococcus. The sequence continues at coordinate 13,618 of CALEPT010000176.1, read as the reverse complement.
CGGTAGTTAAGATCGAAACGTCGGTAAACAATGAGAGAAAGCTCCTCGTTGTAAAAGACAGCTTTGCCGATTGCTTTGTTCCGTTTCTTATTCAGCATTACAGCTCTATAACTATATTATCACCTCAGGATATGAACGGAGATATAAGCGATCATGTCAATGTATCAGATTATGAACAGACGTTATTTCTGTTCGGCATAGACAGTATAGCCTCAGAGAGCTTTGCTGAAAATATTTGCGAAAGGAAGAATTGATCGTGAAAGCATTGATAACAGGGGCAACCTCAGGTATAGGCAGAAGCATGGCAAGAAAGCTCAGCCAAAAAGGCTGGCAGCTCATACTGACCGGCAGGAATGAAGCAGTTCTCAGGCAACTGCAGGCTGAGCTCGGTGAAGGAACTGAAATAATAGCTGCTGACCTTGCCGATAAGAGCGAGGTGTTCCGGGTATATGAATTCTGCAAAAATAAGGGCGTGGGAATGCTTGTGAACAACGCTGGCTACGGAATTTTCGGTAAGTTCGACGAGACTGACCTCACCGATGAGCTCAACATGATAAATGTGAATATAACTGCTCTGCATATCCTTACAAAGCTTTTCCTGCGAGATTTCAAAAAAAGAGACAGCGGTATAATACTGAACGTTGCTTCTGCCGCAGGCTTCATGACAGGACCGTTACTGTCTTCGTACTATGCTACTAAGAATTATGTCCTGCGTCTCTCACTTGCTATATATGAGGAGCTCCGCCGCGACAGGTCTAACGTGACTGTAACGGTGCTCTGTCCGGGACCTGTTGACACTAATTTCAATAACCGTGCCGGAGTCAGCTTCAGCGTAAAGCCGATAAGTGCCGACTATGCTGCAGAGTACGCTCTGAAAAAGGCACTTGCGGGTAAGCTGTTTGCTATACCGGGGCTGTCGGTCAGGGCTGGGATATGGGGTTCACGGCTTGTTCCGAACAGAGTCCTCGGAGCGATAACCTACAACATACAGAAAGCAAAAAAGCCGGCGAGCGATAAAAACGGAGCAGGGAGCAAATGAGGGATATAAGCTATAAGGTCGCACTCGGAGGCATAGTTTCGGCGCTATGCCTCGTGACGATGTTCCTTGCGGGGATACTGCCGGCACTATATCTCCTGCTGCCGATGATAGCGGGCATGCTGCTGATGATAATAGCGGCGGAGGTCAACACGGGCTGGGCTCTGCTGACCTACATATCGGTCAGTCTGCTTTCGCTCTTCATAACCTTCGACAAAGAGGCGGCACTCGTATTCATAATGCTGTTCGGGCACTACCCGATACTGCGCTCATATATTCAAAGGCTGCGCTTCAAGCCTCTGAGGGCTCTGATAAAGCTTTCAGTCTTCAATGTCTGCGCGGTGGCATACTTTTACGTTACAGTCTATATTTTCGGGCTGGATCAGATGCTGGAGGAGTTCGACGAATTCGGCAGATACGGGGCACTGATAATGCTCGTGTTCGCAAATCTCGTTTTTATACTTTATGACCTGAATCTGAGCATGATATACACCGTTTACCTTAAAAAGCTCATGCCGAGATTCCGCAAAAAAAGATAACCGCACTCTCCGTTGTACGGAAGGTGCGGTTTTATTATGGCTTTTTATTGGATCTGACTATATTGCGATATTAAATTATCACTAAAAGGAGTGACAGAATCAGCTTTATCATCAAACTTTAAGTTTTCTGTATACATAAAGTCGCTTAAATTTCCATCTTTGTCATATCCTTGATATTTTACTAATGCTCCGGTATTAACATCAACTAAAAATTCAAATTGCGATACATTTAATTTAGCGCCATAGTCATTATTCGGAACACCTTTTATTTGAAAACATATCAATTCATTGTAATTCACTATATCAGAGACTTCCCACAAAGAAGTATCATTTAAATATCCCATTGCAATTTCCTGCGGGAATATACACATACTTGACATGGTTACATTAGTTGGATTTGCTCTGTATCGATAAACTGGGTAGCCGTCGTCAGCAAAAGATACTCGCTCATCATCTTTGATAGGAACAGCTTCATCTAAGCGTGTAATAAAATCATTTTGATAAATATACGTCTTGTCATTCGGGAAAATACTTATTTCGCTGTTTTGATTGCAGAAGACTAAGTTTGAAAATGTACATTCAGATGATAATATATATTCCAATGATATATTATCAGAATCATCAATGTAATATTGTTCATAACGCGAATATGCGGAAGCTGTAGATAATTCACTTTGAAAATCAACAACATTTACTACGTTTTTATTGTCTGATGAGAATATCATAGTTCCTGAAACGCTGTCATAATAGTCAATACTATTTAACATCATGTGTAAAATATCATTTTTATCAGCTTGATTATAGTCGATAGGTGTGGCAAGTTCACGTGAGGGTTTGATATTGGAAGTTGCAGGTTCTTGGGATATTTCATCTATCTGTACTAAAGCCTGTGCTTCTGCTGCGGTAGTCTTTGAGTCGTTTTGCTTAATATCATGTGACTTAATATAATAACCTAAAGGCAGTCCTCCAACGATCACTAAAACAGAAAAAATCGTTAATAAATTTCTTTTCATAAAATCACCTCATAATTAAAAGACAACTTGTAGATTTATAGCGTCTGCTCCTAAACGTTTATTACTTCCGTTGGAAGCTTGAACGTATATATACCCTGAGGTAATGTAAGAATTAGAGGCATACGCAGTTATAGTTTTACTTATTGAAGACCAACCAGCAGGAGCGTATTTTTGATTTATATAACCTACATATTTACCGACTCCGTTTACATCTACTTGCATTGTGTATTGAGCAGCTGGATCAGTAAAGTTAGCGTGGTTTAAGTATACGTTTAATGTTACGCTGCAAGAGCTTTGGTTATAATGAATTTGTGGATACTCCCATTGAGCATCTGCAGAATTATTATAGATTGTTGGAGACAGACGCATATCACTATTATATGAGCCGGATTGTCCGCTGTAATAAGTCATATTATAGCAACTAAAGCTGTTGCCTGCTGCGCTTGGATCGTTATCAACTAAGCGGGTATAAGTAGCTGCATCAGCAACAACAGCTACTGAAAATGAAGAAATCATAACTGCTGATATAACGAATGATAAAAATTTCTTAATGTTCATTTTAAAACCTCCTAACAATTTGTAGATATTTCTTTCAAATGAATTTTCCTCCTTTCAAATTCATTGTAACATATAAATCAATAAACGTCAATACCTTTATCGAAAATTTTGTCGAATTTCGTGAAAATCCACATTCGTTAGAAACATTATTATGCCAGTAATTTATTATACCAGTAAATTGCTCATATTATTCAAGACCGAGAAAAGCCGAATATTCTCCTATGAACGCTTCGGCAACGACCTTGCCCCCCTCTCCGTTGGGGTGACCGCCATAGAGTGCGGCAGCAGGATTTGATTCATCAGACAGAAGTGACGCGAAGTCAAAATACGCTACTTGGTACTCCTCGCAGGTAGCCCTTAGCATTTCGTTATATTCGGTGCGGACTGTCTCGTAGCTTTCTTTGTAATCCTCGGGCGGGGCATTGAAAACGATTATACCGCAGTCAGATTGCTTCAGTCGGTCGAGGATAGTGCGCAGGTAGCCGTCTATCTGTTCAGCGGAGTCTGCGTGACCTTTTGCATTTCCATACCTGCCTGTGAGTATATCATTTGTCCCGAAAGCGACTATCACAATATCGGAATTTGCGGTGCGCTCGAGCCAGTTGCCGTCCTCGGCAGCGTCGCTTGCTCTCGACCAGCCGAGACCGCTATTGTAGAAGCCGTAGTCTGCGCCGAGTGTCTGCGCAATACGCGCTGCCCAGAATTCATAAGCCATATACTCCGTCTGGCAGCCCTGAGTTATCGAGTCGCCTATCGCCGATACGCGGTATTTTACATCTCGTTTTGCTCCTATAAAAACTGGGAGCGGGATCTGATCACAGTAGCCCGGCGTACTTGAACCCTTTGCAAAGCTCTCTGTTTTTGTTAGCTGAGACATTGCATTTGCCGGGATATTTTCACCCGTCAGAGTCCATTCCCAGACAAGGTAATGTCCCTCGGGTATATCGAGTGTTATCGTGTCGCTTGTAAAGACCTCGGAAGGGGAGACTTCCTTTGTTTGACTGCCGTCAAAAGTCACTTCAAGGCGGGATTCGGGGGAGTCTGCTTCGGGGTCTGTACCGCCGTCGCCGACAAAAGCGCTTTCGATAATGTAGCTGCCGCCCTCAAGTCCTACATAAGCCTTGATACCGCTGTCATAGGTGGAGTCTACAGTGTTTGAGAAATAGAAGCAATACTCGAGCTCACCGTATTCCTCAATGGGGAGATATGCGCGGTAGGTAACGCTGTCCGTCTTTTCAACGATGTAGTTATTGCCTGTGGAGATGAATGTGTTGGAAACATACTCGCCGAAGAAAGGTTCGTTCGCTTCGGTGTGACGCGCAGGGGAGGTGACGTCCTGATAGAGCGCAGGCTCGGTCGTCTCGGGAGCGGAGGAAGAACTATTGTCTTTTTCACTTCCGCACGCTGTGAGGGAGGCTGTGATCAAGAGGGCGAGAACAGCCGGTAAAAGCTTTTTCATATTATTAACTCCTTTTAAATTTGGTTTAAGTTTTGGACTTTGTGTTGTTCATACAAATCAGAATTTCGAGCTGAGCCAGCTCGACCGCTTCCACGTTGACGCTCGCAAAGCTCGCTCACTCTCTGCGAAACTGTAAGTCTGCTTTCGCTTACGGCAATACTAATATAAATCGGAATTTTCTCGGACACCGCGCAAATTCCGATTTATTATTGCAATTTATAAAGTTATTTTATCACAAATAGCCTTTAAATGCAATACTTTGCGCGAAGAATAGGGGCTATTTCTGTGAAGGGCAACTTTTAATAGTAGTATTTATTGATTAATCAAAAAACCTTGACAATATTCGATGATCTTGATGCAACTGTCATATGATACTGCAAGCTTGTATTATCTGCTATGAATGAGTTGAATAGCTTTCTTATGGATAAAAAAGAATAAATATATAATCGGCGAACCCACCCGAACACCTTACGAACAATCAAAATATGCGATAAACAGACGATTTTGCTATAATCAGAAAGATTATCACTTAATAGGTATCTGCTTTGGCGATGCAAAAGCAAAACAGCGGGTTCGCATACCTGTGACAGTGTCAAATATGCAGATGTTGAAATTCAGGAAATTTACTGCAAGGTATTTGACGCTCCAGAGTTCGATGAAACGTTATTTTAAAACGCTGTTGCAAGGCAAGCACTTGTTGAACGCCATAATAAGGCAAAAGCAAAGCTGGATAAGGTTAATACAGAGTTGATCGAAATGCTTGAAAAAAGGTCTGTGATTGAACATTTTTTGGATACCCTGCGGTGTGCAGATGCACCGATTACTGAGTTTAGTGAGAACCTCCGGCTGAATACTGTGAAAAGCGCGCAGTGATCGATAAGGATACAATGGTATTTGTTTTCAAGGACGGGACGGAAGAGAATGTGTGAAAAGGGCTAACACTGTTTAGGATCAGAGTTGAAAATAATGCAGTGGCTGTACGCTTTTATTCTATCCATTCTGCCTGCTGCGGAACTCCGACGGTGTCTTTCCCATTTGTGCCTTGAACTGCCGCATAAAATGGGTGGCGTGACGATAGCCGCACTGCTCTGCGATCTCACCGATGCGCAGGTCGGTCGTGGTCAGGAGCGTGACCGCCTTTTCTGTTCGTGCCTGCACCAGATCGTCCATAAAGCTGATGCCGAACTGCTTTTTGTAGAGCTTTTGCAGATAACTGACACTTATGTTCATACGTTCTGCCATGACCGTCTGATTCCAGTCCAGACCCGGATCACGGTGCAGCTCCTTGTAGAGCTTTCTGAGCATTGAAAGGTCGATCGTTTTCGGAACATCTGCGGACTTTGCGCCTTGCTCCAGTGCGGTGAGCTTCCTGTTCAGCTCTTCCTCCGTGCCTGTTTCGAGCCTACTGCTTTGATGAAACAGCTCCGGCAGATAGGCATAATTTGCAGTCTCCTGCATTTTCTTCATAATCACATCGAGCTTTGTTATAATATGCTCTGCCTGTGCATCGGGCGACATTTTTTGTTGGAACGGGAACACGACGGCAAAGGTCTTTTCGTTGATGCGGGCAGTGATCAGCTCCTTGCTGTCGAGCAGGCGGAGCGCTCCTGCCACCAGAAGCTCCGAACGAAGCATACTGTTCGATAGCGAGGCGCTTTTCTTTCCCTGCAGGGCAAGCAAACGGCTGATCGTCAGGAGCAAAATGCCGAGCGGTTTTCCCGTATTGTCATGCAGATACTGCAAAAGCCCCTTCCGGCTGAGAAGCCCCGTCATGGTGTCGTGCAGCGAGAACTGCTCCACAAGAGCATGAAGATAGTCCGTATACATCTTCTTTTGCAGCGTGCGCAGACCGTTGGCGAAGGCATCGAGCCAGCCCACCAGAAACGGCGTCATGCGAAAATGCACCTCCGGAAAGAACGACAACACGCAGTAGCCATAATTCCGCAGAATATAATGCACTGGCAGCACATATAGGAGCATTGGCTCATGGGGTGTCATGAGCGCCGGAATGAGATGCTCCGTGAAAAAGCGGACATGACTTTGCGACGGCAGCGAGATGCGTTTTGACAATATCAGCTCTGCCTGCGCAGAATACCCATTGCTGCGGTATTCCTCCGGTGTCTGCACATCGCCTGCCCAATCCTCACACAGACAGAGATCAAGCGTCCGGAAGCCATTCAGCACATGGGCGGTCAGGTCGGCAGCCTGAATGAGATCATCAAGGCTTGCAATATCGGACATTTTAGCGATATAATTGGTCGTAGTCTTCATTTCGTGCAGCTCGGAATCCTCGAATGTTTTCTTGACATATGCCTGCACCTGCAAGAATGTCCGGTCGTCTGCCGCCCGATCGACACAGCCGCAGCTTGCACCAAGGATCAGATCCAGCGAATCCCCGGACGGTGTGACCGTTTCGCCAAGGCGTGCGAGGAGGGATTCTGCCGCTGCCTTGCCAAGGACTCTGCTTTGTCCGCCGATGGTGGTAATGGTCGGGAAATGTGCCAGCGCCGCTAAATGGGCATCATAGCCTGTGATAAGTATGTCAGCAGATACATTCAGCCCGCCGGCTTCGAGGGTATCGCAGAGATTCGCCGCCATCACGTCATTGGCACAGACCACAGCATCCGGCTTCTTGCGTTTCCCTGAGAGAATTTCCTGTCCGAGCTTGATCGCGCTGTCCTTCCAATAATCGCCGTAAACGATGTCTGATTCAGAATGGAACGCCGCTGCCGCTTCCAGAAATCCTGCAATGCGCTCCTCCGAATCCGCATCGCCCTCGAATCCGGCAAGGCACAGGAGACTCCGGCAATTGTGCTGTCCGATCAGGTGTGCCGTCATGTCGTAGAATGCTTTTTTCTGAGGAATCTGTATCGTGTCAAACCCATAGGCTGTCCCACCGGTATCCACACAGGGAATGCCGAGATTCCGGATACGCTCTGCAATTTGTTGCTTCAGAACCGTTTTCTTGAATGCCTGCGACACGAAAATTATGCCGTCCAGCTTCACCGTTTCGATCAGACTAAAAATATTTTCCTCGCCTGTGGTATAGTCATTGTGCGGAAAATGGTCATGGGCATTGGTCGTGTTCGTCATGACGAGCACATCATACCCATAGGATGCTGCTGTTTCATAGACCGCTTCGATCAGTTCTGTCTGCAAGGGATCAATGATTGCCGGAATAAGAATGCCGATCTGTTTCATATAGTCACCGCCTTTTTCTCATTATAACAGCTTCTGCATCACCTGTCAATCATATTTGCGGAAAATGGTAGTAAATTTGTGGAATATGTGATTACTTTGCGATGAAAACTGTGCTATCATAGATACAACAGGTAACGTAAATATGAACGATCACATTTCAGACAGGAGGAATCTATATGAAACATCATAAACTGACGGCGTTGCTTGCGGCGCTCACAATGGTAGTCTCCATGATGCCGAGCATCCCGGCAATGCAGGTCACAGCAGCAGGTGCGGACGCTTTCAGCTATCTGGTGCAGGAATTCCGCTTCGGCATCGGTGACACGAACCGCAGCATCACCATTTCCGGCACGGACAGCGGCGACTATGTCAGCTCTGCGGAATTTCTCGGAAACCGCACGCAGAAGTGGTATCTGCACTACATTGCAAGCGGTGTATACGAGATCGTGAACTCGCAGACGGGCTATGTCCTGACGAATGAGGGCGGTCTTGCGGTGACTTCACCCGACACGGACGGTGCAAACCAGCGCTGGCAGATCACAGCAGTCTCGCAGGACTTTGAGGACAACGATCTTTACTACAAAATCGTTAGCAATGCCGACAGCACGGCGGCGCTCACCTTCGATACCGACAGCAATTCTTTCACGGTGGACAGCTACACGGGTGCCCTCTACCAGACCTACAAGCTGAATCTGGACGGTCTGGAGGGCTTTGCCGGAAACTGTATGGTGAACGGCTATGAAAAAGCCGGAACGATCGGCGGTCTGCTCGGTGAAACAGTGTTCTGCGATACGGTCGAGGAGGTCGTGACTGCGCTTGACAGCAAAGTTCCGATGACCGTTGTTGTCACGGCAAATCTGAACTTCGTGAACCAGAGCAAGGCGAATCAGCAGATCCGTGATGATAAAACATTAGTAGGTTCCTATGCAGCAAATACGATCACAGACTGCCAGTTCCGCAACGATGACCTCTGGGGCGAGGAGGAGGACACACCTGCCGGAAATATCGTCATCCGCAACCTGAATTTCGTGGGTGAATATCTCAACGATACCGGTTCCGGCAATCTCCTGTTCGGCTTCTACGGTATCCGCAATTTCTGGCTCGATCACAACAGCTTCAGTGCGACCTTTGAGCAGAATTACACCAAGGAAGTCGGCAAGTTCATGTGGATCAACACCCCGGCAAGCGGCTGGGCGGACGATAAGTGGAACGCTTACAATCCGGACTACATCACCGCCTCCTACAATACATTTTTGAACCGCTACTGGACGTTTGCATTCGGTTCGCAGAATACCGATACTTCCCGTCTGCATACCACGCTCATGTTCAACCGCTGGGAGCAGTGTTCCAGAAGATGCCCACAGTATTCCAACGGCTACGCTCACAATTACAACAACTATCACACTGTTACCGGCAGCAGCAACCCGAACGCTTCTTCTCAGGTCATCGGCGGTGAAGGGTCGAGAGTTATCAATGAATACTGCCGCTTTGAGGGCTACACATGGGCACTTGACCCGGACAGATCATCCTGCATCTCTTTTACGGACAAGGCAGCTATACCGCAGACAGCCCGACCTCCACTGCTTCTCCGATCAGCTTCACAGATCATAACAGCGATACATGGAATGTTACGGACTGCTACGGCTATCATCTGGTATCTGCCTATAATACGAACAACACCGACATCAAGGCGTTCTGCAATGCCTATTCCGGTGCGTGGAATGCGTACAGCAAGATCCACTACATCACCGACGAGGAATGCGAGAACTATGTAAGCACTTCTTATGAACCGCCTCATCTGAAAGAGATCGAGGTCGGCGGCGCACCTGTCGGAACCCGTGAGGGTGCAGTACTGGACGAGGGTGCACTCTACATGATCAAAAATGTGAACAGCGGTCTGTATCTCGATGTGGACGGCGCAAAAGCAGAGAACGGTACAAACGTACAGCAGTGGGGCGCAACTGAACCCGGCACACAGAACACATTCAGAGCCATTTCCGCAGGTGACGGTTACTATTATCTGGTCAGCCAGGTCGGTGATAAGGCGACCTACTTCCTCGAAGTTGCAGATAATAGTCTGGAGAACGGTGCAAATGTCGGAATTTGGAGCGAGACAGGTGCAGACTGCCAGAAGATCAAGTTCTATGGGGTTTCAGACGGCACCTATATGCTCCTCACGAAGCAGACCGGTGATAAGAAATGCCTCGGTGTGCAGGCGGCAAGCAAGGAAGTCGGCGCCAATATCGTGCAGTGGCAGACAACGATCAGCGATACCTCCCAGCACTGGACGCTCGAAAAAGTCGAAAATGACGGCTGTGCAATGGATACCTCCAAAACCTATATGTTCGAGAACGTAAACAGCGGTCTGTTTATGGACGTGGCATACGCAGGCACAGAGGACGGTACGAATGTATGGCAGTGGCGCGGAGACACGGAGAATCCCGGTACGAACAACACATTCACTCTGAAACAGTTCGGTACTTCTCATATGTACTACATTATGAGCTGTCTCGGAGACTATTGCCTGAAAGCAGAAAACGGCGATAACGGCGGCAATATCTTCCTGACACCATACAGCACAAATGACAGTTCGATGCTTTTCAAGTTCGTGAAGAATCCCGACGGCAGCTACAATATCCTCACGCACGCTTCGCGTGACAACTGTCTTGTGGAGATCGCCGATGCCGGGACCGGCAACAGCGACAACGTTGCACAGTGGGAAGCAAACGGCAACAATTGCCAGAAATGGGATCTGGTCGAGGTCACGATCGAGGAGCCGGAGGTCGCCTGTGATGTGAACATGGATGGCGTATTCAACGTGGCAGATGTAGTGCTTCTTCAGAAGTGGCTGCTGGCTGTGCCGGATACGTACCTTGCCAACTGGAAGGCGACTGATCTCTGTGAAGATGATAAACTCAATGCGTTCGACCTTTGTCTGATGAAACAAGCATTGCTGGATCAGACAGCATAAACGCATATCCCTGTATCTGCACACAGGCTAATGGTCAATAGCACTTGTAAAAAACATAATTATTCCAAGTATTATTTTGAAATTTATTGATATTTCACACATTTTAAGACTATTTTAAGACTGCTTATATATAATATAACAAATGGATTCCATAAATGAAAAGGAGGAATTATTATGAAACATTACACAACTGCCAATCGGCTGACCGCTCTCTTGTCAGCCACAGCTATGCTTTTGAGTTGTGCCGGGTTCAATGTCTATGCAGATGGACCCGGAGGAACGCCACCTGACGGCGGCGGCGGAACCACATCGGGCGGCAGCTCCTCTGCACCGACCTCATGGGACGCTGACCTGACCTATACATCTGCCGACAACAATTCTGAAACCACAGCATATTCACCCTCTGTTTCTTCATCGTCTGCTGATTACAATGCGATCCTCAACAATGGAGGCACGATCTGGCTGAAAAATGTAACCGCTTCCCGTACAGGTTCATCCTCTACTGGGGGTGATGACGCGAGCTTTTACGGTATTGGTGCAACGGTGCTGACTGTAGATGGAACATCCTATATTGACGGTGCGACCATCAATTCGACAGACAAAGGCGGTGCCGGTATCTTTTCCTACGACAGCGGTGTGACCTATGTCCGCAACGCAGTTATCAACACCACCGCCAACACTGCCGGAGGTATCCACGCAGCAGGCGGAGGCACGCTGTACGCCTATAATGTCAATGCTGCCAGTGCCGGGCAGTCCTCTGCTGCATTTCGCTCTGACCGAGGCGGCGGAACAATGATCGCAGAAGGCGGCAGCTACACTTCTAATGGTACTCGTTCTCCGGCGGTTTATTGCACAGCGGATATCACAATTGCGGACGCAGTTCTGACAGCTACAGCTTCTGAGGGTATCTGCATTGAAGGATTAAACAGTCTTGCTATGTGGGATTGTACACTTTCCGGCGATGCGCCGACCGAAAGTGAGAACAGTAACCTTACATGGGGAATTATCCTCTATCAGTCCATGTCCGGTGATTCGTCTGTGGGTAATTCAGAATTCTACATGGACGGAGGCTCTATTGACTGTACAGCAAATGGAGACTACTCAACACTGTTTTTTAATACCAATACGGAATCCACAATTACATTGAACGCTGTAGACATTAACACAAATTATGATTTTGACTATCTCCTGCTCGTTTCGGGATTCAGCCGCTGGGGTACGACCGGCTCAAATGGCGCTGACTGCATCTTTACCTGCATTGACCAGGAATTTGACGGTAATATTGGCTGGGACAGTATTTCGGAGTTGGATTTTTACCTGACCGACGGTTCAGTTCTGACAGGAGCCGTTGTCAATGACAACACCTTTGGACAGACCTCCTCCGGAACAGGTTATTGCAATCTTTATCTGGATTCTGATTCTCAGTGGGTCTGCACCGGTAATTCAACCGTCACCAATCTGTATAATGCAGCAGGTAACATTGTAGATGCCTCCGGTAAAACAGTTTCCATCGTTGCGAACGGTTCCGCCGTTGTTTCAGGCACATCGCCTTACACGATAACCGTAACAGGCAGCTATTCCACTGCGGATAAAACTTCCTCAGCAACATCGGCTGATAACTACAGCTATACACCGTATTCTGTATGGAATCCGTGGAGCGATTCTGATGTACAGGAAACAACAACAATCTTATCAACAACAGTAACAACAACCTCAACAACAACAACAACTTCTTCCGCATCAAAGTCGTCAACTACCTCGACTACCACTGCTACAGAAACCGAGACACAGACAACAACCAGTAACACTCCTCCCGATCAGCCGGGAACTCCGCCCGGAGAACCTGGGGATACACCTCCTGAACCGCCAAGCGGTGTTAAGGGTGATGTCAATAACGACGGGGAATTCAATGTTTCCGATGTGGTCTTACTCCAGAAATGGCTCCTTGCTGTGCCGGATACAGAACTGGTAAACTGGCGGGCTGCGGATCTCTGTGAGGATAACAAGTTGAATGTATTTGATCTTTGCCTGATGAAACGAGAATTACTTAACCAGACAACATAAACGCATATCCCGGTATCTGCACATTAGCCGAATGGATATGATTTTATAGGGTATTCCTTTTTGGGACAAATCAGAAACACCGCACTCAAGGCTAAAAGCAGAGCGCGGTGTTTTGAGTTTCATGCAAACGCTGCGCTTCAACGATACAAAACACAGTAACTTTCAGACTATTGACCAAATAGTTCTCTTCCGATATAATAAAAAAAGAAAGAGAGCCTTGCGACTCTCTTTGATGCGATTATGATTCTATGGTAACATCACCTGATGTTCACCCTGTGAACTCGCCGCTTGTCACTTTTACTGTGACCGAGCTTATATCATCAGTTCCAATGCTGTCTGAAATGTTGCAGCCGTTAATATTGAGAGTAAGAATACCGCCGTTGCTTCCGTCATTTCCCCAGCGACCCGCAGCAGCACTTACGAGCTGACCACCGATTGTCATCGTTCAGGTTTATGACGGAATTCGTGTTCGTGATATAGAACATTGCTCCGTCTATCCACCGCCCGGTCAGTAGCTATTGGAGCACAATGTGAGCCGCTTGTGGTAATATCAATATGATCTGCATTTATAATACCTTCATAGGTAGCATATACACCACGTGACGAATTTCCAGTAGTTGTTATTTGCACGTTGTTGACATTTGCAGTCTCACATGCTGTTGAGAACACCGCATTTGCTCCGCTGCAATCAGATGTGATGACGCAGTCAGTTACCTCTGCGGTACGATGTTGAATATGGCAATATTATAATTAACGGCAAGGATATTTCATGCTATT
>CALEPT010000175.1 GCA_937910385.1 uncultured Ruminococcus sp. | reverse complement strand
TACGCCCCCTTCCACTTATTATTATACCATAATAGGGCGTATTTTTCCAGTAAAACGCGCATTTTTTAGAGTACAATTTTTGGTACAATTTTTTCACCCAATAGGTGAAAGCAAGCTAAAACCGCAGATAACAAGAATCCTGAATCTATGCGGTTTTCAGCGAGTCATTGCTGTGAACCGCACGGATTCAGGTAACTATTAAAAGGAGAGCTGAATATGATAAAGAAAATTCTTGTAATACACGGACCGAATCTCAACCTCCTCGGCGAGCGCGAGCCCGGTGTCTATGGAAATTCCTCAATAGACGTCCTCAACAGGAACATCATCGACCGCGCAAAGGAGCAGGGCTTGCAGTGCGAAATATTCCAGTCCAATCACGAGGGAGCTATCATCGACAAGCTCCACGCCGCGCGGACAAGCTTTGACGGCGTGATAATCAATGCGGGTGCCTACACTCACTATAGCTATGCTATCCGCGACGCTATTGCGGCGATAAAAATACCGTGCATAGAAGTACACATAAGCAACGTCCATGCACGAGAGGAATTCCGCCATAATTCGGTTATTTCACCCGTTTGCAAGGGAGTCATCTGCGGCTTTGGATTCGGAAGCTACTACCTTGCCGTTCAGGCTATGTCCGAGCTTTAAGGAGGCGCAGCTTTGAGCAGAGCAGCAAAACTTTTCGAGGTGTTCAACGGGGCAGACTGTGCCCTTATCACTTCGGATATTAACAGAAGATACTTTACAGGAATGAAGTCATCCGCGGGTGCAGTTCTGGTATTTCCCGACAAGACCTACCTGCTGGTGGACTTCCGATACATAGAAAAAGCAAGAGCTGTTGTCAAGGACGCAGAGGTGATCGAGCTGAAAAAGCTTTTCCCTCAGCTTATAGAGCTTATCATGCGCCACGGTGCGAAGACGGTGGCGATAGAGTCCGAGACCATGACAGTCCGCGAGCTTCACGCCTACAGGCATTTTTTTACCGATATAGAGATAATCGACGACGATTCGCTCAGTAATGCCATATCGTCGCTCAGAGCTGTCAAGGACGAGGAGGAGCTTGCCTGTATCATCAAGGCACAGAGGATAGCCGAGGAGGCGCTCGAGGAGCTCCTGCCGTTCATAAAAGTCGGCAGGACAGAGCGTGAGATAGCTCTTGAGTTAAACCGCCTCATGTTCCAGAATGGCGCGGAGGATCTCTCATTCGAGACTATCGTGCTTTCGGGAGCGAATACCTCCATGCCGCACGGAGTTCCCTCGGATAAGGCGGTGCAGGAGGGAGAGTTCGTTCTCATGGACTTCGGAGCGGTTTACAACGGCTATCACAGCGATATGACGAGAACTGTCTGTGTAGGCGAGCCCACCGAGGAGATGCGCAGTGTTTACAACATCGTCCTCAAGGCGCAGCTTGCGGGTATCGAGGCTGCACGCGCGGGAATAACGGGCAGCGAGCTCGATAAGGTCTCGCGTGATATCATCGAGGCAGCAGGATATGGAGACTGCTTCGGACATTCCCTCGGTCACGGAGTAGGTATGGAGATACACGAAAAGCCCAATGCTTCCCCCAATTATAAGCTCCCGCTCAATGAGGGGGCTGTTGTAACAGTAGAACCCGGAATTTACATTGCAGGGAAATTCGGCGTTCGTATAGAAGATTTTGTCATTTTGACTGAAAATGGCTGCAATAATCTGACAAAATGTTCAAAAAATCTGATATCTTTATAATATTGTAGCTTTAGGTATTGCAAAAAATATGAAAATGTGGTAAAATAATATATATTCTAATTGAAATTCACGGAGGTATTTTATATGATTTCAGCAGGAGATTTCAGAAACGGCGTTACCTTTGAACTCGATGGACAGGTTGTTCAGGTCGTTGAGTTCCAGCACGTTAAGCCCGGTAAGGGAGCCGCTTTTGTAAGAACAAAATACAAGAATGTTATCACAGGCTCGGTCGTTGAGACTTCTTTCAACCCCACAGCTAAGTTCCCCACAGCTTTCGTTGAGAGAAAGGATATGCAGTACAGCTACAACGACGGCGACCTTTACTACTTCATGGATATGGAAACCTATGAGCAGGTGCCGATCAGCGCTTCTATCCTCAGCGACAGCTTCAAGTTCGTCAAGGAAGAAATGATCTGCAAGATACTCTCATATAAGGGCACCGTTTTCGGCGTTGAGCCCCCCAACTTCGTTGAGCTCGTTGTAACTCAGACAGATCCCGGTTTCAAGGGCGATACAGCTACAAATGCTACAAAGCCTGCAACTGTTGAAACAGGCGCAGAGGTAAAGGTTCCGCTGTTCATCAACGAGGGCGAGAAGATACAGATCGACACAAGAACAGGCGAATATATGTCAAGAGCATAATTTTGCAGTATACGCAACATTAAATACAATATTTCTTTATCCCGAAAGGAGGAGCTTGTTATGAAGCTTACTGAAAAAATGTCCTATTTGCAGGGACTTCTCGACGGTCTTGAGATCGACAATTCCACTAAGGAGGGCAAGGCGCTGCTCCAGATGTCAGATGTGCTTTCAGAGCTTGTGCTCTATGTTGAGGATCTTCAGTCTCAGGTAGATGAGCTTACAGAGCTTTGCGATATTCTCGATGAGGATCTCGGCAATGTAGAAGATGATTTCTATGACTTTGATGATGAAGAGTGCTCGGGCGACTGCGAAAATTGCGATGAGGACGGCTGGGAGCTCGACGAAGACTATGATGACGAAGAGCTTGATGACGAGTACATTGATGATGAGGACGATGAAGAGCTTTACGAGATAACCTGCCCCACCTGCGGAGATACTATTCTCCTTGACGAGGGCATGATCGACGAGGGTTCGATAAATTGTCCTAACTGCAATGAGCTTCTTGAGTTCGATTACGACGACCTCACAATCGAGGATTTCGAGAATGAAGACGAAGATGAGGAAGATAAGGAAGCTCCCTCAAAGGACAAGAAATAATTCCTATATGCCGCTTGAAAGGACTGCTGAGGCGTCATTTAGAGAGGGAACAAATAACAAAGCTCCGTGCATGGTTCAGGCCATGTGCGGAGCTATTTTTCATATTGTGCGAGGACCTTTTCAGCGATCTCCCTGCGGGTGCAGCGGCTGTTCATCGCCTGCTTTTCGATGTATTTGTGAGCCTGCGGCTCGGTGAATCTGAGGTACTTCATAAGCGCGGCTTTCGCACGGCTGATAAGGCGTATCTCGCTTATTTTCATGAGAATATCGTTGCTTTCCTTTGCCATTCCGCGGAGCTCTGCACGTTCGGCAGCGAGCAGCCGCACAGATTCAAGGAAAAAATCTCTGTTGACAGGGCGGGGAACGACGCATATATTTGTTTCAGCTACCTTGTCCGAGACCTCAGAGGAAATGTCGTTCCTGCAAATAAGGATAACGGAGGCTGAAGTAGTGGCTGAGGCAGTCTCGGCAAGCTCCTGACCGAATTCGTCGGACAAGGGAGTGTTGATAACAATGAGCTCGGGCTCGGTCTCGCGGTCGAGGAATCGCCTTGCTTCATTACCGCTTGCAACGGGTGCGATTCTGCTATAGCCTTCATTTCTCAGAAGCTGTTCGACAGATTCCGTGGATTCATAGTTGGAGGATACAATAAGCGCTCTTTTCATGCTTCACCTCAGACGAATTTGAAATAGGACTTTTCCTCAAAGACGTCCTTATTATCAGCAAACTTGTATTTCTTGATCTGGCTGTCGAGCTGAGCGAAAATATCCGCTCTTACCTCTTCCGAAAGAGATTTTCTGACGAATTCGCTGTTCTTGGCGACCTCGGCTGCCTCCTCGAGAGAGAGTGGCAGGGGCTCGAAGCCCATGTGGTCTGAGCCGCCCTTCATAGTTGTATCGAGGAGCGAGCAGTCTCCAGATCTTATGCCTTCTGTGCCTGCGTCGAGAATGAGCTTGAAAGCGATATATGGGTTGCAGCAGGCATCTGCAGAGCGAAGCTCTATCCTTGGCGAAAAGCCCACAGGCTTTGGGATACGTATCAGCTGGGAACGATTCTCGAACGACCAGTTGACGTATTTGGGAGCGTAGCCGATACCGAGCCTTTTGTATGAGTTAGTCGTCGGGTCGAGGAAAGCTGTTATCTCGCGTATGCGTTTGAGTATGCCGGTTATGAAGCATTTGCCCTCATGGGACATTTCGTCAAGCGTTGGGGCAAAAAGCTGCTCGCCGCCCTTTTTGATACTCAGGGAAATGCTCAGGGCGCTGCCGTGCTCGTTGGGGAGGGGCTTCGGCATGAATGAGGCGAAAAGACCATTTTGCGCGGCTATGGATTTTACTACGGTCTTGTAGTGGACCATGTTGTCCGCCGCTGTGACGGGCTCATTTTCGCGGAACTCTATCTCGTTCTGTGCAGGACCGTGCTTGTGGCAGGAGCTCTTGGGACTCAGCCCCATTTCTTCGAGGGAAAGACATATTTCACGCCTTGCATTCTCGCATTTATCGAGCGGAGCTACGTCGAGATAGCCGCCCTTGTCGTGCGGAATTTTTGTCGGTTCGCCGTTCTCATCAAGCTCAAACAGGTAGAACTCGCACTTAGTTCCCATTTCGCAGGTATATCCGTCAAGGCGGAGGGAATTTATGCAGTTGATGAGCTCGGTACGCATATCGCCTGCGTAATCCGAGCCGTCGGGATTTTTCATGCTGCAAAAGAATCTGACGACCCGTCCGGACTTGGGTCTCCATGGAAGTATGGAAAGCGTCGATATGTCGGGAACGAGCAGCAGATCTGAACAGCCCTCGTTTATGGACGATGCATCGAACGGTATACCGTACTGAAAGGCTCTTTCGAGCTCATTGGGCATTATCGCGATGTTTTTCAGACTGCCCGATATGTCGCAGAATGTAAGCCTTATGAATTTTACGTCGTTTTCCTCAACGAATTTGAGTATCTCTTTCGGGGAAAAGCTCATCTGAATAACCTCCGTAAGCTTATACGTTGAATCTGAACAGAACGATATCCCCGTCCTGCATCACATATTCCTTGCCCTCAAGTCGGACAAGTCCCTTTTCCTTTGCAGCAGCCATAGAGCCGCACTCCATGAGGTCGCCGAACGAGATGACCTCGGCGCGGATAAAGCCCTTTTCAAAGTCGGTGTGTATCTTTCCCGCAGCCTGCGGAGCCTTAGTTCCCTTGGTTATCGTCCATGCGCGGACCTCCTGCTTGCCTGCGGTGAGGTATGAGATGAGACCGAGCAGAGCATAGCCCTCCTTGATGATGCGGTTAAGGCCCGATATTTCGAGACCGAGCTCGCTGAGGAACATTGCCTTGTCCTCGTCGCTCATGTCAGAAATTTCAGCCTCTATCTGGGCGCAGATCGGCAGAACTGCGGAGTGCTCCTCCGCTGCGAGTGTGCAGACCTTTTTGTAGTTTTCGTTGGACTCGATGTTGTTAGTGAAGTCCTCCTCGCTGAGGTTCGCGGCGTAGATGACGGGCTTTGCTGAAAGAAGGGGAGTGGACTTTATCAGCTCTCTCTCGTCGTCGGTGAAGTCAAAGCCGCGGGCGGACTTGCCGTTTTCGAGGTGCTCCTTGAGCCTTTCGAGAAAGTCTATCTCGGCAAGGTATTTCTTATCGCCCTTTACCGCCTTTTTTGCGCGGTCGATACGTCTTTCGATTATCTCGATGTCCGAGAAAATGAGCTCCAGATTTATAGTTTCGATATCGCGGAGGGGGTCTATACTGCCGTCAACGTGAATGATGTTGGGGTCGTCGAAGCAGCGCACGACGTGGACTATCGCGTCCACCTCACGGATATCGGCGAGGAACTTATTTCCCAGACCCTCGCCCTTTGAGGCTCCCTTGACAAGACCTGCGATGTCCACAAATTCGAGGGTCGCAGGAGTGAACTTGTCGGGCTCGTACATTTCGGCGAGCTTATCGAGCCTCTCGTCGGGGACGGAGACGATACCCACGTTCTTCTCAATGGTGCAGAACGGATAGTTCGCGGACTCCGCGCCTGCATTTGTGAGTGCGTTGAAAAGTGTGCTTTTGCCGACATTCGGCAGACCAACCATACCAAGCTTCATATTTTTACCTTACTTCCTTTTGATTATTTTTTCGGGGCGCTGCCCCGAACCCCGCCGGAGGCTCTGCTTCCGAACCTCCGCAAAAGGGACAAATTCCCTTTTGGATCCAATTCTGCGTTCACGCTCGCAAAGCTCGCTCATCTTGTATAAGCCGGGGAGCTGCTCTCCGCTCGCGGGAATTTCATGTGCGGAATAATATTTCGGTCTCGCTTTTTTATAACGCGAAACACCGGCGCGGGTTCCGAGCCGCTCACGGGCATTTAATGTGTTTACCTGACCACTTCAATGAGTTATCCTCTTATTGTTAACAAGAGAATTAACGGTAGAGTTCTGTATTTGCAGGTCGCCGCTGCCCGTACCGATGTCCTTCGGCTCAGCGGCGAGGATATTCATTGTTATGGCGGAGTCGATGATAGAGACGTTGCCCGTGCCGAGCGAATCGCCGATACCCGTTATCTCGTCGCCTTCAGAGTCGATCGAGATCTCGGCATTCTTTATCTTAGTATTCACGCTGCCCTTGATAGCGCCGATACCGGAGTGCTTTGCCGAGCGCATTTTCATCGTTATCTTGCCCTGCTTGATGTAGATACTGCCTTCGCCGTCCTCAAGAGAGCCTATCCCGACGGATTGTGCGCCCGTACACGAGAGATTTATATCGGCGGCAGAGCTTATAGTTGCAATGCCCTTGCAGCTTCCTATTCCCGTGACCTTGATACCCGAAATGGTGAGGTCGAGGCTGCAATCCTCGGAAATGTCAATATTCGCGTCACCGTTGAAGCTTCCTATCGCGAGGCCGTTGTGAGAATGCATATGTATTTTTATCTTTCCTGAGCGGAGGTTTATCTCGGAATCATCATCGTTGTAGCCGCCTCCGATACAGAGGGTCTCGACGCTGTTTGAGATTATTTCGAGCGAGCCGTCCATATCCACCGTGATATCACCGTAGCTGTGCTCATAGTCATTGCCTATGCCGATGCCCTCGGAAGCGTAGCAGTCGATGGTGAGATTACCGCTGCCCCTGAGCTCGAACTGCGAGCCCATAGGAACGTAAATGCCGGAATATCCAAGCTTATTGCTATTGACTACATTCAGCTCGAGTCGTGCATAATCTCCCACACAGATAGTAGGCTTGCTGTTTCCGCTTACCATGTTAACGTTTTTGAGTGTAAGCTCGCAGCTGTGATTATTCATGATCGTTATGTTCATTTTCACTGACTTTTCAGGATCGCCGACTATAGTGAGCTTGCTCTGGTAGACGTGGATATCGGTGTATTTCTCAAGAGCGAGGCTCAGCAGATCGAGCTCCTTTTCATTCTGAGCGGTGTATATTTTCTTGACGCCGCTGGGCCGTGTTTCAAGATTCGTCTTGATTATCTCGTCCTTGATCTCGCTGGAAATGCTGTTGAGGAAGAGCGGCTTTGGCTTTGAGGTGTAGTATCCCTGGATCAGGTCAACGCCGAGGCGGATAACTGTTTTCATTTCCTGAACGGTCTCAACTCCCTCCGCAAGCGACTGGAGCTGATTCTCCTGACAAAACTCGATTATAGAGGTGACAAGCTGCTGTTTTTTCAGGTCATTCTGTATATCGCTTATAAGCGAGCGGTCTATTTTTATATAATCGGGGGAATAATTCAGCAGATTTGAACTGTTGGAGTAACCTGTACCGTAATCGTCTATAGCAAGCTTTGCATGAGTGAAGCCGCACCGTCTCTTGAGAGTCTCAAGTCCCTCGGGGGTAGTGGCGCTTTCCTCGACGATCTCGATGACGGTCTTTTCAATCAGCTCGCCATAGGTGAGGTAGAGCTCGTTGAAATCCTCATCTGTGAGCAGATTGCCTACGAGTGAGTTTATAAACAGCTTACGATCCTCAAACACCTGCTGATTGTCGCTCAGAAGCTTCATAGTATTGAAGAAGGTCAGTTTTTCGATTATGTAAAGATTATTTTGATTTTCGGCAATTTTCAGTATCTGATTGGGAGTCATCTTGATATCGCCGGTCGTGCGCATGAGCGCCTCATAAGCCACTATCTCGCCTGTATGGCTCTCGACGATGGGCTGAAGGTAATAGGTGAGTAGGTTATCCTGAGCTATTCTGGAAAATAGCTGGGCGTTCTTGTACGAGTCCTTTTCGCGCAGGTAATTTTCCTCTGAGAACCAGTTGATGACATGGCGTTTATCGGTGCGAGCCTCATACAGCGCGAACTCAGAGTAATTTACCAGCATATTGAAGTCCGCCGCCTCTTCGGGATAAGAGGAGCAGCCGATGGAAAGGCTCAGGCTGCTTTTGTCGGAAATGTCGATTATCTCGCCGAAGTCGTCAGTGAGTATGCAGCTCTGGACAGCCTCGTCCATACTGTTGAGAATATTGTAAATGCTCATCTTGTCGCAGTCTTTGAAGAAGGCGCATATCTCGTAGTTTGACTTTGAACCGATGATGATATTTCCGCTTGCGAAGCCCTTCAGAGCCTCCGCCACCGAGGTAAGACAGCTGTTGGTGTTGTCCACCGTGAGGTAAGAGCCGAGCTTATCTATGCCGTTGATGTACATTGTGGCAAGGCAGGCGTGCTGGCAGTCCGGCAGTATCTTCTTTATCTTCTGTGAAAACGACGGGAAAGAGGGCATACGCATGACCGGATCGTACTCTACGAATGACTTATGCTCGCCGGTGCCGGAGATCTGCCTTGTGAAATCCTGAACGAATCCGAGCCATTCATCGCTGCTCTCGTAGATATTCATTTTTATGTATTTAGTGGAGCCATTTTCAGTGAAACGGTAGATGTGCTTCTGACCCTCCACGGGGCTTTTTGAGATCTTTTCAAGGAGATTGAAGAACTCAAATTCATTGAGCTTTTCGCGCGGGCATGAAAGCATATGGCAGGCAGCAGCATCAAGGTAAGCAGCTTTTTCCTTTGCAATGTATGTGAATGCGCCAATATTGCCGACGAATTGCTGGAAAACCAGCCAGTCATGACTGAGCTCGGGAGGATTCTTTCTAAGATCAAAAATACTCATGATCACTCCATTCATGCATATGGACGGACGGGGAAAGTCCATTTATATGCGGCTCTGCATTTATGCGGTATGCAGACCACCGTATTTCCGAATTATATACATTATCATTATAGCATATAATCATAAAAAAATCAACCGGCGCGGAGTGATATTTGCGTTTTTTTTATCTTTGGCGCGAAAACGGCGGCGCAGATGCGGCGGAAGATACAGCTTTGCAGCGATCAAAGAGCAGATAGCGCGTGCAGATTGGGCAGTATATGCAAAAAACGGAGGCGCAAAGCGCCTCCGCATATGTATGAACCTTCGGAAATAAAGGCTCTGATGATTATTCAAGGAAGTCCCTGACCTTTTTGCTTCTGCTGGGGTGGCGGAGCTTTCGCAGTGCCTTTGCCTCTATCTGGCGGATACGCTCACGGGTAACGTCAAAGCGCTGACCTACCTCCTCAAGAGTGCGCGACTTTCCGTCCTCAAGACCGAAGCGGAGCTTGAGCACCTTTGCCTCGCGGTCTGTCAGAGTGGAAAGCACCTCGTTGAGCTGCTCCTTGAGGAGAGTGTGTGAGGCTGCCTCCGCAGGAGCGGGAGCATCGTCATCGGGGATAAAGTCGCCGAGGTGACTGTCCTCCTCCTCGCCGATAGGAGTTTCGAGGGAAACGGGGTCCTGAGCGACGCGCATGATCTCGCGCACCTTGTCAACGGGCATATTGAGCTTGTCTGCGATCTCTTCCGGCGTGGGGTCATGACCGT
The DNA here is from genome assembly GCA_937910385.1 of uncultured Ruminococcus sp. Taxonomy (GTDB): domain Bacteria; phylum Bacillota; class Clostridia; order Oscillospirales; family Ruminococcaceae; genus Ruminococcus. The sequence continues at coordinate 33,454 of CALEPT010000175.1, read as the reverse complement.
TCTCATGGAGAAGCTGGCTCGAAACCTTCTTTACCTTGGTTATAGTTTCGACCATGTGAACGGGTATGCGGATAGTTCTTGCCTGATCGGCAATAGCACGTGTAATTGCCTGACGTATCCACCATGTAGCGTAGGTCGAGAACTTGAAGCCCTTGGTGTAGTCGAACTTCTCGACAGCCTTGATAAGACCGAGGTTGCCCTCCTGAATTAGGTCGAGGAACTGCATACCTCTGCCGACGTACTTCTTTGCAATAGAGACAACAAGACGAAGATTCGCTTCGGAAAGCCTTTTCTTAGCATAGGGGTCGCCTTTTGCCATTCTCTGAGCGAGCTCGATCTCCTCCTCGGTGGTGAGCAGCGGGACTCTTCCTATCTCCTTGAGGTATATCTTTACGGGGTCGTCGATAGCGATACCCTCGGTGGAGAGCGCCATTTCGAGGTCATCGGTCATATTGGAATCGAGACCTATTTTGAGGTCGGCGTCCATATTCATATCCTCGACTATCTCGATGTTGAGATTTTCGCAGTTATCATAGAAGGTATTGATCTGGTCAACGTCGAAATCGAGCTCCTCAAGAGCGTCGGTGATCTCCTTTGTCGTGAGTTTCCCGTTGGTTTTGCCCTGTTCCATAAGAGCGTCGATAGTGGTTTTTTTATTTTCCATAAATAGTCCTCCTATTTTTGACTTTTTGATCTGAATATGTTTATCAGGTCTTCGTTGCTTAGTTCGTCTGATTTATTTGTCTTGCTTTTTTTCAGCACTTCGGCGCAATCGGCAATAACATCGAGATTTACTGTGATCTCTCTGTTTTTCGCTGCTATTCCGCTTATTCTTCCCATTTCCGCGTCGGAAAATTCATCAGCGAGCAGAGAAAGCGAAAAATTTTCGCAGTTTTTCATTCTGCCGAGTATAGCCGAATAGACTTTCTTATTGAAGGGAGTGACGAAAATATCTGCCGGAGCAAGCTTTTCGACCTCGGAGCATTCCTCCGGGCGTTTCAGCAGGAAATAGATTATCGTCTCCTCCGCTTTGGCTTGCTTTTTGAATTTTACAGCCTCCGGATTGATGTCGTCTCTTACGTAGGCAGTCTTTGCGGTAATACTGCGCCATTCGTTCTTTTTGTCCGTGCGCTGTGATTTTTGCAGCAGGGTATCTATGTGAGCCTTCAGGACCTGAACGGGAATATCACATTTTTTTGAGGTGCGGGAAATATATACTTCCCGCTCAAGGGGCGACTCTATCCCGGCAAGCACCCTTGAAGCTCTTTTCAGCAGCTCCACGCGCCCTGCCTCTGTTGACAGGTCAAGTCCCTCTTCACACTTATCGAGCATGAAGTCGGTCGCGTCGAATGAGCCGTCGAGCAGTATGCGAAAGCGGTTTTTACCGAATTTTTTTATGTATTCATCGGGATCCTTAGCGCCCTCCATGCGGATTATCTTAGTGCGGACCCCCACATCGGCGAAGTGGTTTATGGCCTTCTGAGTGGCCTTCTGACCGGCGCCGTCGCTGTCATATGCAACTATCACTTCCTCGGCGTAATGACTGATGAGACGTGCCTGATCAGGTGTTATAGCAGTACCGAGCGTAGCAACGACGTTGTCGAAGCCTGCCTGATTGACGGCGATGACGTCCATGTAGCCTTCGCAGAGGATAAGCCGCTTTGTATCGGCGTTCTTGGCGAAGTTCATGGAAAAGAGGTTCGAGCCCTTGTCGAAAACGGGAGTTTTTCCTGTATTGAGGTACTTAGGCTGGGAATTATCGAGGACTCTTCCGCCGAAACCGATGATATTTCCCCGCAGGTCGATGATAGGGAACATGACCCTCTTGCGGAACATATCAAAGACAGTGCCCTTTTTTGAGCGTCCGCCCAGCCATGCGTCAATGATCTCGTCATCGGAGTAGCCCTTTGCAGAGAGAAGCTTGGTGAGCTCGTCCCACGAATCCGAGGCGTAGCCGAGACCGTACTTCTTGACGGTCTGCGGAGAGAGCTTCCTTTCTGCAAAATATTGCAGTCCTGACTTATCCTTTCCCTTTAATAGGTTGGTATAGAAGAAATTTGCCGCAATGCGGTTCATTTCGTAGATGCGTGTTTTTCGCTGAGCAAGACGGCTGTTTGCGGAGCTGCTCTGCGGCACCTCAAGTCCCGAGCGCTGTGCAAGGAGCTTTACAGCTTCGGTGAAATCGAGGTTTTCTATTTTCATCGTAAAGGTAATGACATCGCCGCCCGCGCCGCAGCCGAAGCAGTAGAAGCTCTGTGTATCTGTGAAAACGGTACACGAGGGTGTCTTTTCCGAATGAAACGGGCACGAGCAGACATAGTTCCTTCCTCTTCTTATAAGCTGAACGTAAGAACCCATGACTGTCTCGATGGGGTTAGCGTTTCTGAGCATATAAAGAAATTCGTCATTTCTTGGCATTTTTTCACCTTTACTTCCAGAATTTCGGAACAAAAAGCTCGGTATAGAGATCAACGGCGTATTCGTCGCTCATACCGGAGATGTAATCGCAGACAGCGCGGTCGGCATCTGTTTCCTTCATTATCCTGAGATATAGCTCGGGGAGTTTATTGCTGTGCTCTATATAGTAGGAATACAGCTTCTTCAGGAGCAGCTCGGCTTTCGCTTCCTCCTGTTTTGCGGCAGGATTGGTATATACCTTGTCAAACATGAACTGCTTGAGGTCGTCGTGAGCCTTGCGTATCTCAGGAGCGAAGTCAATCTCATAGGCTCCGTGACCGATGACAGAGGCGATGAGGGTGGTGATCCGCTTGGTTTTGGTATCGCCGAGGACATTCACACAGTCGCGCGGCAGAGCCTCGGGGCGCAGTATGCCTGCGCGTATCGAGTCCTCAATATCGTGATTTATGTAAGCTATAGTGTCCGCAAGACGGACAACATTGCCTTCCTTGGTGGAGGCTATCATATTCGTGTGGCACTTGATCCCGTCTCTTACGGCATAGGTGAGGTTAAGTCCCTGACCGTCCTTTTCAAGCGACTCCACGACCCTCACGCTCTGGATGTAATGCTTGAAGCCGTGGGGACATATCTCGTTGAGGACCTTTTCACCGCAGTGACCGAAAGGGGAATGTCCGAGGTCGTGTCCGAGAGCGATAGCCTCGGTGAGATCCTCGTTAAGGCGCATACCGCGGGAAATAGTTCTCGCTATCTGCGAGACCTCGAGGGTATGGGTAAGACGGGTTCGGTAATGGTCGCCGACGGGGGAGAGAAACACCTGAGTTTTTCTTTTCAGACGGCGGAACGAGTTGCAATGGAGTATTCTGTCACGGTCGCGCTGGAATTCTGTGCGATAGGGACATTTTTCCTCCTGATCTTCGCGTTTTGTACCGGCTTCGTCTATGCTTGTGCAGGCATATTTGCTTAAAATGCCTGTTTCCGTGATCTCGGTCTGTTCTCTTACGGTCATAAAATTACCCCCTTTTCGGACTTTCTATAATACTTATACTCAAAAATCGAAGAAATCCCTTTAAATTTTTTCAGGAAAATTTTTTCACTGAGGAAAAATCTTCAAAAAGCTCGCCGAGATCGGTGATATTGGCAGAGCCGTTAGTTATTTCGGTGAGCTCATCGGTGAGTGCACCAAGCTTATCCGAAAGGACAAGCAGTTCAATGGTAACATTGTCAGAAAAGTCTGAGCTGACTGTTATGGTCTCGTGATTTGGCAGGATATAGGCGATCTTGCCATACATTCCGTAGTCTGTAACGATCCTGAGGCGGTGGCACAGGCACATATTCATAATGTGGGCGGCGTCACAGGCAAGCGAGGCTGCGTGGGAATAGGCTCGGACGAGACCGCCTCCGCCGAGCAGGATTCCTCCGAAATATCGTGTGACCACCATGCATACGTCGGTGAGACCGCGCTTTTGCAGAACGTCAAGCACGGGTATACCGGCAGTTCCCTGCGGCTCGCCGTCGTCAGAATAGCGGGAAATATTGTCCCTGCGCAGGATGTAGGCGTATACGTTATGCTTAGCCTTTCGGTGCTTAGCCTTTATTGAGTTGATGAACCCGACTGCTTCGTCGTCGGTAGCAGCGGGAGCGATATAGCCGATAAATTCGGAACGTTTTTCGATAAAGGAGGCTTCTGCCGCCTCCGAAACAGTATAATAATTCATATATTTTACCTATAACGCAAAAAGGCGGTCAAAGACCGCCTGAATGACTTACTTGTCCATATTGAAACGTCTCTTGAATCTGTCAACACGTCCGCCTGTATCAACGAGCTTCTGCTTGCCGGTATAGAACGGGTGGCACTTGGAACAGATCTCGACCTTGATGTTCTCCTTTGTGGACAGAGTTTCCATTACATTGCCGCAGTGGCAGGTAATAGTTGTCTTGTAGAGAGTAGGATGGATTCCCTCTTTCATCATTGTCACCTCTTTCAATTTTACTTGCAAACCGAGCAGCCCATCAGTTACCTTAGACAGTAGTGCCGATGTACATTACAGATAATTATTATAACACATCTTTTGTGTTATGTCAAGACCTTTGACGGAATTTTTTGTTTGCGGTTTCGTGGGTAAACTCACGTAAACGGGCGGACTAAGGGGAGCCCCCTCCGGCGGAATCGCGGCATAAAATTACCGAGCCCATAATTTCAGGCTCGGTAATCCGCTTTTTCCGCTAATAGAAGCTGACTAAAAGTCCGCCCTTGATATTATTCAAAATTCTTGGAAAATTCGTCGTGGAGCTTCTTTTCAAGAGCTTCTGCTTCTTCATGAGTAGGCTGTTTTGCGGTGAGGTAGGTCTTTATCTTGGGTTCTGTACCCGAGGGGCGAACTATCACCTTTGAGCCGCCCTCAAGGAAGAATGCGAGCACGTTCGACTTGGGAAGCGTGAGCTCCGTAACAGTGCCTGTTGCGATGTCCTTTGAGGTGCTTTCCTTGTAATCGTCGAAACGAACGACCTTGAGTCCTGCGATCTCGGAGGGGTGGTTATTTCTGAGTGTTTCCATAATTTCAGCCATTTTCTTCATGCCGCTTGCTCCCTCGAAGGTGAAGCTGTAGAGTGTCTGATAGAAAACGCCGTACTTCTTGTACATATTCTCGCGCGCCTCGATGAGCGTAATGCCCTGAGTGCGGTAATAAGCTGCCATTTCACATATGAGCATTGAAGCGTTTACAGCGTCCTTGTCCCTTACATAAGAGCCGGAAAGGTAGCCGTAGCTCTCCTCAAATCCCCAGATATAGCGATTTTCCTCGCCTTTGGCTTCGAGCAGACCTATCTGTTCACCGATGAATTTAAAGCCTGTGAGCACGTCGATTATCTCAACGCCGTACTCCTTGCCGATGAGGCTTACTATATCGGTAGTAACAATTGTCTTGATGGCGATCGGGTTCCGGGGCATTGTACCCTTCTTGATACGCTGCTGGCATATATATTCAAGCAGCAGAGCTCCCACCTCGTTGCCCGAAAACAGCGCATAACCGCCGTTTCCGTCAGGAACTGCGATACCTACACGGTCGCAGTCGGGGTCAGTTGCGAGGAGAAGGTCGGGCTTTACCTCATTGCAGTAGCGCAGTCCGACCTCAAGAGCCTCGCGGATCTCGGGGTTCGGGTAGGGGCAGGTGGTGAAGTTGCCGTCGGGATCTTCCTGTTCCTTTACGACAGTAACGTCCGTGATACCTATTCTTTTCAGTATTTCGCGGACAGGCTTGTTGCCCGTGCCGTTGAGGGGGGTGTAAACGACCTTGAGTCCGCTTGAAGCGCAAAGATCGGTGTTGATGCCCTCTGCAAGAACGTGCTTGTAGAAGTCCTCAATAACGTCCTCGGCGATATACTTGATATTTCCCTTTGCGAGCTCCTCGTCAAAGGAAGAGGTCTTTACGCCGTTGAAAATATCGAGAGAATTTATCTTTTCGAGGATTATTTCCGCGCCTCTGAGGGTTATCTGGCAGCCGTCCTCGCCGTATACCTTGTAGCCGTTGTACTTGGCAGGGTTATGGCTTGCTGTCACCATGATACCGCCCTGACATTTCAGTGCGCGAACTGCCCACGAAAGGCAAGGGGTAGGCATAAGCTCGGTATAGATATGTACCTTTATACCGTTTGCGGCAAGAACCTCTGCGGCAGCCTTTGAGAAAACGTCGCTCTTTATACGGCTGTCGTAGGAGATAGCAACGCTGGGGCTTGTGTACTCCTGATTGAGGTAATCTGCGAATCCCTGTGTTGCGCGTCTTACTGTATAGATATTCATACGGTTGGTACCTGCGCCGATAACGCCGCGGAGTCCGCCTGTGCCGAATTCAAGGTCGCGGTAGAATCTATCGATGATGGCATCGCTGTCATTTTTTATGCTTTCAAGCTCTGTCCGGAGATCGGGATCTTCCTTGGCATTTGCACACCAAAGATCATAAAGCTCATTTTCTGTCATAATAATACCTCCTGAAAGAAATATATAATATATTATATCATAATTTTCCCGATTTGGAAAGTAAAATCTGCATAAAATATAATTTTTGTCATAGGAATAAAAAAGCTGCTGATGCTGTGAAATTTTTTGTTGATTTTTTACGGTTTGAAGCCGTGCCTTTAGCTTGGAGGGTAATGTGTCACCTCTCTCCCGTCAGGGGAGAGCGGCTGCCCTTCTTGCACAGAGTGAGTGAGCGGGAGCGTGGAAATGGATTCCAAAGGGTTTACAACCATTTGGCGGAGGTTGGGAGGCAGAGCCTCCTAATAAACAAAAATCAAGGGCGGATGTCGGTCCGCCCTTAAATTTCAATTAATCTCCGAATGAAACTCCGATGTCGCGTGCTGCGATAACGAGGTGATTCTCAGTATCGACGAACTTGGTCTTGCCCGCGATGTCCTCAAGCTTGTTGGAGGTTATCTTGTTGCCGATCTTAGCAACTGTCCTGCCGTAGCGCTCCTTTGCTATCAGATATGCTGCGTGAACTCCGAACTGAGTAGAGAGAACGCGGTCGTAAGCGCTGGGAGCTCCTCCGCGGAGCATATGTCCGGGGACGCAGACCCTTGCCTCCATACCCGTGTTTGCCTGTATCTGAGCGGCAATGCGTCCTGTAGCGGTAACGATACCTGCCTCGGCGCGCTTCTTTGCGCGCTCCTTTTTCTTCATCTGAGCTTCGTTCACATCGAAAGCACCTTCGGCGACAGCAAGGATAGAAAAGGTCTTGCCCGAAGCGCTTCTGGCCATTACAGCATCGCAAACCTTGTCGATGTCATAGGGTATTTCGGGGATAATGATGATATCGGCTCCGCCTGCGATACCCGCGTTGAGTGTGAGCCAGCCCGCCTTATTGCCCATTATCTCGCATACTAAGATACGCGAGTGGCTTGCCGCAGTTGTGTGGAGACGGTCAATAACGTCTGTTGCGATGTCAACGGCGGTATGGAATCCGAAGGTGACATCTGTTCCGTAAATATCATTGTCAATGGTCTTTGGCAGACCTATGACGTTCAGACCCTCGTCCGCGAGCAGCTTTGAGGTCTTGTGGGTGCCGTTTCCGCCGAGCGTAAGGAGACAGTCGAGCTTCTGCTTTTTGTAGGTCTCCTTCATGTTCTTGACCTTGTCAACGTTGTCGTCGCCGATGACCTGCATCATCTTGAACGGCTGACGCTTTGTGCCGAAGATAGTTCCTCCCTGCGTGAGGATCCCCGAGAATGAAGAGGGCGACATATCCTTGCAAAGATTATTTATAAGACCGTAGTAGCCGTTTGAAATGCCGACTATCTCGACATTGTCCTCGCCGAAGCGTTCATAGCAGGCTTTGGCAACGCCGCGGATAGTTGCGTTCAGTCCGGGGCAGTCTCCGCCGCTCGTTAAAATTCCAATACGTCTTTTCATAGCAGTTTACCTCCGTTTGCATTACATTGTATTTTTAGCGTTCTGCTCAAAAAATTCTTCTAATTTGTTTGCAGGCATGGGCTTGCCGTAGAGATATCCCTGACCGTAATCACACCCTGCCATGCGCAGGATAGACTCCTGAACGGTATTCTCTATCCCCTCTGCGATAGTCTCTATCTTCTTGGACTTTGCTATCCTGATGACAGCTGAAACTATCTCATATGCGATATTGTCGTGCTCAATGTCGGTGATGAACGAACGGTCAAGCTTGAGCAGCGTTATAGGGAGTATCTGAAGGTAGCTGAGCGACGAATAGCCTGTTCCGAAATCGTCCATAGCAAGCTTTACGCCGAGCTCGCGCAGCTTGTTCATCTGCGAAACGGCGAAGTCTATATCGCTGAGCGCGAGCGTTTCGGTCAACTCGACCTCGAGCCATTCAGGAGCAAGCCCCGAAGCTGCAAGAGCTTCATAAACCTTATCCTTGAGATCTGTCTGGTAGAAGTCGGAGGAAGCGAAGTTTATCGACATAACGATATTCGGATAGCCCATTTTCTGCCAAAGCTTATTCTGGCGGCAGCCCTCGTTCAGTACGAATTCGCTTATTTTTCCGATGAGGTGAGAGCTTTCGGCGATAGGCACGAAAACGTCCGGGCTTACGATGGTTCCGTCGGGCTTTATCCAGCGGATCAGTGCCTCGACTCCGATTATTTTGCCGGTGTTGAGGTCTATTTTGGGCTGATAGAAGAGCTGGAGCTCGTTATTGTCTATAGCAAGAGCGAGGGATTTTTCCATTTCTGTGCTGCCGATGATAGAGTCATGCATACTCGGCTCATAGGCACAGATGCTTCCTTGAGCTGTACTGCTGGTCTTCAGGGCGAACTCGGCATGCTCGAGAACGTCAAGGAATGAATCGCCGTCGTCGGGCATTTTGGAATATCCGGCTGAGCAGTTCAGATTAATGGAAGCAAGCTCGTCGACCGCAAGCTTACCGAATTCGTCCTGTATTGATTTCACGGTTCGCATAGGGAGCTCGTTATCGCCGTAATCTCTGAGAATGAGGGCGAAATTATCTCCGCTTATCCTTGCGGCAAGACCGCCGGGAGTGACGAATTTATACAGGATATGAGCGAAGTTCTTAAGGACGTGATTTCCGTTTGTATAGCCGCAGGTATCGTTGATTATGTGGAAGCGGTCGATATCGAGAGTGATTATCCAGTATGAGTAGCTGAGCAGACGGCAGGTCTCGTAGATCTCGCGTCCCACATCAACGAGCTTGTTGCGGTTGGCGATCTCGGTTATTTCGTCGATATAAGCGAGGCGTTCGATGAGGATGTCTTTTTCGTGCTCCTGAGTTACATCGAGTATAGCTCCGCCGAAGAGGGGAAGAGTGTTGTCGGTTCCTGCTATCGACTTATAACGATAGGAATACCAGCGATATGAGCCATCTGCGGATTTTATGCGCATTTCTATGCTCTTTACGTTTGAGTAGTCCTCTGAATTGACAGCTGTGTCGAACTGCATCCGGTCGTTAGGATGAACGAACGAGCGGAATTGCTTTACAGTTATGCTGCCGCTTTTCAGACCGAGCATTCTTATAGTTTCTGACGAAGCGCGGTAATTTTGTCTGTCAGAGCTCATTATAAGACCGATCTCGGCGAGCTCCATTGAGGAATTGAAGAAGTCGTTAGCACTTGCAAGGTTTGTGCGCATTTTCTTCAGCTCGGTAAGATTAAAGCCGGTGCTGACATACAAAGAATTCTTTTTGTTTTTTCTTACAAGCGAGGTGCTCCACGCGATTGTTGTTATACTTCCGGAAGCGTTTTTGAATCTTGATTCGTATGAATTGCTGCTGATTATGGTATCAAGAGCGGAGCTGTCAGGAGCATTTATTCCGAAAGCCTTCCACACGCCTGCTTTTTTGTTTGAATCGCTTTTTGAGATACCGAGCAGGTCGCGCAGCCTTTTATTGATGAATACGTAGGAGAAGTCGTCTGCCCAGATTATCATTTCGGTATTCAGATCCTCGGTTATGCCTGTTATTTCACCTCTGTCGAGGGATGTCTTTTTCTTTTTGTAGATCCAGCCGATGATCCCGAGGATTATCGAAAGGAAGAGTATCGACGAAATGTATATGATAAGTGTTGCTGTAGCGTATTCCGGTACGAAGAAGCAGTACGCCAGAACGAGTGCGGTTGAAACTGTTATTATTATTGCAGCTGCAAGGGGATTGAATGATTTCATGGTGACCGCCTCCTTCCCAAAATAACACTTTAAAGACATTATAGCAAAAATAACTGAAAATGTCAATCAGAAAATTAGCGATACATTACATTTTATATAAAATTGACATAAAATCACGGGAAAAATTCACAAATTGTACATTTTTTGTGCTGCGCGGTGCTGTTTTCTTGCTGAGAATAAACTGCGCCGAAAATTTTCTCCGCGCTCCATTGCTTTTTGTGTGGATATGAGCTATAAGCGGGGTGACTCCCTACTGTGCAGGGAGATGTCAGTGCAGCTGACAGAGGGTCATCGCTCCTGTTAGGAGTCCTCCCTCTGGCAATTTCGCGCCGAAGATAAAAAAACCGGAAATATCACTCCGCGCAGGTTGCTTTTTTTGTGATGATATGTTATAATAAATATGTATAGGCGGACGGCGGAGTCCGTGCCGCAAATAGAAGGAAATACGGGCGCTTTCGGCGCTCTGAAACCATACGGAGGTAAGATATGGCACATATATTAGTAGTTGACGACGAAGTTAATATCCGCAAGGTGGTGCGTGAATACGCTGAATTTGAAGGCTATGAGGTCACTGAGGCTGAAAATGGCATGGAGGCTGTTAACCTTTGCCATGATAATAACTACGACCTCATCATCATGGACGTTATGATGCCAAGACTTGACGGCTACTCCGCCTGCAAGGAGATACATAAGACAAAAAATATCCCCGTTATCATGCTTTCTGCAAGAGGCGAGGAGTACGATAAGCTTTTCGGATTTGAGATAGGCGTTGATGACTATGTCGTTAAGCCGTTTTCACCCAAGGAGCTTATGGCAAGGGTGAAGGCTGTCCTCAAGCGCAATAAGGGTGCAGATGATGCTTCAAAGCTCGACAGATACGTATTTGAGGGGCTTGAGATAGATATTTCCGGCAGAGAGGTCTACGTCAACGGAGAGAAGGCTTCTATGACCCCAAAAGAATACGATCTGCTGTTTTACCTTGTCAAGAACAAGAATATCGCCCTTACAAGGGATAAGCTCCTTGAAGAAGTTTGGGGATATGATTTTTTCGGCGACGACAGAACTGTTGATACCCATATAAAAATGCTCAGGAACAGTCTCGGCGAATACAGAAAATTCATAGTTACTCTGAGAGGAATGGGATATAAGTTTGAAGCCAATTAAAAGGATACACAGCGCAAACAGCCGTATACCGCTGAAATTCAAGATATGGATGTATTTTGTGGCTTTTACCATAATGGTATTTGTTCTGCTCTGGCTGTTCCAGATACTTTTTCTTGAGAATTTCTATGAGCGTATGAAAACTAAGGGAGCTTCAGACAGTGCAGCAACTATTGCGGCTTCCTATGACGACCTCGACAGCGAGGAGCTTGATGAGCTGATAAGCAAAATAGCTCTTGAAAACGACCTGTGCGTCGAGATACTCGACCGCTACGGACGTTCGGTCTACTCAAAAAAGGTTCTCGGAGACTGCCTTATCCACGGCAGAGAGAACAGCACCTACATCTACGTTCGGATGATCTCAGACAGCGAGGATCACATTATCAAGTACAAGATAAAGAATCCGCGGAGCAATTATGATATGCTGCTTTATGGCTGTACTCTCGGAGACAGTGAGAATCCCGAAGGCTACCTGCTGCTGAATTCTGCCCTTGTACCGGTTGGCTCAACTGTATCGATAATAAAGCGTCAGCTTATGATAATCACGGCACTGCTTATTGTGGCTGCGTTCATAATCTCGTTGTTTCTGTCGAGACGTATCGCTCGCCCTATAGACAGGATAACGAAGTCTGCAGAGGAGCTCGCAAAGGGCAATTTTAACACAAAATTTGACGGGCGAGGCTATCTTGAAGCAAAACAGCTTGCGGATACCCTTACCTACGCAGAAAAAGAGCTCTCCCGTGTCGATACCATGCAGCGCGACCTCATAGCGAACGTCTCGCACGACCTGCGGACTCCGCTGACAATGCTCAAAGCCTATGCGGAGATGATACGCGATCTCTCCGGTGATAATCCCAAAAAGCGCAACGAACACCTCGAAATAATTATAAACGAGACGGATCGCCTCTCGGCAATGGTAAACGATATCCTCGATCTCTCTAAGCTTGAGAGCGGACGGCAGAAGCTCGAACCGACTGAATTCGGGATAAGCAGCAAGCTCAGCGAGATAATCGGCCGCTTCAAGGGGATCTCCGAAAAAATGGGCTATAATATCCACTTTGCTCCTGACGAGGAGCGCATGGTCCGCTGTGACGTGGTGAAGATAGAGCAGGTGATCTACAACCTCATCAACAATGCCATAAACTACACGGGTGAGGACAAGCAGGTCTACGTGCGGCAGATCAACTGCTCCGACGGCGTGCTCATTGAGGTGGAGGATACCGGCGACGGCATCGAGGAGGACAAGATAAAGCTCATTTTTGACAAGTACTATCGCTCTGAGAACCACAAACGCGAGGTGATCGGGACGGGTCTTGGGCTTTCTATCGTAAAGGCTGTGCTGAAGCTTCACGGCTACGACTACGGAGTCCGCTCAACGCTCGGCAAGGGCTCGACATTCTGGTTTAAGATCAATGCGTGATCCACAATAAAGCTAATGCAGATGCGGAGGAGGTTATGGTGAATTTCAACACAAACCGCCTGCTTGTGTTGAAACTTTTGTGGCGCCAAAAACTGCCGCATTTCACAGGAATTACACAATATACTGTTATAATCATAATTGTCGGAGGAGAGATCCTTCGGCTGATATTCATAGTAATTTAATGTTTACCCCAACATTAAATTATCAATCCCCAATAATCCCTATATCATGGCAGATGAGCTTCCTTAAACGGAGGCTCATTTGTTTTGCCGGATTAACCTTGTGCAACCTCCTGATTCCCCGAATTACCGCCTTTTCGCGGACTGCAAAAAAATCCTCCGACACCTATTGACAAAAACGGATATATGAGTTATAATATTTCCATGACCTTATCAAGAGCGGCGGAGGAAACAGGTCCTGTGAAGCCCGGCAACCTGACCGATACGGTCAAGGTGCTAAATCCTGCGGTTTATCCGAAAGATGAGGATTTTCAAAGAAATCAGAGCGCTTCGGTAAGAGGCGCTTTTTATTATTCAGGAGGTTTTATAATGAGCAAACATTTTTTCACATCTGAATCAGTTACCGAGGGACATCCCGATAAGATCTGCGACCAGATATCGGACGCTGTCCTCGACGCTATACTCGAACAGGACAAGCTCGGCAGAGTTGCCTGCGAGACCATAGTCACCACGGGTATGGTGCTCTGCATGGGCGAGATATCCACCTCTGCTGACATAGATATCCCACAGATAGCCCGTCAGGTCGTTATAGACATCGGCTACGACAGGGCAAAGTACGGCTTTGACGGACATACCTGCGCAGTTCTCACGACTATCGACGAGCAGTCCGCCGATATCGCTATGGGCGTTAATGAGGCTTACGAGTACAGAGAGGAAAACGACGAGTCCGACGGACTTTCAAACGGTGCCGGAGATCAGGGTATCATGTTCGGCTATGCCTGCGATGAGACTCCCGAGCTCATGCCGCTGCCTATCTCGCTCGCCCACAAGCTCGCGCTGAAGCTCACAGAGGTGAGAAAGGACGGCACTCTGCGTTATCTGCGTCCCGACGGAAAGTCTCAGGTGACAGTTGAGTACGACGACGGCAAGCCCGTGAGAGTTGACGCAGTGGTAGTCTCCTCACAGCACTCTGCGGACGTCTCGCTGGAACAGGTGCGCAAGGATATCGAGGAATTTGTTATCCGCGCTGTAATTCCTGTGGAGCTCATAGACGAGAACACAAAGTTCTTCATCAACCCCACAGGCCGCTTCGTTGTGGGCGGACCTCAGGGCGACAGCGGTCTCACCGGAAGAAAGATAATCGTTGATACATACGGCGGATATTCACGTCACGGCGGCGGAGCGTTCAGCGGTAAGGACCCGACGAAGGTGGACAGAAGCGCTGCTTACGCTGCACGTTATATTGCCAAGAATATCGTTGCTGCGGGACTTGCCTCGAAGTGCGAAGTCCAGCTCTCGTACGCTATAGGCGTGGCAAAGCCTATCTCCATTCTTGTTGACACATTCGGCACGGGCAAGGTCGATGAGGACAAGCTCTCGGCGGCTGTTGCAAAGGTATTCGACCTGCGTCCGACTGCGATAATCGAAATGCTCGACCTCAGAAAGCCGCAGTACAGACAGCTTGCGGCATACGGGCACATGGGACGCGAGGATCTCGGCGCTGCATGGGAAAAGACCGACAGGGTCGAAGCAATAAAGGCTGCTCTTGAATAAGGTGACGCTATGGCAGATATGAATAGTTATGCCGAAATAAGCTTTACGAACCCTATCTTTATAGATATTTTCAGCCGATATGCCGATAATTCGGTAATGGCGGAGCTTGTTTCGGAAAGCGGAGAGATAGTGTTGAAATTCAGAATGAATTCTCCGGCAGACCCTCCGACCTGCTGTGAGCACGTACTCAGTCTTATATAAGCCTTGATGGAGAGCAATCCGGATACAAGGATAGGCAGGGTATACGCCGAAAATCAGACGAATATACTGAGAGAGACGGTGTACAGACTTGCACAGGTGCTCGACGGATTCAGTTCGGTGAAGCTCTCGATAGTTACAGATGGACATAACGGCGAGTCTGCTGCAAAGCGTACCGAGTTCACCCTCACGCGCAGCAAAAATACAAGCAGACAATGACAGTAAGGGCGCATACGTGAGCAAACGTGTGCGCCCTTTTTGCACGGAGCCCGTGCAGACATGATCGCGTTCCGATTTCTTGGGAATGCTGGTTTTGCAAGATGAAAATTCATCTGTCCTGATACGTATCACATATTTTCAGAGGGGAGGGAATATACTTATCAAAAGGCTTTATATCGCGCTTATTGCACTTTTATCCGCACTCCCTGCCGCATTGCTCGGAGGGAGCCGCTCCGACATATCGGGGAAGGCGGCTGTAACTGCTTCTGCTCCCTTTAATATAAGCAGTGAGCAGGACGGAAGCGGTAATGCCGTGGAGGAGCGTGCGGAAGCGCAGCCGAGGGAGGCGTTTTCATTGGTCGATGTGCCGTTTTTTTCTCAGGAGGACTATCCCACGGGATGCGAGCTTGTAAGTACCTCCATGCTGCTCGCTTACTACGGGCATGACATCACTGCCGATGAGCTTATCAATGGTGGATACGTCGGGATGGTGAAGATAACGCATAATAAAAAGGGAGTTGCTTACGGAGGGGACCCTAACGAGGTGTTTGTGGGAGATCCGTTTGACGAGAACGGCTACGGCTGCTTCAGCGGAGCGGTTATCGGTGCTCTGCGGAAGATACTTCCCGAGGATAGGTACGAGGTGCTCGACCTTGGCGGAACGAGCCTGAGCTGCCTTTGTACCGATTATGTGAGCAGGGGGATACCTGTTCTGGTCTGGGTAAGCATAGGTATGCAGCCGACCTATCGGAGCGACAGGAACGTATGGAGGATAAAGGAGACAGGAGAGGTATTTCAGTGGACGTCGCGGGAACACTGTGCCGTTCTGGTCGGCGACGACAGAAGCTTTTACTATTTCAACGATCCTCTCGTCGGCAAACAGACCCTGTACGGAAGAGAGCTCTCTGAGCAGCGCTACGCCGAGCTCGGTATGCAGGCGGTCGCCGTAATGGAGAAATAGTTATGCTGCTCCTTTTAGCCGCGGGAGGAGGTCTGTTCAGGTGCTGTCTTATACATATCGCCGCCGAAGCTGAGGCTGCGGCTGTCGGGGTGTTCTCTCATTGAAACTGCTCCTCCCGAGCCTGTTATGATGTGGTCTATAAGTGTGACGTCGATATTTGCGAGAGTGGATATTATGGTTCGTGTGGAGATTATATCTGCTTCAGAGGGACGTGTATCGGCGTTCGGGTGATTGTGAGCCAAGAACAGCCAGTGAGAGTCATTTTTTATGGCAAATTCAATGATATTGCGGCAAGATGCGTCTATCCTTATTCCTGTTCCGCTTGAGATCATGCAGAAGGACATTACCCGCAATTTATCGTTTACCGATACTGCCGCAAGCTTTTCACAGCTGCTTCCGATCAGGCGGGATGAGAAGTATTCTTTGGCTATGTGTGAGCTTTTGAGGTATCGGAAGCGGCTGTCGCTGCCGGAACGTATGTATGCAAGCCGCGAAACAGACTTGAGAAGAACTGCTGTCTGTTCGCTTATTTCGCCGGACTGCATTATCAGATAAGGGTCGGCGTCGATAAGAGTGTTAAGGCTTCCGTACTCGTGGGATAAGCGTTCGGCGAGCTGCATGACGTCGCCCTTTTCCGAGTATGAAAGGATAAGTGTGATCATCTCCTGCTCTGAGAGCGACTCTGCTCCGTACTTCATATACTTTTTGCGAAGCTGCGATCTTAGCAGCTTATTTTTATCCTCTTTCATTGCCTTTACCTCCCGCTGAAGCTGAAAGCGCCGTTTTTTCTCATGGAGAAGCTTTTTCCGCTGCCGTATATTATAGAATCAGTAAGCTCGACCGAGATCTGGGGAGCAAGGTGCGAAAATATCCGGGTAATTACGTAATCCTCCTCAGTGGGAAGGGGGTAGCCTCCGGGGTGATTTATACCTATTGTTATACGTACCGTATTATTCATTAGCAGAGTCTCAGTCAGCTTCCTTGAGGAAATACTGCCGCTTATGAGCTTTTCTGACGGTATGCTGACCGGGATATCCGATGTACCGGAGCAAAGAATACAGCATATCTTAGCGTCAGAGCTGCCGAAATATTCGCAAAAATATTTCTCAAGCTCCTCCTGCGAACGAAGCGGTCTGTCAGGGCGTGATCGGCTGAGATAATGAAGTGAAAGATCATTCATAAGTCTCAGAAAGAAAGCGGTTTCCGAGCCGACTCCATTAATTTTTTCAAGCTCTCTGCGGGAAGCACCCGTTACCGAAAGTATATTTCCGAAGCGGGCGATCAGGTCATGGGCGAGACCGTTTGTATTTACGACCGGGCGGACATAAAACAGTAAAAGTTCAAGAAGCTCGTGCTCATAGAAGCTTTCCTGAGGAGATGAAAGAAATCGCAGCCGCAGTCTGCTGCGATGACCGGAATGTTGATTTCTCCGGGACATAAGATTACTCCTTTTGTTCACAATAATACCCTGATTCAGAGGAGAGTGAGCATTATTGTGCATATTTTTGTGCAATAATATACAAATATCAAGAAAAAAAGTCCAAAACTACATAGGCGGAGTATTGACTTGTTGAACATTA
Organism: uncultured Ruminococcus sp.; assembly: GCA_937910385.1. GTDB lineage: Bacteria > Bacillota > Clostridia > Oscillospirales > Ruminococcaceae > Ruminococcus. The sequence continues at coordinate 16,119 of CALEPT010000175.1, read as the reverse complement.
CGTGATATAATTAAATCAGATAAAAAGTACGCAATTTATACGGATTTGGAGGTCATATCATGAAACTGAAAAAAATTATCAGCGGACTTACATCTCTTGCCCTGTCTCTTACCGCCTTTTCGGGAGTAGGCATGACAAAGCTCGCTGACAAATTTGAGGCAAGTGCTGCAACCGCAAACTGGAAATTCGATTTCGGCGGCAGCGGTACTGCAAGCGGCTATACCGGAGTCTCTGCTTCGACCGGTTACAGTTCAAGCACCGGATACGGCTTTGCCAATACGAGCGCCGTTACAAACGTCAGCTCTTCCGGTTCCGGAGCTTACAGCGATGCAGTAAGATTCACCAGCACCGATTCGGGCAATACCTTTAACGTAGACCTGCCTACCGGTCTCTATGAAGTAAAGGTAGTTACGGGCGATGTAACAAGAACAAGCATTAAAATGGAGGGTATGCTCCAGATGATAAATCTCACCGGAAACAATGCCGTTGAGACTATTCAGATACCCGTTACCGATGGTCAGCTCAGCATACAGGCTACTGAGGGAAGATCAGGAACATACTTCTCAATAAGTGCCGTCGAGATAACCCAGCTCAATACTACAGGCGAAATGAAGCCCACTATCTGGCTTTGCGGCGACTCTACCGTCTGCAATTATTATAACACCACGGATACCGCTCAGCACGGCTGGGGTATGTATCTTGAAAATTATGTCAATACAAATGTATTTGAAATAAGAAACATGGCTGCCAGCGGACAGTACGCCAAGGGATTCGTTGACGGCGGACAGTTCGACGCGATCGAGTATTACGGAAAAGCCGGAGATTATTACGTTATCTCTATCGGTATCAACGACACCAATTATTCAAACGCTGACGAGTATTATGAGGTAGTTACCGATATGGTAAAGCGTGCCAAGGCAAAGGGCATGAACGTTATCCTTGTAAAGCAGCAGGGAAGACACAGCGACCTCATCAGGACAAACAGCGCCGGTACCTATACTCTCCTCAGCGGACGCTGGTTCGGCGGTCAGCTCGATACTATAGCTTCCGAACAGAATGTTCAGGTAGTTGACCTCTTCACAGCATGGCAGAACTTCGGGCTTTCACTCGGCTCTACAAACCAGGAAGCGTATGATGCCATGACCGAGTACTACGCAGCTGACGACGATCTCCACCAGAGCGCTCTCGGTGCAAATAAAAATGCCGAGCTCGTTCAGAGCCTTATGAAGATCGGCGATACCGAAATGGATACAAGCGCAGTTTATACCTTCAAGAATACAAACAGCGGAATGGTAATGGATATCGCTGGGGGAGTTATGGAAGAGGGTACCAATGTTCAGCAGTGGGGCTCAAATGACTTTTCCTGCCAGCAGTGGCAGCTCACTCCTTTCATGAACGGCACTACCTACTATTATGTCCGCTCCGTAGCCGATCCGAACTATGTGCTCAAGGCTATGACAGGCTCTGACGGAGGAAATATCGAGATCGTTCCCTATACAAACAGCGACAGCATGATGCTCTTCCAGTTTACAAAAATAGGCGACGGTTCATACTACATCTCTACACGTTCTTCAAGAGACGCCTGCTTTGTTGAGGTGGAAAACGCAAGCACGGCAAGCGGCGCAAATGTCCAGCAGTGGAGCTTTACCTATAATAAGTGCCAGAACTGGCAGGCTGTAACGGTAACAACTACCTCAACTGTAACGACGACGACTACGACAACTACAACCACGACCACTACTACAACTACGACTTCAACGACTACTTCTTCTGCAGCTACTACAGTGAATAACGGAGTATGGGGAGATGCAAATTGCAACAGCACTGTTGAAATGGCAGACGCCGTTCTTATTTTGCAGGTTCTTTCAAATTCCGATAAGTTTTCTGAAAATGGTACAGAAACTAATCATATAACTGCCGAGGGCAGGATCAATGGCGATGTCTACGAAAACGGCGGCGGTCTTACTTCTATGGACGCTCTGTCAATACAGAAATACCTGCTTCATCTTATAGATTCGCTTCCCGAGAGCTACAGTGCGAGTGTAATAACAACAACTTCGGAAACAACTACTGTGACAACTACGACAACTGATCCATGGGCAGGCTACTACTTTGCTGTAGATCAGGTATGGGAAAGCGGTGTTACAGAAACAAGCAACGAAGGCTTTACAAAGACTGATGCTTCAATGGGCAAGACGGAAAATATCGGATATGTTAATCTCGATAATATCGTTGACAGCAATATCACGTTTACTGTGAATGTTGAAAACGCAGGAAATTATTATACTAATATCAGATTTGCAAACGGTTCTTCTACTGATAGACAGATGAAGGTGTATGTCAACGGCAATACTCAGGAGTTCTGGCTCCAATCCTTCACAGGTACAGGAGCATGGACTACATGGCTCCAGTTTGGTATAGTGCTTCCGCTCAATGCAGGAACAAATACTATCCAGTTCGTATCTGCGGTTGCCGAGGGCGGTCCGAATCTTGATTACATCACTCTGACTCTCACCGACGAGCCCATTGCGGAGACTTACGATCCCGATTCTTATCAGCAGCTCGTTGAGTCTAACAAACCTGTAATATATATCGCAGGCGACTCTACCGTACAGAGCTACAGAGAGAGCTATGCTCCTCAGCAGGGCTGGGGCTACTACCTTGCGGATTACTTCACAGATGATGTAAACGTAAGCAATCAGTCTATCGCCGGAAGAAGCTCAAAGAAGTTCTATGATGAGGGAAGATTCGCAACTATTACAGACAGCCTCAAGGAAGGCGATTATGTAATGATCCAGTTTGCGATCAACGATGCCGATTATACCAAGGAGGACAGATATGCTCCTGTATGCGGAGATGTAAATAATCCTACAGAGGGCTCATACGAATGGTATATGACATCATTCATTAACGATACTCTTGCCAAGGGTGCTACTCCGATACTTGTTACTACAGTTATAGGAATGAAGGCTTACTCAAACGGACAATTCGTTAACAGCTACACAACATACTGCGACGCCTGCAAGAGCCTTGCAAGCAAATACAACATTCCTTGTATTGATCTTAATACTATTATGGTAAACCACTATAATTCGATCGGCTATGACGCAGCGCTTCTGTATCACCTTATGGGCGTAGTAGAGGGATCTACTGACGGAACACATTTCTGTGAAACAGGTGCAAATGTTGTTGCCGGACTTGTAGCAAATGCTGTAAAGAATCAAAAGATCGCAGGCCTGTATGGATATGTAAAATAATTTATCATCATAAAGAGGGCGGCTGCTCAATGCAGCTGTCCTCTTTTTTATTGTATCATTACAAAATGGAAAAATCAATCTGCATAATGAACAAATATACGCCTGATTTTTCTACAAATAGTATATCCAAGTTGTTGCCTCAAACCGCTTGAAATGAATTGTAAAATGTGGTATAATATATGTGTATTGTTTTATAATAAATGTGTCCTCAATAACCGCCGTAAGGCGGTTATTGCCCCGAACTTCGTTCGGGGAGCGCAAATTCTTTATAATATAGGGAATTTGCGCGTCACATTTCTTGATGTCAAGCTCATTTTGCCCTAAAGGGCAAAACAAAGTGCAAGAAAAACTATCAATATCTTTGTTTTTCTTGCACTTTGACAACTAAAAATTGGCTTTATAAAGCTATATTAAGCCAATTTTTAGTTGTTGAGCAGACATTAATAAGGCTTGTAATGATCTTATGCCCGTGAAAGGCTGGTAGAGCATAAAAGCAACGAATTCGGATTATGAGTGTATGTTCAGCTTAGCGCTACATCGAGTATCATCATTGCGGTGAAACCGACGGCAAAGGCTATGGTTCCCGAGTCGGAGTGCTCTGCAGATGCTATCTCAGGTATCAGCTCCTCGACGACAACATATATCATCGCTCCTGCAGCAAAGCTCAGAAAATATGGGAGTACCGGTATGATAAGACCTGCTGCAAGAATTGTTATAAAAGCTCCTGCGGGTTCGATAGCTCCCGATAGAACACCAAGTATAAAGGCTTTCGGCTTGCTCATCCCTTCTGCTCTCAGAGGCATTGATATGATTGCTCCCTCAGGAAAATTCTGAACTGCAATACCTATGGCAAGAGCTATAGCTGCGGCATAGGTGATATCCGGGGTTCCGCAGCGAAGTCCTGCAAACACGGCTCCTACAGCCATGCCCTCCGGAAGGTTGTGAAGAGTTACGGCAAAAATAAGCATTGTATTTTTTGATAATTTGGTTTTTATTCCCTCAGCTTCGGTGCTGTACATATGAAGATGAGGTATGAGCCTGTCGAGCAGTAATAGGAAAAATATCCCTGCCATAAAACCGCAGGCGGCAGGAATGAATGCAAGCTTCTTCATTGATTCTGAGGATTGTTCTATAGCAGGTATAATTAGGCTCCATACGCTTGCGGCAGTCATTACTCCTGCGGCAAAGCCCGTGAGGACGCACTGAAGCGACTTACTGAATGTATTTTTCATCGGAAAGACGCAGGCAGCACCGAGCGATGTTCCGAGGAAAGGGATAAGAACTCCCTTGATAACGTCAGACATAGCGATCTCCTTTCGGTTTGATTTTTCGATCCGCTATGAATAATATACACAAATCATGCGTAAAAGGTTCCGTCAGGGAAAAGAAGCGGCAGCAGTCATATGACTGCTGCCACTTTGCTTTTCAGAATATTATATAGCTTATTACTTGATTTGACATGAGAAAGCCCTTTGGCGTGAGCGAAACTGTCTCACCGTTGAAGGTTACGTATCCCTCTCTGATGAGAGGCGGCAGCTTCCCTCTTATCTCCTCGGAGTGATCGGGGACATCTGCAAGATGAAGCCCCTCTTTCAGGCGCAGACGGAGCATTGCAAATTCTTCAAAGCCGCAGGGAGCTTCGTCCGTTATGACGGTCGGCTGAATATTGGCGGAGATGAACTCGTCGGTGGTACAGTTGGCGGCAAATCTCTTCCCGTCGAAGCATGAGTGTGCGGAGGGGCCTATTCCGAGGTAGTCCGAGCATTTCCAGTAGCGGCAATTGTGACGGCTCTCAAAGCCCGACAGTGCGAAATTCGAGACCTCGTACTGGTTGAAGCCTTGTGATTCGAGCTCCGTGACCATTTTCAGATACAGCTCCGCGGATTCATCTTCCGATGGAAGAGCATTCCGCACATCACCGCAGTCGAACGCAGTTCCCTCCTCGATTTTCAGGATATATGCGGAAACGTGCTGTATCGGGAGCGCATACAGGCGCTGTATTGAGTAACTGAGCGTGTCGGGAGTCTGACGGGGGAGGGCGATCATCAGGTCGCAGGAGATATTTTCAAAGCCTGCCGCATGAGCGTCATGCACTGCTTTTTTCGCTCGCTCCGCAGTGTGCCCCCTGCCGAGAAAGCGCAGCTCCTCATCGTTGAGAGACTGGACTCCTATTGAAAGGCGGTTTATCCCGATATCGCGCAGCTGCAAGAGCTTCTGCGGCGAGAGAGTGCAAGGATTCGCCTCAAGGGTTATCTCTGCATTATCGGCTATAAAAAAGTATTCGGCAGCCGTGGTCAGTATTTCCCTGAGCTGTGCTGCCGAAAGAAGAGAAGGTGTTCCTCCTCCGAAATAAACAGTATCCGTGATACGGCTCTTGTCGGAATAATGCCGCAGATTCCGCACAACGGCACTTACGTAGTCCTGTGCGGTGCGCCCTGAATATGCTCCTGAATAGAAGCTGCAATATGCACATTTTTTTGCGCAGAACGGAACGTGAAAATAAAGCCCGAGCGTGTTCATTTTTTGTACTCGATCCTGATCGAAGGCTCCATTTTGAAGAAAAATGCATTTACCAGTCTTGGAACGATGAACATGGAGAGCAGCAGCCCGAGAACTATCGGGAATTCATGATAATAGAGCCATGCGGTCTTAGTGCCGTTCATGTAGACGATTATGACGAAAATGAATGCTATCAGGCAGTAAACGGCGTTGAAAATCGTAGCGCCCTTGCCGTTCACGCACAGCCTGCCGCATTTCATGCAGGGCTTTCCTCGCGAATTCAGCTGACCTGCCATTGCCTTTGTCCACGGATTGAACGCCTTTTCCCCACAGTGGGGACACTTGTATATGCTCATATTTTTATCCTTTCGATTCTTCTGAATTTATCTCTTCCGGCTCGGGGAGCACTCTCGCCTCGGGCAGCTCGCCTACAGTCGCTGCGAGCGGCAGAGGCTTTTGCTTTTTCGCCTTCTTTCTTTGACGGAAAATACTGAGAAAGTCCTCCGGGTGCAGCACCATGAGCGTCAGCAGCATGATGAGCAGCACCGCGAATATCAGCCGCATTTCGCTGTCATGTGCGGCAAGTCCGAAAATGAGTATGACAATCGCGAACACGCACAGGCTTGTGCGTGACTTGGTTCGCAGCTGTATGCGTATCTTCCTGAAAAACCTTCCGACCGCAGACCTGCGAGGAATAACGAGCTCCGCAATGACGCAGATGATACTTAGGACAAATATCGCCGCTGTGAGTCCGAGAATAATGTAGTTTATCATAATAACCTCCGGGAAGGACGGATTTAGCTGTCGAGCTTGAGGACGCTCATGAACGCTTCCTGCGGTACTTCTACCGTACCGAGCTGGCGCATACGCTTTTTGCCTTCCTTCTGCTTTTCAAGCAGCTTTTTCTTTCGTGTTATGTCGCCGCCGTAGCACTTCGCGAGCACGTCCTTGCGCATCGCTTTTACGGTCTCGCGAGCGATTATCTTTCCGCCTATTGCCGCCTGAATGGGTACCTCAAAGAGCTGGCGCGGAATGTTCTCCTTCAGCTTTTCGGCGATCTTTCTTGCCCTTGCATAAGCCTTGTCGGCGTGGATAATGAACGAGAGCGCGTCCACTATCTCGCCGTTGAGCAGTATATCGAGCTTCACGAGCTTTGACGGAGTGTAGCCGAGCATTTCGTAATCGAACGAGGCATAGCCCTTTGTGCGTGATTTGAGCACGTCGAAGAAGTCGTAGACTATCTCGTTGAGCGGAAGCTCGTAGTGGAGCTCTACTCTTGTATCATCGAGGTACTGCATATTCTTGAAGATACCGCGTCGGTCCTGACAAAGCTCCATTATATTGCCGACGAACTCTGACGGTGAAAGGATACTTGCTTTCACCATAGGCTCCTCGGCGGTCTGAATGACCGCAGGATCGGGATAATTTGTGGGGTTGTCGATGTACTGCACCTCGCCGTTGGTGAGAGTGACCTTATATATAACGGACGGGGCGGTCGTGATGAGGTCGAGGTTATATTCGCGCTCAAGACGCTCTTGAATGATCTCCATGTGGAGCAGTCCGAGGAAGCCGCAGCGGAAGCCGAAGCCGAGTGCGACCGAGGTCTCGGGCTCGAACGAAAGGGAAGCGTCATTGAGCTGAAGCTTTTCGAGCGCCTCGCGCAGATCGCCATATTTAGCGCCGTCTGCGGGATAGATACCCGAGAAGACCATTGGGTTGACCTTGCGGTATCCGGGCAGAGGCTCGTCGCAGGGATCGTCGTTGTTCGTGACAGTATCGCCCACCTGAGTGTCGCCTATAGATTTGATAGATGCCGCAATGTAGCCTACCTCGCCGGCTTCAAGCGAGCCGTTGTTTACAAGAGAATCGGCGTCCATGAAGCCTGCCTCAACGACCGTGAATACAGCTCCCGTAGCCATGAGGCGGATATTATCGCCGACCTTTACCGTACCCTCTTTAACGCGCACGTAGATGATAACGCCCTTGTAGGAGTCGTAATAGCTGTCGAAAATAAGCGCCTTGAGGGGCTTTTCGGGGTCGCCTGAGGGAGCAGGTATGTCGGTCACGATCTTTTCAAGGACAGCTTCGATATTCGTACCCATTTTCGCGGATATGCGCGGAGCGTCCATTGCGGGAATGCCGATGACGTTCTCGACCTCGTTGCAGACTCTTTCGGGGTCAGCCGAGGGGAGGTCTATCTTGTTCACGACGGGAACTACCTCGAGGTCGTGCTCTATCGCAAGGTATGTATTTGCGAGCGTCTGAGCCTCGATGCCCTGAGAAGCGTCAACGACGAGGATAGCTCCCTCACACGCGGCAAGTGATCGTGAGACCTCATAATTGAAGTCCACATGACCGGGCGTGTCGATGAGATTGAAGATGTAGTCCTCGCCGTCCTGCGCGGTATATTGCAGACGGACAGCGCGTGCCTTTATGGTGATCCCGCGCTCGCGCTCGATGTCCATGTTGTCGAGGAGCTGATCCTCCATATCGCGTATGGCGACCGTTTCGGTCTTTTCGAGTATCCTGTCGGCAAGGGTAGACTTGCCGTGGTCTATGTGAGCAATAATGCAGAAGTTCCTTATTTTATCGTTAGCCAAACAAACACCTCATTAAATAATATTCCATACTAAGTATAACATATTATCACAAAAAAATCAACCTGCGCGGAGTGATATTTCCGGTTTTTCATCTTCGGCGCGAAGACGGCAGCGCGAGCCTCGCGCTTATAACATATATTTTCATAAAAAGCAATAGCGATGTTTTCAGGCGTAATGCAACACCTGACACAAGCGGATATTATCTGCAAGCAAACATACATATATGCCTTCGGCGCACATATGAGTGCGTTTTCACAGTCTGACGCCAAAAAATTGTGCAGTCTTAATATTTTGTCTCTTGACTAATCACGTTTTTTGGTATATAATATAAAATACAGACGATCATACTCTGTAATTCTATATGTAAGGAGTTCACGACATGAATAATATCTTATTTGCCGCTTCCGAATGTGTTCCATTTATAAAAACCGGCGGTCTCGCCGATGTTGTAGGAGCTCTTCCTCAGTACCTCAACAAGGACGAATTTGATGTAAGAGTAATTCTGCCGTATTACACCTGTATACCAGCAAAATACAGGGACGATTTCAAGTACGTCCACCACTTCTATATGGACTATGGTATGCGCTCTGAGGGCGTTCACGTAGGCATAATGGAATATGAATATAATGGTATAAAATTCTATTTTGTGGATAACGAGTATTACTTCAAATGTGACAGTCCCTACTCGCCCGACCTCAAATGGGATATTGAGCGCTTTACATTCTTCTGTAAGGCAGTCCTTGCGATAATGCCCGTTATAGGCTTCCGTCCGGACATCATACACTGTCACGACTGGCAGGCTTCTCTTATCCCCGTTTTCCTTCATTCCGCTTTTGCAACAAATCCGTTCTACAGCTCGACCAAAACCATAATGACGATACACAATCTCAAATTCCAGGGAGTATGGGATATCGAGTGCTTCAAATATAACACCGCTCTGCCGGACTATATGTTCACCTCCGACAAGCTCGAATTCCACAACAACGCAAATATGCTAAAGGGCGGACTCGTTTACGCCGACTATATCACAACGGTAAGCGAGACCTATGCTGAGGAGATAAAGTATCCGTTCTTCGGTGAGCAGCTCGACGGACTGCTCCGTGCGCGTTCAGCTTCACTCAGAGGCATAGTAAACGGTATCGACTATAAGGTATTCGATCCGTCGCACGATGACCAGATCTTCGCCGAGTACAGCTCTGCCAACTTCAAGGCGAAAAAGGCGTACAACAAGGAAAAGCTCCAGGAAGAGCTCGGTCTGCCCGTTGACAAGAACAAATATATGATAGGCATTATATCGCGCCTTACCGATCAGAAAGGTCTCGACCTCGTAAGCTACGCTATGGAGCGTATATGCGACGAAAATACCCAGTTCGTCGTTATAGGCACGGGTGATCCGAGATATGAGAATATGTTCAAGCACTATCAGTGGAAGTACCCTGAGAGAGTCTCCGCGAATATCCTATATTCGGATAAGCTCGCTCACAAGCTCTATGCCTCCGCAGACGCTATGCTCATGCCATCACTGTTTGAGCCATGCGGACTCACTCAGCTCATTGCCCTCAGATACGGAACAGTTCCGATAGTCCGCGAAACAGGCGGTCTCAAGGATACCGTTCAGCCTTACAACGAGTTTGACGGAACAGGTACGGGCTTCTCGTTCGCAAACTACAACGGCGATGAGATGCTCGGCGTTATCAATTACTCCAAAAGCGTCTATTACGACCACCGCAAGGAATGGGACAAGATAGTAAAGCGCGGAATGGAAGCGGACTTCTCATGGAACAGCTCCGCACGTCAGTATGAGGGTATGTATAACTGGATGATAAACTGGTAATCGGTGTCCGCGCTGCCGAGCCACGCTCTCACTCGCAAGCTCGTTCACTCTGTACGAGCCGGGGAGCCGCTCTCCGCACGCGGGAATAAATATATTATTGCAAGGCGGATATTATCCGCACACAAGATCATAACTTATTATGATAGAACGCTATAGGCAACACCGCCGCGACCGTAATGGTCGCCCCTACACGCTAACAACTAATTATTTACTATGAAGGATATGATTATAAAGGGAGCTATCTTCGACATGGACGGGCTCATGCTTGACACCGAAAAGCTCTATCTTCGCTTCTGGAAGGAAGCTGCCGCCGATTTCGGCTATGATATGCACGATGAACACGTTTTTGCTATCCGCAGCATGGCACGAAAATACTCGATACCAAAGCTGAAAAGCTTCTTCGGTGAGGACTTTCCCACCGAAGAGGTGCGTGCTCACCGCACCGAGCTTATGAATAAATATGTTGAGGAAAATGGCTTTGAGGTCAAAAAAGGTCTTTTCGAGCTGCTTGACTACCTGAAAAGCTCCGGCAGAAAAATGGCTGTTGCGACCGCAACTCCCCGTGAGCGAACGGTAAAATACCTCAGCATTATCGGCGCGGCTGACTATTTCAGCGCCATGATCTGCGGAGATATGGTTCACAGCGGAAAGCCTGACCCCGAGATATACCTCACCGCTGCGGAAAAGCTCGGTCTTGCGCCGCAGGAGTGCGCTGCTCTGGAGGACTCTCCAAACGGCATTCGCTCGGCACATTCGGCAGGCTGCAAAGCTATAATGATACCCGACATGACTCAGCCCGACAGTGAACTCACACCGCTTCTCTCGGCGGTCTATACAAGTCTTGACGAGGCGATAGCATTCTTTGAAGGGAGACGTGAAAATTGAGCGTTTCGGAAATTTTCGAGATACCAAAGTTCTATTATTTTGAGAGCGGAAACGATTTTTCCGGCAGTAAGGACGATTTTTCCTATAAAATTAAAAACGGAGAAAAGCTCAAATGCCTTACATGGCACGGTAAGCTTTGCTCTATGAAGGCTGATATCGAGCACGAAGCGGAGTTTGATCTTTCTCAGGAAGGTTTTGACTCTATGATAAAATGGCTCGAGGAGAGATATAAGGATAAGTGATATCAATAAAAAACCGCCGCACTTTATAAAGTGCGGCGGTTTTTTATTTGCGGTTACTGAGTACACCACTATTTATCATTCCACAATTTCGCTATCGACCGGATCGGGGTCAGTGAGAGGCTCTGTTGCCGGCGGCTCTGTTGCCGGTGGTTCTGTTGCAACAGGAGCTTCCGTAGGCGGAGCAGTTGTGACGGGAGCTTCCGTGGGAGCAGCTGTCGTAGCGACTGTCTCGGTAGTTGTTACCACTTCTACGTACTCATACGTAGTTGTCTGAACATACTGATTTCCTGTAGAATCCTCAGAAACGTAGTAGACAGTGAGTTTCTTGCCCTCTTTATTGCTGAAATACGTACCGGGAGAAATTATCTTTCCGTCTACCTGAAGCTCGATGACCGTATTTGGAGTTCCCGATGCCGTTTTCGACTCGATGAACTGATAATTGAAATCGGAAATACCTGCTTGTTCAAGCTTATTCTTATACTGTGAAACGGTAAGTCCGCTGTATTCGGGAATTATAGCTGATTCATTGCCCTTGCTGACCTTGACCTTGATGACTGTTCCCTGGGCTATCATAGTACCGGCTTCGACGCTCTGTTCGTAGATCATGTCGTTGTCATAATCGTCATTGTAATCATAGGTAGGGTCAAGGACGAAATAATCAGACCATTTCTCCTTGCTGAGTTCGTAGAACTTACCCTCAAGGTCGGGCATTTCTATATCTGCCTTTGCCGTAGTCTCCTCTGTCGGTTCGGTAGTACCGTCAACAACATTATCGGAAACCGAGGAGCGTCCCGAGCTTGTAGAGGTATCATCCGCAGGGTCATAGAGTATGCGGAAAATGAGCACGGCGATTATCATAAGTATGGCAAGGAGCAGTATGCCTATGATTATAGGAACCTTGATCCGGTCAACTGTATTGACCTTTTCATAGCGATATTCCTCTTCTTCCTCGTTATACGGATAGCTTTCGCCGTTATAGTTATCCTGATACGCTGCATCTCCTCCTGAATACTGCATATCAGATCTCATAGACGGATCGGACGCATAATTCTGACGGTTCTCATAGTTGTCTCTGAAATTTTCGGGAACCGGAGCCAACGAAGGATCAACAGCACTCTTGATCTGAGACGGCTGCTCAAAAAGCCTTGTGACGAGCTCAGTAATAGTCTGTATGCGGTCTCTGCCGGAGAGATTCATACCCTCCATTATAACACGCGAAACATTCTGAGGTATACGGGAATCGAGCATACACGGCTCGTGAAGGTCGTCGTGTTTGAGGCGGCTCAGCGAATCAACAGGCATACAGCCAGTCAATGCTCTGTATATAAGTGCACAGACTCCGTAGACATCGGTCCACGAGCCCTGACGGCTGCTGCTGCTTGCAGAATACTGTTCCGGAGCCGCATAGCCCTTGAAGAGCTCATACTCCAGACCCGCGTCGGCAGTTCTAACAGCAGAAACGCAGAAGCCCGAGAGCTTCAGCTCGCCTTTATTTGTTATGTATACAGTATCCGGGCTTATAGCGCGGTGTATGATCCCGGCATTATGCAGTATTCCTATAGTAGTAAACAGGGGCGGAAATATCTTAGAGACCTGCTCCCAGCTTATCTCGCCGGCATTTTCTTTCAGATAGCTGAGAATTTTTACTCCGTCAATATGCTCAAAAACCGTATATGTTGTATTGTTCTCGGCGAACATATCTATAACGGTATTTATACAGGTATTGTTCCTGAGCCGTGCAAGCGACTTATTGAGCTCGGTATACTCAGCCATGAAAGCCTTATATTTTGCAAGATTATTGTAATTAACGCTGATAACAGGCTTATTTTTAACACGTGTGCAGAGATTTATGGGCATATATTCTCTTATAAAGACTCTGCGACCGGCAGATATATCATAGCCTTCGTAAGAAGCCCCCTCGCCGTTATATTCAAGAAGAACGCCGATGAGGTACTTATCATGCAGGATCGTACCGGGGGCGATATACATGGGATCATGCGGAGTATTTTCATCATATCCGCATACCGGGCAGATGTGCTGCCGGGCGTCATATTGTTCCATGCACTTATAGCAGAATTTACGCTCTCCCAAAGCTGTTCCTCCTTTTTACAAAATGATCTTATGCGCAAAAAGCGCATAAATAGGTATCATATCTATTTTATCAGCAATTTTCAAAAATGTCAACCACTTACGGCAGGTTATTACGGAATCGTCGGAATTTGTATTTTTTCTGTAATAAATTTATTACGAAAACAGCAGTATTTGTAATAAATATCCGTAAATCGGCTTTGGCACACTTGACAACGCCCATAATTTACAGTAAAATTATTTGTAGCAGTCTGCGGGAAGACATAAGTATACTCCCGGGCAGGCAGATGCTTTTTCAAATCAGCTCTTACAGGAGAACAGCCATGATAAAAATAAAGTCAAAAATGTTCGAGGAATCGTCTAAATCCCACGCTTCCGATTCTCTTGCGAAAATGATACTGATGTTCATCATCGTATTCTTCATAATATATATACTGGAGTCGATCATACCCTCTATACTCTCGCTTGGTCCTATGTCGGAACAGCTCGCGGAGCTCGGCTACCTCGACGGAAGCAAAAAGCTCACGCTGAGAGCATCTGTCTCTGTAGCCTCGGCAGTTTCGGGTGTACCAAAGATAATGATACCCACACTGCTCTGCACGGCATTCGGAACGATAACAAGCATTTTCTACTGCCGCATGATCGAAATGCGCTCAGTAAGCTCAATGGGAGCAGTGCGCAAGGGATCGGCTCCGAGCTACTTGAAAGGGCTCGGCGTGGGGATAGTTCTCATGTCCGCGATAACCCTTCTGAGTGTTATCTGCGGCGCAAACTCCATTGCCATCGCCGAAAGCAGGAGCTTCGGCATTATCGGACTATACCTCCTCGGATTCATAGTTCAGGGCATGAGCGAGGAATTCATCTTCCGCGGCTACCTGATGAACAGCATCGGCGGAAAGCACTCTGCTGCTCTCGCGATCGGGATAAGCGCACTCGCTTTTGGTCTTGCTCATGCCGTAAATCCCGGATTCAATGCTCTTTGCCTTTTGAATCTTGTCCTTTTCGCGGTGTTCGCTTCGCTGTATATGCTCAATTCCGGCAACATATGGGGAGTATGTGCTATACATTCTATCTGGAACTTCACACAGGGCAACTTCTATGGCATAAGCGTCAGCGGAGCAGTCAGCGCCGATTCCGTATTCGTCACGACGGCGAAGTCCTCACACTCTTTCCTCACGGGAGGCGGCTTCGGCATTGAGGGCAGTATCTTCACAACTATAGTAATGTCCGCCGCGATCGCAGTAATGATAATAATTATGAAGAAAAACTCGGTCATCGAGGAGGCGAAAAATGCAAATGAATAAGCTTATTGCAGTTTCTGCGGCAGCTCTTATGCTGTCGTCGGTCTGTATCTCATGCACGTCCAAAAAGGAGAAAGGCTCGTCCTCCGAGTCCGCTGCAGAGATCACAACGGTCAAGGAGGAAACCGATCCTGTCGGCAAAGAAAGAGTCGATATAAATGACTACATCACCTCCGGCACTCCCGCCCCCGCGCTCTGGCGTGCCTATGACCCGGAAACAGGAAACGAGCTCTACCTCATGGGCACGATACACGTCGTGAGCGAGGACACCTTTCCCCTGCCCGACTATATCATGGAAGCATATGATAAATGCGACGGCATTGCCGTTGAATACGACATAAACACTCTGCAAAGCGACTTTTCACTCATGCAGGAATACCTCATGGGAATGGTCTATACCGACGGCACGACCATAAAGGACCATATCTCGGAGGAGACCTACGAAAAGGCTAAAGCATGCCTCAAGGATATGGGCTTTTACAACAGTCTTCTCGATTCGTATATGCCGGGCTTCTGGCTTTCGCAGATAGAGGCTTCGGCGCTGCTCGACATTGACAACATGACCTCTGAGGGCGTTGACTCCACCTTCATATCCTATGCCGAAAACGACGGAAAAGAGGTCGTGAGCATTGAGACCCTGCAAATACAGACACAGGCAGTAACAGGCTTTTCCGACGAGCTCGCAGACTATATGCTGTCAGAGACGGTGGACGAGTACGGCAGCGCTGACGAGCTTGCGGAGGAATTCGCACAGCAGTATAACTCGTGGGCTTCCGGCGACATCGACGCGCTCGCCACGCTCTACACGCATCACTGGTGCAATTACGTGCCCACGCTCGAGGACAAGCTGCTCGCGGGGCGCCAGTGCGTGCTCATCCAGCTCGTGCGCTCTCAGTTCGTCATCGTGGCCGAGCAAGCCGATGCCGTGGTGGGCGTCTGCATGGGCGGTATCAACCACGACGGCAAGGCTCCTGTGGTGGAGCTCTGGAAGGACGACTACGAGCGCACCTTCGCAGCGGCGACCGAGCGTGCCAAGACGGCCGATCCTGCGCTCGAGGGCTCGCTCTTCGGCGATTGGCGCGAGCTCCAAAAGGCCGACCGCTTCATCGCATCGGGCAGCCCTTACGGCGAATCGGAGCTCAACCTCTTCATGGTGGAGCCGTGGCTCAAGGGCCAGGGAGTGGGCCATGCGATGTTCGAGCAGATGCGCGCGCTGCTCCGCGAGGGCGGCGCCACGCGCTTCTTCCTCATGACCGATACCGCGAGCGACTTTGAATACTACGAACGCCACGGCATGCACCTCATCGAGCGCTATCCAGACGACCCCGATGACCCGGATTGCTGGGCGGCTCTTATGTACGGAGGCGACCTCTAAGCCTGCGTGCGCTCCGCCACACGGATGCGCCACGTCAC
>CALEPT010000174.1 GCA_937910385.1 uncultured Ruminococcus sp. | reverse complement strand
TGTTATGGGCAAATCTATGTCCATCTTTGCTTAGGGGTTCTGAATAGTTACCAATTATTTCGCAAATCTAAAGCTTGAAATGGAGAATGACGGTGAAATATTCTGCTGCTTTGAAGAGGATTTTGAGATTTTTCTTGACGAGATAGGTAATATGCTTGACCAATGCGGATATCCCCCGTTATATCCCAGAAATCCATTCGACTGGCTAATTATGCACTGCGCTAACACAGCGGATGAACCATTAAAAGAATTTAGAAATGCTATTCAAGCTTACTATCTTAACGCTTGAATGGAAAAAATATGCCTCTATCGATGATCGTCGATAGAGGTTATTTTTGAATTGTGAAAATTTTTCCCGAAAACACGCCACTTATGCCACTTCTACTAACAGGTGGTATGAGTGGTATAATTTTTGAAAGTCATTTTTACAAATGTAATTCAGCGCATGGTATACTGTAATCACAGCAAAGGAAATGACACAACAAACAAAATCAAATTCAAAAATTCAAGGAGGAAATTTTTATGTTTAATTCATTCGATCTCGTTAAATCCGCCATCATCACCGTCGGAAACTATAATGCTCCGGAAATCATAAGCGAAGCTCCAACTGATAAGTCCTACGTTGAACTTACAGAAGTCATTATCTCAGCAAAAAATGTAAGCGATTTAGTCAATGACTATTACAGCCTCTCTCCTGATTGCTGTAATGAAATCACTATTCATGATCCATACGGCTATCTTGATTTGAACAACGCTTCACACCTTCACATTATTCTAACAACTGAACATATTTACAACGAAGATACTAAAATTTACTTGAATTCCGAGCCAATCGTTATGTATGCAGCTGCATTGACAGATACCAATACTTCATCAGAATTCAAAGGATTATTCTTTGTAAACAAAAAAGGTCTAAAGCTAACGTTAGACACAGAATATACAAACAATGCTGATTATTACGCCTCCCACCCTGAGATAAACACCGATTATGTTATCTCAGTATGCTGCAATGTTTTCGCTATTGAAAATGTTCCGTATAACCATACATCAGGCTATTTTGAATTCAATGATAAGTATTTTGAAGTCCTTACAGATAGCAAGACCTGCCATTTCCTTATGCTTGATAATATCGAAAAATCCTTAACTGGAAGAACTGTCTCACTTACTTCAATCGAAGGTCACTACGATTATACCGATGATAACTCGTTTATGGCTACTGATTACCTCTACAATGACTTTGATATTGTTCTTTAATTGAAATTATACTCCGGAAGATCTATTTACAGGCTTTCGGAGTATTTTTTGCTCAAGAAAGATTACTAATTTTTTCAAAATAGTTGTATGGAAATTTTAAAAGAGAATTCAAAAAAGTTCATCACTTTTATCACAGCTCAAAACAAAAAGACTTTTCAAAAAAACATACCACTTTTACCACTGCAACGAATCCCCCGTCGTCAACAGCGTCGTCAGAAAGGATCATTCCACAAGCCGATATTTCGCAGAGAAAAAGAAAAAGCATACCACAAATGCCACCTAAAAATGGTTACTGTGGTATGCTTCATTAATTCTTATTTGAGTTTGTTTACCGAGGTAAACAATGATAATTGTCTATTTTTCGAGAAACTGATTTCAAGTTGTTAACCCAAGTAAACAAACTCAGTAGAAAACCTTCGGGTTCTGCGCCAAAAAACTGTCCGACGACGACGAAAAAAACTTGGAATTCGGTACATTTCTCAAAAAATCGGGAAATTCTCAGGTTAAACCTGCCGACGTTCCGCCGACGGACACAGGCAAAAATGTACTTGCCGACGGATTCGCCGACGAACTGAAGCCATTACGAACCTCAAAATTTCCGAGTGGACAAAAAAGAGCCGTACAACAGTACAGCTCAGAAATTTTTCCGTTTTTCCCTTGACAAACCTCGAAAAATCGAGTATAATTGATAAGAAAAGTGCTATGCAAAAGTTGCGGGTTTAAACTGCCATTTCCCAAAACAATTGCATAGCACTTTTCAATTTGGTTGCGGCGGCTGGATTTGAACCAACGACCTTCGGGTTATGAGCCCGACGAGCTACCTAGCTGCTCCACACCGCGATACAGTAGCAGAATCATCTGCGACTATATTATTATATCACCTTGAGTAATAAATGTCAACAGCTAAGATATATTTTTTTGTTTTAACAATAATTACGGCGTATTTCATGTAGGCGGGCTAAGGCAGCCAGCGCACGAGCATGCTTTTTTCAGACAAATAAGAATTTAACAGTAGCAGACCAAGGTAAGTGTTGTTTCATTTATGAAAATAATCTTTCATGCAAAAAATCACTTAAATGTCCGTCAGACACTTCATCAATAATACAGATTATTAACAGCGTACTGAAAAGAACACAGAATATTCCACCAAATAAAGCTGTGTAGCGAACTCTTTTTGCCGTGTTCAGATTTTCGGGCAATAATGGGCAGCTTTTTAGATCTCTCACAAAAACAATATCTACTTTTTTAGTATTAACATACCGCTTACCTTTTTCGCTGTATGTTGTAAGAGTGAAATCTCTCATTATATTCGTTCGCGGATCAATACACGACACCGTAACATTATACGCCTTCTGCCTAAGACGTCCCAGCTTATGACTGCTTTCTGAATAACCTGTTACTTCTGCTGAAACAGTAACGCCTTCTCTATTTATTCTTCTGACAGTCTTAATTGCCGAAACAGCATTTGCTATCATATAAAAGGAAAAAAAGCCATAAAGAAGCAGCGGAATAATGAGTTCTTCGATAAACCGACCAATATTCATTTCCGCTTCACCCCCATATTCTATATTGCGCAAATCCCGATTTTACTTATTTAGATAATATCATAAAAAAGGACATATATCAACAAAAATGCCACAGTGTCTCTGCACGAAAACGCTATGGCGTTTATATTTATACGGTTTACTGTCCAGCCGCCTCAAGCATGCCCTCAAGCATTTCCCTGTCCTTGAACTGACAGGTATGTCTGTCGTAGAAAACGTCGGTGATGTCCCACAGGACAGGGCACAGTCCCCTCTCGTACATTTTGGTGCAGGCGACGACATTATAGTTTCTCACCTGCTCGGCAGTCTTGTTTCTTATCGCTACGGCGCCGTATTCTCCCACGATAACAGGAACTCCGTTATCTACAAAGCGCTCCTTGACCTTGTCGAGATACTTCTCCATTTCGGCGTAGTCGCGCGGAGAGCCCCACGCGGTCTTAGCCTGTCCCCAGTCGGCGTCACTGTCGAGGATGCAGAAATTCGACGGGGTGTAGTAATGCACCGAAACTGCACAGCGGTTAAGCGGGTCATCAGGCATTACAAAGAGTTCGTCGCAGGTAAGATCCACATCGGTATTGTATCCGGCAATAAGCAGATGGCGTTCGGCATTGTTGCCGCCCGACTCGCGCACGATATCCACAAATGTCTGATTAATATTATTCAGTATCTCGTAGGAGCGGTGCTTGCCCTCACTGTCGCCGTCGGTATAGCGGTCCCAAAGGCTGTCCCATCCTCCTTCCTCATTGAGAGATTCAAACATCAGGTAATCATTGAACTCCCCGAAGTTATCGCAGAGCTGAGTCCATATTTTTGTATACTTCGTCATGCACTCGTCATAGTCGTCGGGGAACTGCTCCCACCAGCCGCCGTCCCAATGGATATTCATAATGACGTACATTCCGTCGTCGATAGCCCAGCCCACTACCTCCTTGACCCTGTCTATGTAGGATTGGTCGATGTTGTACTCGCTGTCCATCATGTTAGACCATGCAACGGGAACTCTGAGCACACCGAAGCCGTCATTTGCATAGCCTTGAATTATCTCCTCGGTGATTATAGGGCTGCCCCAGCAGGTCTCGTAATCGTTTACATTTCCGCTCGTTATCCAGCCGCCCCACGCCTCAAAGGTATTGCCGAGGTTAATACCGATACCCATGTCGTGTACAAGTTCCATTGTCGTAATATCACGCATTGCAGAAGTCTCCGCCTCACCTTCACTGTCTTTTTTAGCGGAGCTGCCGCAGCCTGTGGTCACAGAAACAAGCGAAACAGCCGCCATAAGAAGTACGGTTATTTTTGTTATTCTCATAAAAATTCCTCCAAAAAATTTTCAGAACTCGTCTTGACGAGTGATTTTTCGCCATAAAGATGCAGTCATTTTCCGGCAACTGTGTTCCGTCACAGATCACAACAATTACGCATTGATAACAAGCTCATAGCCTCCGACGGGTCGCACGGAGAGTATGTAGCAGCTGCCTTCGCCGAAGACACGTTCCATTTCGGCTGAATAGTCTGCGGCAAGATAATTCGGAACGAACGCCTGTATCGTGCCTGCAAAGCCGCCTCCGTGAACTCTTACAGCTCCCGAACCGTTCAGAAAACGTTTGCTGAGCATTATAGCCAGCGGTATCTCCTGATTTTCGGGCTTTCTGCATGAGTAAACGTTCTGCAAAAGCTGATAAGAGGAGTCACCCGACTCTCTGATGAGCTCGAAAAATCCCTCTGTATCGCCGTTTTCAAGAGTCTGCGCCTCCTGCTCTGCACGGCTGTTCTCGGCGAAGAAATGCGCGGCTCGCAGGAGTTCACGGTCGCTGCAGACCTTGCGCAGCTCGGGAAGCTTGCTGTAAAATTCCTCCTCGTCCGCCTCGCGCAGTACCTTACAGCCCATAGCCGCCGCCACATTTTTCATCTCCGCCGGAACTGCCGAATAATCAGGCGTAAGGTCAGCGTGGCTGCCCTTTGTATCGGTAATGCACAGGCAGTAGCCCGCTCCCTCGAAGTCGAACGATACAGAGCGTATCACGGGGCTCGCTGGGTCATTGAAATCAATGAAAACAAAGCCGCCGACCGAGCTGACCATCTGATCCATAAGTCCGCTTGCCTTTCCGAAGTAGACATTTTCGGCGTACTGACCCGTTTTTGCTATTTCGACAGCACCTGCCTCACCGCCGTTGTAATAATTGTCGATGATAGTTCCGATGAGTACCTCGAATGCAGCCGAGGACGAAAGTCCGCTGCCGCTAAGCACGTCCGAGGTGGTATATGCATCGAAACCGCCTATCTTCACACCCTGCTCCGCAAATTTCGCACATACGCCTCTTATCAGGGCAGCGGAAGTTCCGGTCTCCTTTTCGATCATTCCCAGCTCATCAAGTTCAACTATGTCCTCCGGATAGCCCTCGGACTTAACGCGGATAACTCCCTCATCATGGAAGGCGACTATCGCAATGACATCAAGGTTCACGGCTGCCGCAAGTACACAGCCGTGCTGGTGGTCGGTATGATTTCCGCCCACCTCTGTCCGTCCGGGAGCAGAAAAAACGTGTATCTCATTACGCTCAGGATAGAGATTCGAGAAATTCTCCGCAGCGCTGAGGTAGCGCGCTCTCTGTCTGAGCAGCGTCCTTTCGGAGCTTCCGTAGAGCATTCTCAGGCGATCATCTATCGCGCCCGAGCTTAATGCGTTTATAAGTTCAGAAATATTCATAACATTCTCCATTTCAAAAAGTATACATTCATATTATAAACCATATCAGTGAAAAAATCTATAGTTTTTATGACATTTTTTTAGTATTTTTGAGACAGCACAGAGCCTGTGCCCGCGACCACGTTGTCGCTCGCAAAGCTCGCTTACCATTATCGGGAATGATAGTTGTACATCGCTTACGGCACTGTCATCTATTTAGTACAGATAACACATCTTCATATTCTCTCGCAGTACTCATTATCAATGAAAGATGAAATTTTCTATTGACTTAATTCCGATAATGAGTTATAATTAAATTAATAGATATCAGCTTAATTTATCCGATAATTTAACCAGAACGGAGAATGATAATGTCAGATATAAAAATCATAGGATCAGCCATGCCGAATATCCCATGGCAGGATAAGCCCTCCGGCTGCACTGCTCCCGTGTGGAGATACAGCGCAAATCCTATAATCGGACGCAATCCTCTGCCTAATGTCGCAAGGATATTCAACAGTGCTGTAGCTCCTTATGGCGAAGGCTTTATCGGAGTTTTCCGCGGAGAACAGCGCAACGGGATCCCGCATATCTACCTCGGACGCAGTAAAGATGCGCTCAGCTGGGAGTTCGAACCCGAAAAAATCCCCTTCACCGATGAAAACGGCGAGCCCTTTATGCCCCTTTACGCCTATGACCCGCGCCTTGTGAAAATAGACGATACCTACTACATAATGTGGTGTCAGGACGCATACGGTCCGACCATAGGAATGGCCAAAACGACCGACTTCAAAACGTTCACAAGGCTTGAAAACCCCTTCCTCCCCTACAACAGAAATGCGGTGCTCTTTCCGCGGAAAATAGGCGGCAGTTTCGTCATGCTCTCACGCCCGTGCGATACGGGTCACACTGCATTCGGAGAGATATACCTATCAGAAAGTCCCGACATGGAGCTGTGGGGACGTCACCGTCACGTAATGGGAAAGTCCGACAGCTGGTGGGAAAGCCTGAAAATAGGCGGCGGAGCTCCACCGATAGAGACCGATAAGGGCTGGCTCATGCTCTACCACGGCGTTGTCTGTACGTGCAACGGCTATGTCTACAGTATCGGAGCGGCTGTCCTCGACCTCGATGAGCCGTCAAGAGTGCTCCACCGCTGCGAAAATTATATCCTCACGCCCGAGGAATGGTATGAGGAGCGCGGCTTCGTACCTAATGTCTGCTTTCCCTGCGCGGCTCTGGCAGACTCCGAAACAGGCAGGATAGCAATATATTACGGCTGCGCGGACAGCTACGTCGGAGTGGCATTCACGACCGTTGACGAGCTGTACGACTATATCATGAAATACGACAAGCTCATGGAGGGCGATAACGGCTTGGGCAAAAGATAATTTTCCATGAATATTTTCTTGAATTTCCGCAAAAATAATATTGCGGGACTGCGAAAGGAAAACGCTATGGATAAATTTGAAATGCCCGTCGGACTGGGAATGGCGCTCGCCATGAACCCCGAGGCTATGCATAAATTCGCCTCGCTTACCGACAGACAAAAATGGGAGGTCGTCAGCGGAACGCACGCTGTGTCCTCACGAAAGGAAATGCAGCAGTATGTGCAGAATATGCTGACTGCATATGATTGAGGGACTTGTAAAAGTCCCTTTTTTTCGAGCTGAGCCAGCTTGAAATTCTGATTTATCTTAATAGTGCCAACGAGCGAAAGCAGACTATCTGTATTGCTGAGAGTGAACGAGCTTGCGAGTGACAACGTGGATATGGTCGAGCTGATTCAGCTCGG
>CALEPT010000173.1 GCA_937910385.1 uncultured Ruminococcus sp. | reverse complement strand
CTGAGCGATAAGCAGATAGAGCTGCTGAATGCAATTGGCATAAATGGTCTTTTATCTGCAACGGACAAGGGCTGGCTTTTGCACTTCGAGGAACTCTGGCGTTTCTACTCCGAACATCATCACTTTAAGATACCTGCTGATTACCTATGCCCGGACGGGAATAAACTCCGTGGTTGGATACGCTTGCAGCGGTATCGCTATCGTGACGGTAAACTTCAGCAGAAGTATATTGACGAATTTCGCAAGCATGATCTCATGGAGGCACTGGAAACACCGCTCGACACCGCCATGCGTCATATCGAGGAATACCACAAAGAACATGGCGATATTGACTTTGAGACGAGCTATGTATGTCCGGACGGGTATCCCCTCGGAACTTGGCTTCGGACATTCCGTGACAAAGTCAATAATCAGAAAAACAAGAAGCCGTTTCCGCAGGCGGTCATTGACCGTCTGAATGAGCTGGGCATCATCTGGAATAAGACGGATTATATTTGGGAGCGAAACTTTCTACAATGCAAGGCGTATCTCGATCAACATGAGGGTTATTCCATTCCCGAAAATCTGATGACAGAGTACGGCACAAGCATGAAATCGTGGATATTGCGGAATCTATTGCAGTACAACCGTGGTTCGCTTTCTGCCGAGAAGATGGAACAGCTTGCTTCCATCCATATCAACGAGATTGAGTTCTCTGAGGCAGATGAGAAAACTTCCGCTGCGGAAACGTCTGCATTGCAAGGTGGAACAGATGCTGACAAAGCCCCGGAATACGACAGCAGCTTCGGGAGTAAGTTTGAATGGAACTGGATGCAGAACTTTGAGAGCTGCAAGAAGTATCTGGAGCATTATGCCGGGCATCCGATGCCCAAGGATCTGACAATGGAGAATGGCGGGAACTTGTACCTGTGGGTATACAGAAACCGCAAGAAGTATAAGTGCGGTCAGCTACCGCAGGACAAAGCAGAGTTGTTGGAATCCATCCATATACTGGACATTCATTTTTACGATCCGCAAAAAAAGACTGATAAGCACCAATCGCAGAATGACATCATCTGGTCGCAGAATTATGAGCTGTGCAAAGCATATATCGAAGCACACAATTCATTTGAGTTGCCCGACATTATGCAAACCGTCAGAGGCTCAAAGATGAAGATCTGGATCAACAACAACTGCTGCCGATACAAAAGCGGACAGCTCTCCCAAGAACGTATGGAGAAACTGGATTCTATCCATATCCTTGAGATCAAATTCTTCCGTTCAGACGAAACGAAGGCTCTAATCGCCTCCCGTCCGAGAAAAAAGCACAAGCAATTCAAACCGAAGGTGAGCGAGGATAAAAAACGCAGTAAAAGCCTTTCGATCAAGCTGACAGAGGACGAGAATACTGCTTTGAAGCAGAAAGCGAAAGAAGCCGGGTATGCTTCAATCAGCGAATATGTGAGAGACACACTCTTAACGAATGCTGAATAACTTCTGCCCCAGTGGGGCAAAGGTTCTTGGATTTTAAACTAACAGGACACTTGAAAAATCCGCCAACCTGTGCTATAATATTCCTATCGGATCATGTCGAAAGGAGAGACATTATGGCATTGATGAAAAATCGGGAACTTGCCTATACGCTTACCGTAGCCTGCTATCGTGATAATGAATGCTGGGAGGAGCGTCACGTTGCACTTGGAGCGCTTGATATGGACATTTACGATCAGATGTTGATACAGGTGCAGGAAAAACTCGACCGCTTTCTTCCGTATGTCAAATATCTGCGAATGGATGCGTTCACGCTGCTTTCCGAGACTGCTACACTTCCCAAAAAGGATCAGGATATTCTGCTTGGATTGAAGGTATATGGAATGAGCAGTCACACATGGCAGAAAGCCGAGAAGCTCACTGAGCCGATCGGAGAGAATATGGTGACCTATCTGCTGAACGGCAGACTGAAAACCGCCTGTGAAAACGGCGAGATTCTCAACAATGATCTGATGAAAGAGATCAATATGGATGTGCATAACCGGATGTTCACGCTGATCGAGAAAAAACGGATTTGACAAATTTTACAAAAGAACACGCTCCCATGCTTTGCTACGCATGGGAGCGTGATTCTAACCGTAAGCCTACTATGCCCATCTGCATAATATTATTTCTGAATTGCTACCGTAAAATTCCCCTCGGCATTGATTTTGAGCTGCAAGGTCTTAACGTACTTGTTGCAGAAAATCTCCATTTCCTTCTTTGTTGCGGTCACTCTGGTATTTTCATAGACCCTCTTGGTAAGCTCCATCGGATTCATCCCCCAGAGCGTTGGCAGATGCTTTTCAAGCTCTGCGAACAGAGCCGCCTTTTTCAGCTCGTCTACGCTCGATGTACAGAAATCATCAATCGAACAGTAATAGATGCCGTTGCGAGATAACGCCTCCTTGATGGCTGTACCGCACTTCTCGTACTCATACATCACAAGGTAATTGGCTTTCGGGAGCGATGAGATCAGTCCCCAAAAGTCAGAATCGCTTGAAACAATGATGAATGAGGTGATCCCTGCCTCGTAGAAGTCCCGACATACCCTTGCGGTCATGCTCACATCCACAAGCGACTTGTGTCCGATCACACGCTCCACCTCGATATGCTCCACGGGGATATGTGTAAACTGTGAGAGCCAGTCCCATCCTGTGGTGGTGTTGCTGTCATCATAGAGGGAGATTTTCTCGATCTTCGCAAGCTCATCACGATTCAGACCCTTGAGAACGCTGTACAGCTTGAACGGATTGGAGTTTTCGCAGTCAACGGCAATGGCGGTCTTTTCTGCACTCTCGATGAAGTCATAAATGCTGTTCTTGGTGTCCTCGGCAGCATCCCGATACTTTGTGTGATCGGTAAAGGTGTCACCATGCTGACCGTAGATCACTTTGAGGAATTTTCGGTCAGAAAAGAGGATACCGCCGACATTCTCCGGTTTCCAGTAGATGTACATCTGAAACGGATAGCAGTCGATCTTATCCATGTACTTGACCCATTCCTTTTGGAGTACATCTGGCTTGTTGTACTTTGGAACAAAGAACAGGGAGCGTATGTAGTCCCAATTGACCCAATCGTGAAACAGGGACGAGCATTTGTCGATATTCTCATTGATGAGCCTCGTGAAGTCCTGCATATACCTGTCAGAGCGATAGTTGACATGGATGATCTGAAAGCCCCATTTTTCAAGCTGCTTGATGTTCTCATGGTCATACCATTCAAGCGAGGTAAGGTTTTTCAGATCGTAGTGCATGGCATTGTCCGTCCGCTTGAAATTACGCATAAGGGCGGTGCGGAGCTTGCACAGGTAGCGAATAATGGTAGCCTCTTTGTTATCACAGAGCCGCATGACGGATTCGGCACAGGTCGGATAACTATGCTCGATCACATCTTTTCTGACACCGATCAGATAGGCTATGGTCGAAACGATCTCTTTTGTATCAACAGTCAATGCTTTGCCTCCTATTCATCGTTCACGATTTGAATATTCTGTATAGATTGCTTTTTTCGGCGTTGTTTCATGGTATCACCCCCGTTCTCACGCACTGTATCCATTATACCATAGATTTGGCTGTAAAGCAATGGATAAGGTGTGAAATCGCGGCGAAAACAGCGGTAAGGTTGTCGGAATCCTCTCCGACAACCCTGCCGCATTCTCTTAATTCCGATCACCGAAGATCTGTGAAACGGGGATCGTGCCGACCATACTCATACTGCTCATGCTCTCCTGCACAAACCAGATGGCGATATTGCGTTTCTGAAAGAGCTTCATCCGCTTGTCAAGGTCATAGAAGCCCTTTGCCACCCGGCTAATATCACGCATAAACACAAGGCGAATCCCCTTTGCGGTACAGTCCTCCAACATTCTCCGCATTTCCGGAGGCGGTGCTGCACCGTCACCGCCTCCAAACTCGGAGTATACTCCTGCAAGCTCCAGATGAGGGTTCTTCTGGATTTCCTCCGAGAGCATTTCGACCTGCTCTGTCAGCTTGTCCGCTTCGTGGTTGGTAAGCCTTGCATAGATCACTGC
>CALEPT010000172.1 GCA_937910385.1 uncultured Ruminococcus sp. | reverse complement strand
GTTGTCACTCGCAAGCTCGTTCACTCTCACCAACGCCCTCAGTCGTACATCGCTCAACTGCACTGTCATTAAGCTTTGTGTGGGAAAATATTGTCCGCGCAGGTTGCTTTTTTCACGATTATATGTTATACTATAATGTATGGACAATTTTCGGGACGTTTCCCGATACAATACGGCAGGCTGTAAGCCGTTAATGCAGCCAATTATGATTGGAGTAAATATGAATCTTCCGAATATGCTCGTGACACTCGCCCAGACAAATGATTCTGCGCAGGCATCACTGTTCCCGTTCCCGTTCAAATTCCACCTTATCTTCGCCTGCATCGCGTTCGTTTTCTTCGCTTACAGATTCTCGGTCAACAAAAGGCCCTATCAGCTCATCTTTGCTATTGCAATACCGCTCTCGCTCATGATATGGCTTTCGGACGTAAAGGGCTATTTCTACCTCATTGGTGCTATCGAGCTGCTGCTCATCATTGCAGCTGTCATTACATCTATAGTCTGCAAACCGCAGAAAGATGCGAGCCCTGTCGAGGTTTCTGCCAAGAAAGCTGTGGAAGATGTACAAGAGACCGCCGAGGATATCGCTGAAGAGGTATCTGACCACGCTTCGGAGGAATAAACCTTGAAAATAGCAGTTCTTGACTGGTACACCGTCAATGTCAGCGGCGATATCCCTACCTCACAGCTCGAAGAGCTCGGCGACGTAAAAATTATCCCCTTGACTCCCCCTGAAGAGACCGCTGCCAACATAGGCGACGCAGAGATCGTCCTCTGCAATAAGGTCCTCATCACCAAGGAGGTCATGGATGCCTGCCCGAATATACGCTATATCGGGCTTTTTGCCACGGGCTTCAACAATGTTGATATCGAATACGCCGCCAAAAAGGGCATTACAGTCTGCAATGCGGGTCAGTATTCCACTAACGCCGTCGCACAGCAGGTCTTTGCATACATACTCGACCACGCAAGCCGTATCCGAGACTACGACAACGCCGTGAAAAACGGCGAGTGGGAGCACTCTCCATCATTCTCTTATTTCCCTGTTCCGACTGCGGAGCTTGCCGGAAAAACGCTCTCGATAATCGGTTTCGGCTCGATAGGAAGAAAAGTCGCAGATATTGCTGAGGCTTTCGGTATGAACGTTATCATCAGCACGCGGACTGCTCCGACAGACTGCCGGTTTGAAGTCACAGACCTGATGTCCGCTGCGGCAAGAGCAGACTATCTCACGTTCCATTGCCCCCTTACAGAACAGACGAGAGGCATGGTAAATTCACAGCTCCTTTCTGCTATGAAGCTTACTGCTGTCCTCATCAATACGTCAAGAGGTCCTGTGGTAAACGAAGCAGATCTTGCATATTCTTTGAACAGTGGGAAACTCGCTGCGGCATATATGGACGTGCTCGAAAAGGAGCCGATGTCGCCTGATACTCCCCTAAAAAGCGCAAAGAACTGCACTATAACTCCGCATACGGCGTGGGCTGCACTCGAAACACGCCGGCGCCTCGTCGATATAGTATGCTCCAACATCAAAGCGTGGCTCAGCGGAGCTCCGCAGAATAAAGTCAACTGAAGGAAGTCAGAAAATGAGAAATATTTCCCGGAAACAGCGTATCGTCATAAAGCTTGGCACATCAACGCTCGCCCATAAGACAGGCAAACTCAACATCAGAAGAATGACGAATCTGGTAAGAGTCATCTCCGACCTGCACAACTCAGGTAAGGATATAATCATGGTATCTTCGGGCGCGCAGGGTCTTGGCTCAGGCAAGCTCGGGCTCCGCGAAAAGCCAAAGGATATCCGAATGAAGCAGGCTGTCGCCGCTATCGGTCAGTGCGAGCTCATGCATACCTATGACAATATGTTTGAAAAATACAGCATTACCGTCGCGCAGATACTGCTCACCAAAATGATAATCAACAATCCCAACCATTGTGAGAACTTCCGCAACACCGTCGAGAGCCTTTTGCAGCTCGGAGTTATTCCGATAGTAAACGAGAACGACGCTATCGCTATCGACGAGCTGGAGCTTGAGATCGGCGAAAACGACTCTCTTTCAGCGCTCGTTGCCGACCTCGCGGGAGCCGATCTGCTGCTTATACTCTCGGACATCGACGGACTCTTCGACGATGACCCACGAACTAATCCGGACGCAAAGCCCATAACGGTGGTAGAAGAGATAACCCCCGATATAGAAAAAGTCGCCGGGGGTGCAGGAACTCACTTCGGCACGGGCGGAATGTCAACCAAGATAAACGCCGCCAAAATAGCCTGCAATGCAGGAATAGACATGGTCATCATGAACGGCAGAGACCCCGAGCTCCTATACGATCTCTTCGAGGATAAGGAGATAGGCACGATCTTCAAGGCTAAAAAAATATAAGCTTGCAGGGCGCACTCTCGAGTGCACCAGATAATATACTAAAAATAACAGTGGGCGAGCGGAACTCGCCCCTGCTTTCAGAGGTGAATATATAATGAGTTATACAGAAGAACTCGGCAGAAAGGCAAAGGCTGCTGAAACTGCCGCCGCAGCTGCGTCAACAATGCAGAAGAACAGCGCGCTTGCAGCAATTTCAAAGGCACTGCTCGCAAATAAGGAGCTTATAATCTCCGAGAACGCAAAGGATCTCGCCGCCGCTAAAGAAAACGGTATGTCAGAGGCTATGCAGGATCGCCTTAAGCTTGATGAAAAACGTATCGAAGGCATGGCTAAGGGAGTTGACGAAATAATCGCTCTGGGCGACCCTATCGGTCAGGTCATCGACGGTTTCACCCGTCCCAATGGTCTTCAGATACTAAAAACCCGCGCTCCGCTCGGAGTCATAGGCATAATCTTTGAATCACGCCCCAATGTTACCGTTGACGCAGCCGCACTTTGCCTCAAAGCCGGAAACGCAGTTATCCTCAAGGGCGGCAAGGAGGCTATAAACTCCAATATCTGTCTCGGAAACATCATGCGAGCGGCACTTGAATCGGAGGGACTTCCCGCCGATATCATTCAGGTGGTAGAATCGACCTCGCGCGAGACGACCAACGAGCTCATGAAGCTCAACGGCTACATCGATCTCCTCATTCCGAGGGGCAGTGCAAGACTCATACAGGCGGTCGTAAACACTGCAACAGTCCCGGTCATTGAGACAGGTGCGGGAAACTGCCACGTTTATGTTGACGACAGCGCAGATATCGAAATGGCTGCCGATATCACCGATAACGCAAAAACTCAGCGCCCGTCGGTGTGCAATGCTATCGAAAGTCTGCTCGTTCACAAGGATATCGCACAGGAGTTCCTCCCTGTCATCGCGAAGCGCTTCAAGACACATAATGTCAAGATATACGGCTGTGACAGAACTATCGCCATTCTCGGCGATACAGTCGAAAAGGCTACAGATGATGAGTACGCGACAGAGTTCAACGACTATATCATCGCGGTAAAGGTCGTTGACAGCATCGAAGATGCTATCGCTCATATCCGGAAATTCAGTACGGGTCACTCCGAGTGCATAGTTACCAAGTCTATTGACAGCGCGGCTAAATTCCAGAAGGAAGTAGACGCGGCTGCCGTTTACGTAAACGCCTCTACGCGCTTTACCGACGGCGGAGAATTCGGCTTTGGCGCCGAAATAGGGATCTCTACGCAAAAGCTTCACGCAAGAGGTCCGATGGGGCTTACAGAACTCACTACAGTAAAGTACCTTATTAACGGTAACGGACAGATAAGATAAGATCCAGCGATAAATACCAGTCATAATACTGACTGACAGAAAATATTACTTTTGATCCGGAGGTCGTAATGGCTATTAGAAAAGATCTTAACGATATGCTCAACAATCTGAAAGGCAGCAGCGAAACAGCGCAGAAAGCTGCAAAGCAAGCCGACAGCGCTGAAATACATAAGAAAAGTATCTATGATGAAATGTCAGTAGACGATCTTCTGAGCGCTCTCACCGAAACTAAAGATACAGAACAAACTGATGATATGATAGGCGCAGATATTCGATCAACAGAGACGACAGATGAAACGGTTTCCATTGCGGAGGAGGCGAAGCCGCTCCCACCGATCGAAGACGAGAGTTCCGATGAAGAAGACATCCCTGTGATCGTGACCTCGGTAATGCACACAGAAGCTTCCGCAGAAATGACAAAGGTTTTCAGCGCGTCAGAAATAGCCCAAATGGAAGAAAAGGCAGAAAAAGCGGCAAAAGAACCTGTCCCCGAGCCTCAGCCCGAAAAAACTGCCCCGAAAAAGAAAAAAATAGTTATCACAGGCCAGCTCCCCGATTATGAGGAGATACGCCGCCGCGAACTCGAAAAGGACAGGATCGCACGCGAAAAGGCAGAAGCTGCTGAAAAAGAAGCAGAAAATCTTCAGGCAAATGAAGAAATTGCTGAAGAAGCTGTCATCACTTCGGAAGGATCAGAAAAGAACTTTTCTGTTAACGAGCTTACAGAAGCGAATGAAGCTGCTGTTGAGACTGATGAAGAGCAAGATGCTCCCTCTCTATCAGCCGGCGATGGTGCTAAAAAGGGATTTTTCTCAAAAATAAAGAGTATTCTTACCGATAGTAAAACTGAAGAAGATGACGATGCTGATCATGAGGAAGAATCAAGCGTGGAAGCTCCCGATGACGAAGCTCCCGCGGAGGAAATATTATCAGACGAAGCTGCACAGGAGCTCGCCGAAAGCTTTGCCGAAGCCGCAGAAAACGCCTCTGCTACAGAATTGCTTGACGCTGCTATCGCTGCAATAAACAGTGAAGTCGAGGCTGCCGAACAGGAGAATATCACCGAAAAAGATACTGATATTCCCGAAGCACTGTCCGCAGACGATCCGGAAGAGGCTTCTGCTGAAACCGAACAAGAGCCGCTCCTCCAAGAAATCGCAGATCAGGAAAACAGCGATCCTGTTGACAATATGCTCGATAATATGCGCGAGGAGACCGAATCAGCTATCGCTGACATTGAAAAGCTCTCTGATGATGAAGCCGGATCTTCTGATGAATCAGAGGAAATCAGCTCAACACAGGAAAACACCGTTGACGACGTTCCCGCAGATAATGACCCTAAGCCCAAGAAAAAGGGTAAGATCACGGCAGCGCTTGAGAATATCCTTGATGAGGATCCTGACGAGATCATCAGCGAACGAAGCGAAAAGGCAGAAGATGATGAAGCCGTTCCCGAAAAAGGCAGATTCAAGAAAACTCTTTATACTATCCTCGGAGTTATCTTCTCGGTATTCGCTGTTATCGGTGTCATCACGGTCATCGCCAAGGGCGCAGGACTCGTTAAAAGCTTTACCTCCGGCGAAGTCAAGAAGGACGGCTTTACAGAGATAATATACCCTCCTGTTATCATGGATATTGAATCGTTCAATTCACCATCTGAGCTGACCTCTGAACAGGTGATCACCGCAACTCTATGGTCGATAATCATGGACGACAGCAAGGCTTCTAAGTATGAAAGTGCTCTCGGCGATACAGTATCTATACCTGATGTAGACGTTGAAAAGTATGCCGTAGAGCTCTTTGGCGAAAATCTCCCTGCTTTCGAGCACTGTACCGTAGGTCCCGTGGAATCCAGATTCTATTACTCCGAAGGAGCATACAACGTTAAGCTCCGCCCGATAATCTTTACATACTCCCCCGAAATAAAGAGCATAGTCAAGAGCGGAAGCGAGTATACACTTACCGTAGATTATATCGACGAGCTCCCGTCATGGATGGAAAAAAGTACGGCAAAAACGGTCGAATTCGGACTTGTTGAGCGAGAGGACGGCACCTTCCGCATTGATTCCATGAAAATTATTTCCGTTAAAACCTCTTGATGATAAAAAGGCTGACTAAAGGAAGTACCCTTTGGAAAAATCATGGCATAAAATTACCGAGCCCAGAATTTCAGGCTCGGTAATTTTATTTTTTCGTTAAGAGAAGCTGACTGATCTCTGAAATAATTTTCTTTTTACTTGCTTACCGACTGCTGTGCATAATATGTCAGTATTGCAGAGGCATCGCGTGCGTCGATGACATCATTCTGATCCCAGTCGGCATTGATGAGCGCCTGTTCGTCCGTGATGATACCCGCTTGGCTCGTTGATATCAGTGCGTAATGCGTGAGCACCATAGAAGCGTCGCGTCCGTCCACCACTTCATTGAGGTCAACGTCGCCGATGAGGCTCTCCCCCTCCCCGGTCACGTTTATAACATACACGACCTCGGTACTGCTTTCGGTGATCGCTACGACTGCGGCATATCCCGTCGAGACTGCCGTGACAGTTCCGTCGCTGTCGATAGTCGCAACGGACGGGTCGCTCGAAACATACAATGTACCGTCATTAGTCGGGATAGTTCCTGTATCGGTGATAGTTATGACCTCAACGTCGCTTATGTCGTCGGAATCCTTGTCGCCGAGCGCGCATACTGCGAAAATGTCCGCGTCGGGGAACTTCTCGGTTATGTACTGCGCGTCTATCGTGCCGTTCTCGTCGGAGGTAGCCTGCGCGATATAGAGCAGATTATCGGGCGCGAGGGGCTGCTGCGCGTCGCGGGAGTTCATAGCGTAGATGTTGTAAAGCGTGTTTTCCCACAGCCCCGTGAAGCTTCCGCTTTCGGGCTCTGCGCTTAGTATCTCTGCTTCGGGCAGAGTAAGCGCGGGCGGACTTGAAAGCAGCGTTTCGGGTTCTTCGGTTTGGTTTATTTTTATCGGAACATAGCTATTCTCAGTTGTTCCGTTTCCAAGCTTACCATATTCGTTATATCCCCAAGTATAAAGGCTGCCGTCCTCTGTTATTGCGGCGCTATGGTAAAACCCAAGGCTAACAGAAACAACATTATCCATTATCTTCACAGGAACAGAGCTACTATCAGTTGTTCCATTTCCAAGTTGACCCCTGCCATTAATCCCCCACATATAGAGACTACCGTCCTCTGTTATTGCGGCGCTTTGGTAAGACCCAAGGCTAACAGAAACAACATTATCCATTATCTTTACAGGAACATAGCTATCCTCAGTTGTTCCGTTTCCAAGTTGACCTTCATCATTCAATCCCCACATATATAGGCTTCCGTCTTCGGTTATTGCGGCACTATTATAAACTGCAAGGCTAACATCAGCAACATTATCCATTATTTTTACCGGAACATAGCTATCCTCAGTTGTTCCGTTTCCAAGCTGACCATATTTATTATATCCCCATATATAAAGACTTCCGTCTTCAGTTATCGCAGCAGAATGATCGTTGCAAATTCTAACAGAAACAACATTATCCAGTATCTTTATTGGAACAGAACTATTCCCCATAGATAAGCCATTTTTTCCCATACCAAGGTTTCCATAAGAATTTAACCCCCATGTATAGAGAATTCCAGCTTCTGTTATTGCAGCAGAAGTAGCACCCCCGAGGCTAACATAAGCAACATTATCCATTACTTTTATCGGGATTGAACTACTTTTGGTAGTTTCATTTCCAAATTGCCCTGTATAGTTAAATCCCCACATATAGAGACTTCCGTCTTCTGTTATAGCTGCACTATGAGAAGCACCAAGGCTAACCTGCTTTACCTTTCCAACTATGCCTGTAACCGCAGCTATGGTGGTGGTTGTAGTCGTTTCTGTGTCGGTCGTGGTCGTGGTGGTTGTATCATCTTTTTTCATCACAACTGTTACCGTCTGGTCCGCGCCGTCAACAGTAACGCTACGCTGAACAGTTTCATAACCTGCCTTAGAAAGCGTGAAATAATGCTCGCCGTCGGGAAGCTCATAGCTTTTTTGGTTAGTATATTTCTGAATAATTGCGGATATATCGCGCTTTAATGTGTTAATCGTGCTCTTGCTTGTATAACTGCATATTACGTTTACGTCCGAAAGTTCGCTGCCCTCCTCGTCCGTGACTATGAGATAGACGTTATGCTTCGGCTGTTCAAGTATCAACGTGATATCCTGCGTTTTGCTTCCGTTTATGTATAGCGCATATGTCTCGCT
>CALEPT010000171.1 GCA_937910385.1 uncultured Ruminococcus sp. | reverse complement strand
TGTGCAAGTATACGAAATTTAGACCCAGCAGTTGCGGGGTTCTGAATAGTTACAAGTATATATATATATTTGGGACTGATACGGTCGCAAAGTGTAAAGATCGAGCGGCAAAACGGATCCATAAGGGCAAAAATAATGCAGGGTCAGAGCCCCTGCATTTGACTGTTCAATATGTTCAGTATTCTTCTGTATAAGCTTCGTCGGAGGAGATATCTTCTTCATCGGTGGTATCAGCGGTATCTTCTCCGGAGGCAGCTTCGGTCACGGGCTCGGAGACAGCAGGCTCATCATTGTATACGGTAACGATGAAACCATCAACGTTATTTCCTGATATTTCGTACTTTATGCCTGCGGGAACGGGTACACTTGTTGTTTCACTGCCGTCATCGGAAGCCACAAAATAAACCTCGTAGCTTTTACCGCTTTCATCAGTAAATTCAAGATGCTCGCCGTCATATGGGTGCTGTCTTACAAGATTGATGTATTCTTCAAAGCAAAGTCCGTTTGTTGAGATATAATAAGCGTGGGGAAGTCCTACATATCTGAAATGCCACGGCTCGTACTGTATTGAGGTTATGGTTTCTTTTCCCTCGGGATATCTGAGTATAAAGCCGTATTTATAACAATTATCCGTAAACCATGAATATTCGCCTGTACCGTCATAATCATAATCAGGCAGCTTGGAAAGGTCGAATGCATAGCCTGATTCGTGCTCGCTATAGCCCGGTTTGGCGACTCTGGTAGATTCCGACTGACCTGTAGCTGCAAGATCATCGTTATAAAGCTGCTCCTGTACCTCATATGTTCTGTAGGCTCCGTATATAATTATATCATCAAGGTAGGTGGCGGCATAGAAGTCGTCTATCATCTGTGCCATAGGCTCATAGACGATCTCGAGCAGCTGGGTGCTGTAATCATAAGCCCCGAAGCTTGTCCTGCCGGTCTCTTCGTTCTTTTCTATGACACTGACAAGATCTTCCTGACCCGTAGAGAAGTATTGATTATCCGCATTTACGAGGATAAGCGTTCCTGAGAATTTGTCCTTGGTAGAAACAGATGAA
Source organism: uncultured Ruminococcus sp. (assembly GCA_937910385.1). GTDB lineage: Bacteria > Bacillota > Clostridia > Oscillospirales > Ruminococcaceae > Ruminococcus. The sequence continues at coordinate 13,791 of CALEPT010000171.1, read as the reverse complement.
TTCTCATATATTGTCTGGTTGGGATCTGTCGGTTCCTCTACCGGGGGTTCATCGATTATATCGGTATTATCAAAATACGGCGAAGTGCTGACTACGGTCGCACGGTCGAAAGCGCCTTTTACAATGTATGCACATGAACCTACTATAGCAGCGCTGATCACAAGCTCGGTAAATATCCTTGCTCTGCGGATGCTTTTAGCTTTGCTTATTTTATTACCAGACATTTTTTACTCCATTCTGCCGCATCACGCCCAAAAACTGTCCTTTGCGGCATTTGAAAGGACTGTACGGCGGTGGACCGCATGCGAAAAAATTACGGTCCGTTGATACTTTTGTTCTCTATCTATATCTAAGCTTGATCTGATTCTTTACAGCGTTTACAAAGTATTATAACACATTATCACAAAAAAATCAACCTGCGCGGAGTGATATTTGCAGATTTTTATCTTTTTGCGCGGAGAGGCTCACCGGCGTTTTGTGCATTTCTACAAATTCACGGGCTAAGAATCGTTACTGACGTGAAAATACACAAAAACTGAACCTGTTTTAGCACTGTATTGCACAATCTTTCGGAAAACGCTTGAAAAGGGAAGATTATAATGATATAATATATATGTGTGAAAATACTGACGAGCCGATTTGCTTTGAAAAGCTTATGTGCCGGTATCGTTTGTGAACTGCTGCTCATTTCCTCTCATGGCACTGCAGCAGGTGTTTTTTTCACATAAGGAGTGATTTTCTATGATATGTCCACAGTGCGGAACCGAAAATCAGCCCAAGTTCAAGTTTTGCGTTAAATGCGGCAGCAACCTCGAGAATCCGCAGGAGATAAATATCGAACAGGTAGATATGGGCGGCTACCACTCGGAAGAGGAACCGCAGTCAGCAGGCTTTAAGCTTAGCGGCGGAACTTTTAAAATAAGCGACAATGCACCCGTAGCATCGTCTTCTGATCTATATACGGCTGATGAACTGAATGATACCGATGAGGAATTCGACTTCAGCAATATTGACGAACCGTTTATTCCTAAGCTCGATACGGGCAGAGTCACTCTGCCGGAACAGACAGTTAATCCACAGCAGCCAAATATATACGGTGCTCATATGCAGCAATCGCCGGCAGGTATTCCGCAGATGGGCGGTATGCCTCAGATGAACGGAATGCCTCAGCAGATGGGCGGAATGCCTCAGATGAACGGTATGCCCCAGCAAATGGGCGGTATGTCTCCTATGGGAGGAATGCCTCAGCCTCAGATAATCGGCTACGACCAAAGCGGTATGCCTATCTACGGACAGGCGCAGCCAATGATGTACGCTCAGCCTCAGATAATCGGCTACGATCAGAGCGGTATGCCTGTCTACGGACAGGCGCAGCCAATGATGTACGCTCAGCCGCAGGTGATCGGCTACGACCAGAATGGTATGCCTGTATATGGTCAGGCACATCCGATGCAGCAGGCTGGTGTTCCGGGGCAGATGGGCGGTATGTCTCCTATGGGTGCAGCTCCACAGCAGCCGGCTGAGGATAAGAACAAGGTCAAGGTTCCCGATAACTTCTGGGAGTTTTTTGACGGCGGAAAGGCTACCGAGCACGCAGAGGCTCCGGATGATTTCTTCGGTAAGAGAAGCAGCGATATGGGAGATCTTTCAGCAGCAGATCTCGATATGAACCGCTTGAAGAAGTTTGAACGCAAGAAAAATTCATATATGAACGATACGCCTCTGGTAGACGCAGCAGGTCTTGCTCCGCGAACAGACGCCAAGTTCAACAAGCTTTATATGAAAAATACCGGCGAGGTGAATGCTGAGGACCTTCAGGCTAAGTCCAATGAAAAAACGCAGGATATCATGGGTATTACAAAGGACGTCAACGCAGATGAACTTAAGACCTATGAGCGCGGTAAAACATGGTCGATCATGGGTAAGGCTCAGGAGGCTAATGCAGAAGAGCTGCAGGCGTATATTCCCGAGCATAAAGAGGCTCTTATGGCTCAGGCAGACCATGCAGTTGAGTCTATCCCGAAGAAAAAGAAGACTTATAATGACGAAATCGATGCAATAGAACTTCCCGAATATATGCAGGCGAAGAAGACGGTCAAGAATGATACCCCGGAAATTCCCGGCTTGCCGGAAATTTAAGAACCTGTACCAATACAAGTTCTGATATTTAATCAACTAAAAAGGAGAAGTAAAAAATGAAGAAGTTTTTTCAGGAATTTAAGGAATTCGCACTTAAAGGAAATGTAATGGATATGGCTATCGGTGTTATCATCGGTGCTGCATTCGGCAACATCGTAAGCGCACTCACCGATAATTTCATCAATCCTCTCATCGCTGTTATAACAGGCGGTGCGGAAAAGGACGAGAACGGTGTAATGCAGCTCGTCGGCGGAAAGTTCACCATCAACGGCGTTGATTTCAGCTATGGCGCTTTCCTTTCGGCTGTACTTAACTTCCTTATCATCGCGATAATCCTTTTCTGCCTCATCAAGGCAGTCAATAAGGCAATGTCGATCGGCAAGAAGAAGGAAGAAGAAAAGCCTGCTGAGCCTCCGAAGGAAGAAGTTCTCCTCACAGAGATCAGAGATCTCCTCAAGGAGCAGAACAAGGAATAATTATACTCCAACGGTACATATGCGGTTCTCTGTGAAAGCGGAGAGCCGCTTTTTGTAGGGTCAGCCATTGCTGTTGCCTGTTGAATTATACCGCCTGACGACCGCGGGGGTCGCCCCTGCAAGAAAGGATCAAATATGGAAAACATAATAGAGATAAGCAACATCTCAGCACCCGAGCTTAAGCCATATAGGTGTACGGCAGAGGTACAGCTTCTGAGATATTACGAGCCTGAGCCCGGGATCTTCATTGCCGAGAGCCCGAAGGTCATACGCAGGGCGCTTGACGCGGGATACAGTCCTATTTCGATGCTTGTCGAAAGAAAGTACATAAACGGACAGGCAAGCGATATCATCGAGCGCTGCGGCAAAATCCCCGTATACACAGCTCCGTCAGAAGAGCTGACCAAGCTTACGGGCTTTAAGCTGACTCAGGGAGCTCTGTGTGCAATGAGAAGAAAAACGCTTTCAGAACCTGCGGAAATACTGCAAAAGGCGGAGCGTATTGCCGTTCTTGAGGACATTATGAACCAGACTAATGTCGGAGCGATCTTCCGTTCGGCGGCGGCGCTGGGATTTGATGCGGTCGTGCTTACCTCGGGCTGCAGTGATCCGCTCTATCGCCGCTCCGTCAGGGTCAGCATGGGAACGGTATTTCAGATACCATGGACATATATCGGCAGCAGCTCTTCCAATTATATAGCAGAGCTCAGGAAAATAGGCTTTGCGGCTGCGGCAATGGCTTTGCGGCGTGATACGGTGAGTATTGACGACCAGAGGCTGATCTCGGAAAAGAAGCTTGCTGTCGTCCTGGGAACAGAAGGCGAGGGACTGAAGGACTCCACTATCTCAGCTTGCGGCTATACGATAAAAATACCTATGGCACATGGAGTGGACTCGCTGAACGTTGCGGCGGCGAGTGCAGTTGCCTTCTGGCAGCTCGGGAAAAGATAAAATAAAAATGACTGCCTTACGGCAGTCATGATCTTTATTCGATAGTAACAGAGACCTTGAGGTCTTTTTTTGCTGCGCCTGCACGCATGATAGTACGAAGCGCCTTGGCTATCCTGCCCTGCTTACCAATAACTCTTCCCATGTCATCGGGAGCAACGTTAAGGTGGAATACGATAACGCCTTCCTCGTCGGGCTCGTCCTCGGTAATATTTATAGCGGATTTATCCTCAACCAGTCCTGCTGCAATAGCATAAAGCAGATCTTTCATTATTTACCTCCCAAAAATGCTTTCGGAACAGAGGGCGAAACGATTAGTTTCCCCTCCTCCGCAGCATGGATCAAAGAATACCCTCTTTTTTAAGGATAGTCTTTACAGTGTCTGTAGGCTGTGCGCCCTTTGCGATCCAGTCCTTAGCCTTGTCTGCGTCGATCTTGACAACAGAGGGTTCCTTAGTGGGATCATAGTAACCGATCTCCTCAACGAAACGACCGTCTCTGGGGTATCTGGAATCAGCAACAACTACACGATAGAAAGGAGCCTTCTTAGCACCCATTCTTCTCAGTCTGATCTTTACTGCCATTTGAATTCACCTCCGTGATAAAAGTATCTATTTCCATGCGGCGGGAGACGTCGCATTGAAAGCTTAAATAAAAATTGCTGCGGCGATAAGTATAGCGCCGAGACCAATATAGAATTTTCTTGCACCTTCACGCCCGAACAGCTTAACGACGGGCAGCGCACGGTAATTTCTGAAGAAAAAATCCCAATCGAAAACTGCCCCGCAGATCGAAAATACTCCTCCGAACAAAATGAGCAGTCTTTCCATTATATCTTAGGCAGATTTCCGCTGCTTTTGCCCGTATACTTGTCGAAGTTCATACCCGCGAGCTGCTTGCGCGCTTTTCGCAGAGACATCTTGTTGTTCTTGCCTGTGAACTGCTTCATCATTTTCTGCATCTGTTCAAACTGCTTCAGCAGGCGGTTCACATCTTCGACCTTTGTGCCCGAACCTTTTGCGATACGCTTTTTGCGCGAGGGATTTATTATTGACGGCTTTGCGCGTTCTGCGCGAGTCATCGAGGTTATCATAGCCTCTACTCTCGTGAGCTGGCTTTCGTCGATATCAGCGTCCTTGATCTTATCCCCGACTCCGGGAAGCATTCCGATAATGGACTTCATTGAGCCCATTTTCTTTATCTGCCTCATCTGGTCGAGGAGGTCGTCCATATCGAACTTGTTCTCCTTGAACTTTTTAGTGAGCTTTTCTGCGTCCTTTTGGGACATGACATTTTCAGCCTTTTCAATGAGCGTGAGAACGTCGCCCATGCCGAGTATTCTCGAAGCCATACGTTCCGGGTGGAACTGCTCGAAGTCGTCGAGCTTTTCGCCCATTCCGACGTACTTTATCGGCTTACCTGTTACGGAGAGTACCGACAGCGCCGCTCCGCCTCTTGTATCGGAATCGAGCTTTGACATGAGCACGCTCGTGATACCGACAGCTTCATCAAATGCTTTGGCAACGTTTACAGCGTCCTGACCCGTCATTGCATCTACCACGAGCATTATCTCATCGGGGTGAGTGAGCTCCTTGATGTCCTTGAGCTCCTGCATGAGTTCCTCATCAATGTGGAGTCGTCCCGCAGTGTCGATTATGAGAATATCGTGACCGTAGTCTTTGGCGTATTTAAGTGCCTCGCCCGCAATAGTGACGGGGCTTATCTGTCCCATTTCAAATACCTTCACGTCAGCCTTCTGACCGACTACCTGAAGCTGATTTATAGCGGCAGGGCGGTAGATATCGCAGGCTGCGAGGAGGGGACGATGTCCATCTTTTTTAAGGAACTTTGCCAGCTTTGCTGCATGGGTGGTCTTACCTGAGCCCTGCAAGCCGCACATCATAATGACGGTCGGCGGCTTTGAAGCCATATTTATACGGGCATTGCTGTTGCCCATTAGGGAGCATAGCTCCTCATTTACTATCTTGATGACCTGTTGTGCGGGCGTGAGACTCGAAAGCACCTCCTCGCCGACTGCGCGGTCGGTAACGCTCTTGACGAAGTCCTTTACTACCTTGTAGCTTACATCCGCCTCGAGGAGCGCCAGTCTTACCTCGCGCATAGCCTCCTTGACGTCGTTCTCCGTCAGCTTTCCGCGCGATTTGAGTTTCTTGAAGACGTTATTCAGTTTTTCGGAAAGTCCCTCAAATGCCATGCAGTCTCCTCCTTTTTTTGGGGATTTGTATTGTTTTGTAGGATCTTACTCATGTGTAGACCCCCTAAAGTTGTATCACAAAAATCTCGATTTACAGTTATCAAAGGAGCTCCAGCCCCCTTTTCACCTCTGTATTTATGCTTTTTCTCAGAGTGATATCACAGATATTCTCTGCCGCCTGTGCTATTCTCCCGAAGCATTCTTTCATCTGACCGAGGCGCTGTGCGAACCCGAGCTTTTCCTCGTAGTTTTCAAGTATGCCCTCAGTGCGCTTTATCAGGCTGCGCACAGCCTGACGTGTTATGCCCATAGGCTCGCCTATTTCCGCCAAGGAAAGATCCTCGCAGTAATAAAGCTCCATGACGCTGCGCTGGTGCTCCGTCAAAAGGTCGCCGTAGCAGTCGAGAAGCATGACGAATTTAAGTTCCTTTGCCATAATAGAGCGCTCCTGTTCAGGGTGTAATCCAAAATCACTTTACACATTATACTATATTGCCGAAGTTTTGTCAAGAGGGAATTTGAATTTTTTATATTCAAAGGTATTTATATCATCTTCTTGACAAATATACACTGCTTTGCTATAATGGTTTTAGCGATATCGCTCAGATAAGGAGAGCTTTCATGAGGAGGACTGAAAATGAAATGCAAATACTGCGGTTACAGTATAGCTTACGGAGCTAAGTTCTGTGAAAACTGCGGTTCAGCAGTGAATGTTGAGGATATGGACGATTACTCAACGAACGATCATAATCAGCAGAGCTATGGCGGAAGTCAGTATCAGGGATATAATAACCAGTACGGCAATCAGGACTACAATAACCAGTACGGCAATGGCGGCAATCAGGGCTACAATAACCAGTACGGCTATGATCGTAATCAGGGTTATAATAATCAATACGGCTATGGCAGCAATCAGAACTACAATAACCAATACGGTTATGATCAGTATCAGGGCTATAATAATCAGTATGGCTATTATCCTCCGGTATATAATCAAGGAGAGGGAAGCCCGAGGTATGTCGATTTTATAGAAGCGTTAAAGCTATTCTTCAAAAATTATGCAAATTTTAATGGCAGATCAACACGTTCCGAGTATTGGTTTGCATATCTTTTCAATGCAATAATCGGATTCGTATTGGTAATATTCGTAGCAGTATGTGCGGTCACTACATCTATTCAGCTTATATTTACATCTTGGGTAATAGCTATGCTCGTCTGGGGTGCTCTCATATGTCCGACTATCTCGTGCGGAGTAAGGCGGCTTCACGATATTGGCAAAGAGGGAACATATTATTTGTTTTCTCTTATCCCTTATGCGGGTCCGATAATTCTCATAGTATGGTTCTGCAAACCAAGCGTCGGACCGAATCAGTGGGGATATCCGGCAGCTCCAAAAAATAGTTTTTAACCGGGCTATAAAGCAAACCGGTAAAATATAAATAAATATTAACAGGGGGTTTTACTATGAAATGCAAATTCTGTAATTACGATGTTCCGTTTGGAACTAAATTCTGCGAAAATTGTGGGGCTGCACTTACAGATCCTGATGTTTCATCAGATCTGAATGCTCAGAATCAGGGTATGTCCGATATCAGTGCTCCGCCGGTCCAGAGCTACAATAATAATGCTCAGAATGGTATTGATCAGGGCGGCTACAGTCAGAACGGATATGGTCAGCAGAACTATGGTTCTCAGGGCGGCTACACTCAGAATGGATATGGTCAGCAGAACTATGGTTACGGCGGCGGAGTCGGCTACAATGCGGGATATACAGGCTACAATACGGGCAGCGGAAGTCCTAAGTATGTAGACTTTGGTGAAGCGATCAAGCTCTATTTTCAGAATTATGTTAACTTCAACGGACGCTCCACTCGTTCGGAGTACTGGTTTGCTACACTTTTTATTTTTATAGTAGGTTTTTGTGTAGGTATGATAGAGGGTATGCTTTCGCTGACAACAGGCACTGATATAGAAATTTTTTCAAAGCTTCTTGAGCTTGCCTTCATGATACCTTCTCTTGCTATTGGAATCAGAAGGCTTCATGATATAGGAAAGAGCGGAACATGGGTGCTCCTGAATCTCATTCCTATTGTTGGTTCGATAATTCTCATAGTATGGTTCTGTAAACCCAGCGTTGGTCAGAATCAGTGGGGATATGCCGCAAGTCCTAAAAATCAGTATTGAGTACAAAGAACAGCTCCTCCGGAAAGATCCCGGCGGAGCTGTTTTGCTCTATAGAAACTGTCTTATCTCGAATGCAAGCCGCTCTTCGGTGCCTACAAGTCTTTGGGCGAGGTCTTTTGATCTTTCATCGGCAGCCTTGTACTGATTCATGTACCGGTTTATCGACTTTATACCCATATTGCAGCCATCAGTGATAAGATCGGCGATGGTGCTGTCGGCGCGGTGCATTTTAAGGCGCATATTTGTCTTGATATGCGACATTTCCTTTGCCATTGGGTTAGGCTCTTTGCCCTTGTCGTTGTAGTCGGCGAGCACCTTCTGAAGGTCGTGAGCTATCTGTCTGTTTTCCCCCATGCTTTTATTGAGGGAGCTTCTGAGCTGGTCGTTCCTTACGTATCCCATGACGTCATTTATTGCCGAAACTCCCATTTTTATGCCTGCATCGCATTCCCTCAGCAGCTTTATCGTATCTTTTTCAACCATTAATAAAACCTCCTTTTGAGCTATTATTTGCCCGAAAGGAGGTTTTTATACTATTGCAGTCGAAAGGACGAAAATGTCCTTCTTTTTTATAAGCTTAATTCAGAAATCCAGCTTTTTCTTCAGCTTTTCAAAGAAGCTCTGACGCTTTGCGTAGTTCTTCTCACTGAGCGATGATTCAAACTGTCTGAGCAGATCCTTCTGCCTTTTGTTCAGATTTTTAGGCACCTCTACATAGACCTTGACATATTGATTTCCTCTTTCGGTGCGGTGGAGCTTCTTTACACCCTTGCCCTTAAGGCGGAATACAGTTCCTGTTTCAGTACCCTCACTGATATTGTATTTCACATCGCCGTCAATCGTGGGAACAGTTATCTCAGCGCCGAGAACTGCTTCCATATAAGTAACAGGTATATCGCAGTGTATGTCAAATCCCTCTCTTTTGAATAACGGATGGGATTTTACGCTGATAACGATGAGCAGATCGCCGTTAGGACCGTTATTTACGCCGCAGTCGCCCTGTCCTCCGAGACGGATAGTCTGTCCGTCGTCGATACCTGCGGGGATATCCACACTAACAGTTTTCTGCACTCTTACTCTGCCCACTCCGCGGCACTTAGCGCATGGATTGGTGATTATCTTGCCCTTGCCGTTGCAGTGCGGACAAGCTTTGGTCGAGGAGATAGCTCCGAAAGGAGTCCTCTGGGTAGTCTTGACCGATCCTCTTCCCTGACAATCGGGGCATATTTCAGCAGAAGTACCGGCGCTGGCTCCGCTGCCCTTACATGAATCACATACGCTGAGTCTGTTTATCTTGATATCCTTTTTGACGCCGTTACAGGATTCCATAAAGCTTATCACAAGCGACTCCTGTATATCGGTACCTCTCTTAGGAGCATTGGACGAGCGCTTTGCACTGCCGCCGAAGCCGAATCCTCCGAATATATTCTCAAGGATATCGCCCATATCGGTAAATCCGCCGAATCCGTCCATTCCGCCCATACCGGAGTTCGGATCGATGCCTGCATGACCAAATTGGTCGTAGCGGGCGCGCTTTTCAGGGTCGGAAAGGATCTCGTTAGCCTCATTTACCTCTTGAAACTTCTCGACATATGAAGGGTCATCGGGGTGCAGGTCGGGGTGACATTCCCTCGCCTTTTTGCGGTATGCCTTTTTTATTTCCTCCTCCGACGCTCCCTTTTCAATACCAAGGACCTCGTAGTAATCTCTTTTTTCGTCAGCCATAAATTTCTCCAATCAAAATTTGATGTGGGACTCTGTACCACGTCCTGCACGGGGTTATCCGCCCCGTCCCTAACCGGCACGCCCTTCTGTCGCTGCGCGACATCTTCCCACCCCGTGGGGAGCCACCTCGGCGAGATGTACCGGTCCGACCGAGAGTCGCGTTAAAAATTTGCCGAAAATGAGCTTTATTTCCGCACAGCAAACATTTCCCATATATGCACTATTAGGGCGAAACGAATTTCGCCCTAAAATATGCTGTTTTATTGTTATTTATCAGACCTCTGTGAAGTCCGCATCAACTACGCCGTCGTCGGAAGCACCGTTATCGGCAGCTCCGCCCATGTTTGCGAACTGCGACGGGTCGATACCGCCTGCGCCTCCGTTAGGATTTGCCTGCTGATATATCTTAGCGGAAAGGTCATAGAAAGCCTTCTGGAGCTCGTCCTTGAGGGTCTTTATCTCGTCATGATTTTCTGTCGCAATAGCAGATTTAAGGGATGTACACTTAGCCTCGATATCAGCCTTTTCATCAGCAGATACCTTGTCGCCGAAGTCTGTCAGAGCCTTCTCGCACTGGAATACAAGGTTCTCAGCCTCGTTCTTGTTATCTACCTCTTCGCGGCGCTTCTTATCCTCGGCAGCATACTGCTCTGCTTCCTTGACAGCCTTGTCGATGTCTTCCTTTGACATATTTGTAGAAGCTGTGATAGAGATATTCTGCTCCTTGCCTGTACCGAGATCCTTAGCCGATACATGAACGATACCGTTCTGGTCGATATCGAAGGTAACCTCGATCTGGGGGATACCTCTCGGAGCGGGAGCAATACCGTCGAGACGGAATGTACCGAGCTGCTTGTTGTCTCTTGCGAACTCACGTTCACCCTGAAGCACGTTGATGTCAACGGCAGGCTGATTATCAGCATAAGTCGAGAACACCTGAGACTTCTTTGTCGGGATAGTTGTGTTTCTCTCGATCATTCTTGTGCAGATACCGCCGGCAGTTTCAATACCGAGCGAAAGAGGAGTTACATCGAGAAGGAGGAGTCCGTTCTTGACGTCTCCGCCGAGAACGCCGCCCTGATATGCAGCTCCGAGAGCTACACACTCATCGGGGTTGATGCCTTTGAAGGGATCCTTGCCTATGAGCTTCTTAACAGCCTCCTGAACGGCAGGTATTCTCGAAGAACCGCCGACCATGAGGACCTTGTTGATCTCGGAGATCTGGAGTCCGCTGTCGTTGAGAGCCTGACGAACGGGTCCCATAGTAGACTCTACGAGGTCTGCTGTGAGCTCGTTGAACTTAGCCTGTGTGAGAGTGAGATCGAGATGCTTGGGAGTTCCCGAAGCGTCAACAGTGATGAAAGGAATGTTGATATTAGATGTTGTTGTGGACGAGAGCTCTATCTTGGACTTCTCTGCTGCGTCCTTGAGTCTCTGGGCAGCCATTTTATCTGCGGAGAGGTCGATACCCTCAGTTTTCTTGAATTCCTCAACTATCCAGTTGATTATGCGCTGGTCGAAGTCGTCGCCGCCGAGACGGTTGTTACCTGCTGTTGCAAGAACCTGCTGAACGTCCTCGCCCATTTCAATGATAGAAACATCGAATGTACCGCCGCCGAGGTCGTAAACCATGACGGTCTGCTCCTCTTCCTTGTCGATACCGTATGAGAGAGCTGCTGCTGTAGGCTCGTTGATGATACGCTTGACGGTAAGACCTGCGATCTGACCGGCGTCCTTGGTAGCCTGTCTCTGAGAGTCGGTGAAGTAGGCGGGGACTGTGATAACAGCCTCAGTTACTGTTTCGCCGAGGTAAGCCTCTGCGTCCGCCTTGAGCTTCTGGAGTATCATAGCGGATATCTCCTGCGGAGTATATTTCTTGTTGTCGATAGTTACCTTGTAATCCGAGCCCATGTGTCTCTTGATAGATGAAACTGTTCTGTCGTGGTTTGTGATAGCCTGTCTCTTGGCTACCTGACCCACAAGACGCTCGCCGTTGTTTGTGAAAGCAACGACGGACGGAGTTGTTCTTGCGCCTTCGCTGTTGGGGATAACTACGGCGTTACCGCCCTCCATAACTGCTACGCACGAATTTGTTGTACCTAAATCAATACCAATAATTTTTCCCATAATATATTCCTCCTAATTAAATGCATGGATCATAAGTCTTTAGCCTTTTAAGTTCGATTCCGAATCGACTAAAGTGCTACCGCGACCATTGCGGGTCGGATAAGCTTATCGCCTATCATATAGCCCTTCTGGAACACCTGACAAACGTGGTTTGAGGCATAGTCGGTTCCGTCGAGCTGCTGAATGGCGTTGTGGAAGTTAGGGTCGAATTCCGCCCCGAGTGCTTCTATCTCGCTGACATTCATCTTCGCAAGAAAGCCTGTAAGCTGATTAAATATCATCTGCATACCATTCTTGAAGTTCTCGTCGCCGCATTCGGCTTCGAGTGATCGTTCAAAGCTGTCGATAACGGGCAGCAGCTCCTCGATGCATTTTGCGCAGGCATTCTGGTATGTCTCTGTTTTTTCTTTTGCAGTCCTCTTGCGGTAGTTGTCATACTCTGCAAACAGTCTTAAATATTTATCGTTTGCATCTGCAAGAGCGTCCTCCAGCGCAGCGTATTCAGAAGCTGTATCGTTGTATTCGCTCACGGCATCTTCTTCGTCGGAGGCTTCACCGATTACTTCTTCAGCAAGCTCATCATTGAGCACTTCACCGATAGCCTCGTCGAGCTCTTCGCCGGCTTCCAAGATGTTTTCTGTATCGCCCATTGCTGTTTCTCCTTTCCTACGGTCCGGAATTTACGTCCGTACCGCTTAGTATGTCATCTTCGTCGCCCGACATAAGATATGATATCTTCTGGGTCAGGTAATCGACGTAAGGGATTATCTTTTTGTAATCGACTCTCATCGGACCTATTACACCGATGGAGCCTGCCTCTTTGCCGTCCTTGCGATATTTGGAGACGATAAGGCTTGAATTGCCTATTGCGAAGCTGTCATTTTCCGAGCCGAATTTTACTTGAATGCCATTGAAGGTCTCCTCCAGCAGTTCTGAAAGTCCGTTTTTATGCTCGATGAACCTGACGACCTCCATTTTATCAAGCTCGTCGCATGACAACAGCTTTTCGCTGCCGCTGACGGTAAGCTCCTGTTTTCTGAGGTCTTCTGAGAGCTCACAGATGCCCTTGACGAGCGGTGAAAGAGATATCATATATGCGCTTACCGCTGCGACCATATTATTGAGCATTTCCTCTGATAGCTGGTCGATAGAAACGCCGTTGAGGTTTTCCTCTATATAATGTGTAAAGAATTCGAGCTGTTCGTGGTTGAGGTCGAATTCGAGTCTGCAAGCCTTGTTTTTGATGCTTCCGTTGGAGGTTATCAGCAGTATGACGTAAAGGCGCTTTCCCGTAGGAATGACCTCGACCTTTGATATTACCGAAAATCTCGGGACGGAATTTGTTACCACTGCTGCGCACTGCGTTATCTCCGTAAGGGCTGTTGCGGCATTCTGAACAAGGAGCTCTTCCGGAGTATCCTTGCCGCCGAGCATTTCGTCGAGACGGCTTTTTTCCTCATCGCTCAGCGACGGGAGGGTCATAAGCTCATCGATGTAAAGCCTATAACCTGCAAAAGTGGGTATTCTTCCGGCAGAGGTATGCGGCTGTTCAAGATAGCCGAACTGTTCGAGGGCAGCCATATCGTTGCGGATAGTCGCAGAAGAAACGTTGATGTTGTCAAGCTTTGAGATAGCTTTGGAGCCGACCGGCTCGCCGGTCCTGACATATTCGTCAACGACAGCGGCAAGTATTCTCAGCTTTCTGTCGTCCATGCTCTCACAACCTTTCTCCTTTTAGCACTCTATCTCTTTGAGTGCTAATTATAATTTATCACTATTGTTCCTCTTTGTCAAGGGTTTTATACATTTTCGTCATTTTGAACTAAAAAAAACGTTATTTTGTCTTTGCTTGCGGCGCATTGCCTATTTGATAAGCGGAATAATCCCTGTTTTTGTGGGGAAAGCTTCTGTTTGAAGAGTGAAATTCGTAACTATTCAGAACCCCTAAGCAAAGATGGACATAGATTTGCCCATAAC
>CALEPT010000170.1 GCA_937910385.1 uncultured Ruminococcus sp. | reverse complement strand
GCTGCTGCGGCGACAAGGGACAGTTCAACGGCAGTATCAGCGACGGTATGTCCGGGGGCGGACGTTCTGTAAGCGCTTCAAAAAAACTTTACAGCAATGGCGGTGCAAAACCTAAGAAATCAGACTTGACAAAATCCCAAAACGATGTTAAACTTGATTCAAACGGTGTGCCTTTTAGGTATCCGAGAGTTGATCTTCCGAAAAAAGAATATGCAAACGTTATGGACGAGATCGGCAGGAATTGGAATAGTAACTATGAAGGCAAGGAAATGTGCAGATTGAAGTTTTCAAACAAAACGTATTTCTTTGAAAACAGAGGTATCGGTGACTACAACATCTACCACGTCGAGAAAGGTTGATATATATGAAAAATGATATTTTGGTAAAGCTGGAATCCAAGCTTAAAAGCGTTCCTGATTCATACAGCGATTTTGTTGACGGAGGAATAATGACAGCAAAGAATCACGAGGGATATGCAGAAAAACTGATAGAATTTATCAGCCACAATCCAGAAGCAACTTCATCGGATATAATCAGATACGAGACAGAGGAACTCCTCGGAATCAAACCGCTCATATAGGGCGGTTTTCTTATGCCCGTTTGAGGGGGTGATAAAATGAAAATCGAAGTCAGAGCAGACAGCGTGAACATCACCGACTACGTCAACGTCACGGGCAAGCGCTCGAAGCCTGTCGTCACGCCGCACGGCAAGTGCATCGAGGTCATCGAGGAGCGTGCGTTCGCCGATTCGCTCAGCAAGCGCGGCGATGTGTACGTCAGCGTAGACCACGATTCCGGTCACGCCTATGCCTCGACAAGCGCCGGGACGCTCGAGCTGAAGGAGGAGGCTAACATCATAAAAAAGCTGCAATGCAAAAGTATAGTTTTGAGAAAATCTGTTTCCTACACAATCGGGTAGTGCAAAATGTATTTTTGTGTGATATAATATGATATAGATAATGTTGAAAAGAGAGTGAGAGGATATGCGCGAGAATAGAAAAACTTTCCTGTTGATCGCATCGGCATTCCTGATGCTGTGTACAGTCTCTCTCTATCGGAAGATCAGCATATGTTTTTTTGCGGGTGATAGAATAAGACCGTTTATCGTATACGCAGTATATATGCTTCTTATGGGGATCTGGCTGTATTCCTTGAAAAGCCGCATAACTCAGAAAAGTATGCTGCTATGTCTAAGACTTGAAAGCTGCGTTATGATATTCTGGCTGACTGTAAGGCTGATACAGGAAGCTGTATTGTATAAAAACGTTCACATCATGCGCATAAGCGGATATTTTATAGTTTTTCCTCTGATCGTAACGACTCTTTTCGGAATGTATGCGGCATTTGGTCTGGGAAGGGGCGAGGCATACAGTATTCCGAAAAAGTGGTATCTTTTGCTGATACCGGATCTGTTTCTTGTAGTGCTTATGCTGACAAATGAAAAGCATCACATTGTTTTCAGAGTACTTCCCGGCGAGGAGGAGAATCTGTATTTCCATGCAAATTTCGGTATAATAGTAATACTTCTTTGGGCGACTATGCTGATAGTTTGCCGAATGCTGATAATTTACCATAGAACGAAGCAGATAAAGGCAAATAGGAATCTTAAGCTGCTTCCGCTTCTTGTGGGGATCGCAATGCCCTTGATAGTTATGCCGTATTTTATAAACGGATTTGTTGCCAAGAGAGAGCTCATCGAGCTGACGGCAAAGCTCTACTTTCTTGAGGCGATGTCGTGGGAAAGCTGCATTATTCTGGGATTGGTCCCCGTAAATACTCAGTACGGCATGGTGTTTGAGCAGTCTACAGTAGGAATGAGGATAGTAAGCAGCCGCGGTGTTACCCGGATATGCTCCAGACATGCGCGAGAGCTTCAGTCAGGCGAGTTTGACGAGTTGAAAAATAACTCAATGATATCCGACGAATCGGGGCATGAGCTTCACCTGCATAAGATACATGATGGATATCTTATATACCATAAGGACGTTTCAAGGATCTATTCTGTAATAAATGAGCTGAACAAAACTGCAGCTGAACTTCAGCAGGAAAGCCAACTGCTGAGAGAAGAGCTTCGTGCAAAATCTGAAGAAGCAAGCGTTTCGGCGCAGAATCAGATATATGATCGCCTTACTGCGGAGGTAGGAAGACACCTCGAGCTTATGAAGCAGCTTATGAGCGCTCCTGACAGGGATAATGTTGAGGAGCTTTTCAAAAAGCTTTGCCTTATCGGAACATATGTCAAGCGGCGCTGCAATCTCAGGCTCATAGAGCAGGAGAGCGGCACGATAGAAATGGAGGAGCTCAGACTAAGCCTCGCGGATATGATAATGTGCCTGAGACTCATGGGTGTCAGCTCTCAACTTGTGTGGGAGCCAGAAGGTATCTATTCTCCCGAATATTCGCTGGAGATATTCGACTCTGTAGAAAAAGAGATAGAGAATAAGGATTTTTCGCTTGTGAAGTTCGATATAATAGCACGGGATACAGTAAGTATATATGCACAATGAAATGAGGTTAAACAGGCGATATCAGAAATAATAACGGTTTTTCAGCCTTTGAAAGCGAGGAGATATTATATGAAAAGTGAGAATAGAGCAGCTATTACAAAGTCTATCAAGGAGGCAATAAACTCCTATCCGGGCGGATTGTGCTTTTCTTCCGTGAAGCACTTATAAGTACACCCGCTGTAAAATCAGGCAATAACCATATTCGATGAAAAAGACCTCAGTAACAAAGGAAATTCTTCCCCTTAGTCACTCAGGTCTTTTTGCTATTATTTCTCTCTCCTCACCCTGAATATGATTACAACAATCACAACTAATATGTCGATAGCACAACTAAACAAAATATACATTCGCATCAAGTGAACATATCGAAGTATTCAGAAGAACATTGTAAAACTGGTGTAGAAAGATAATCAATAATTAAAATGCGTAAATTGTTGCTACTATTGCATAAACATATAAGCCATATTGTCTATTGACAAAATACTATCAAATTGATATAATAAACATAACGCTTGATTTACATACGTCCTTATGTATGGATTCAAGCGTAATATTATTTAGGAGGGCATATATGAAGCCTATTTTTAAACGTCTGCTTTCAGGAACCCTGAGTGCAACGATGGCGGTAAGTGCAATACCTATCGTTTCAGCTCATGCAGATGAAAGTACAGAACCATACCCGTATACGATGTTCGCTGCTACAAGTAACGAGGGTGCCATTACTGTAAATGCGGGAAACTTCTGCGTGAACGGTAATGTTGCAACCAACGGCACCATCGTTTCAAGCGGTAATATGAATATCAATGGCACAAGAACAGAGAGTACTGATGAATCCATGATTTTCATCTTTGACAAGATTGAGAATCAGTATTTTTCGGCTTCTAATGTTGATAAACATGATGAGGACTACACTCTTGATGAACTAAATATCAACATCAATGTGCCAACAGAGGTTCAGGGAGAAACAAATCTGACAGGAAATATAAACATCAACAATGCTCTAAAATCTCTGGAAGATATCAACCTCTACGGAGAAGTAAAAAACACAAATGAATCGCTTATCTTCTCTAAGTATGGTGATATTATCATTGACAGCCAGAATGTCAACTTGAATGGTCTTGTTTATGCTCCGTTCGGTAGCGTTACTATCAATGCTCAGAACCTTAACCTCAACAATGTGGTTATCATTGCGGAAAGCATAGAATTGACCTGTCCAAATGTAAATGCTAACAATAGTAGCAATGCAAGTTCATTCGTGGGAACTACTTCTGAGCAATTGGATATCCCCTATGATGAGTGGCAGTATATGAAAGACGAAAATGAGAATGGTTGCCCAGATTACTTTGAATCATACAGTAATTGGATATTTTTAAAAGACACAGACGAAGATAAACTTCCAGACTCTATTGAACAATATATAGGAAGTGATCCTCATAATCAAGATTCGGATTCAGACACTCTCAGCGATGGATATGAAGCGTTGACAACATATACAAGTCCAATTAAATGGGATAGCTATTGTTCTGGCATCTCTGACGGCGAATATGATATCGACGATGATGGTCTAACAAATTATCAAGAGATGATGCAAGGAACAGATCCTTATAATCGTGATACCGATATAGATGGGCTTATTGATGGTGATGAAGTCTTTATCCATCAAACTGATCCGCTTAACGAGGATACCGATTATGACGGTATTAAAGATGGTGACGAAATAGAATTGGGGAAGGATCCTGCAAAACCAGATATTTCAGAAAATGAAACATTTACAAGAGTTTTCACACCTGATATGTTTGGTATATCTTGCGATGAGGGGTGTGTACCTGAAATAACATTGACTGCAGGTGCAGAAGAAATCAAGGATTTCAAAATGTCAATTTATCAAGAAAAAATGGTGGTTAACCCTTTTACACCTGGATATATGGGATATGCATATGATTTTTCTACAAGTGGAGAATTTGATAATGCTACGCTAAAATTTACATTTGATGAATCTATTATTGAAGATGAACAGTTTGTTCCAGCAATTTATTATTATAATGAAGATGAAGGTAGACTTCAGGAAGTTGATAATCAGGTGATTAGCGGTAATAGTGTTAGTGCGTCACTTGAACATTTCTCTGTATATACGGTTTTGAATAAAACTGCATTTGATGCAAAATACAACAAAAGTGCAGAAATATTCCAGTATTTACCTTTAAGTGATGATGCTTACAGCACTGCTAAAACAGACACAGATTTAGTCTTTGTCTTGGATGATTCTGGAAGTATGGATAATAACGATCCCTACAACATGAGAAAAAAGGCAACCGCTTCATTTGTTAACAATATGCCTATTAATGATAACTATGCGATTTATTCTTTTACTGGAAGCGTTTCACCCAAACTGCTTCTTCCACTAACCAAGGCAGATGAAGCTGGAAAAGCAAAATGTGATGCGGCTTTAAGTAAACTTAGCAATGATTACACAGGAACAGATGGTTCATGGGGTTTGCATTCTGCAATCCAAGTACTCAAAAATAGCGAAAACGTAAAGTGCATAATATTTTTGACTGATGGAGAAGACACGCATTTTCATTATGATTATGATGAAATTATTAAGTCAGCACAAGATAAACAAATTACTATTTTTACAATTGGATTAACTCATTATTCAAATGGAGACTTGTTAGATAAAATTGCCACACAAACTGGAGGAAAATTCTTCAATATTTCTGATATTAGCGAATTATCTGATTGCTATCAGAAAATCAAAGATTTAACGATAGATTATATAACAGATAGTAATGGTGATGGTATAAGCGATTATGATACATGGAAAATGTGTACAGGACAATACAATGATGGTTTTGGTAACACCGTATTTCCATTCGGCAATCCACTTGAAGGCAAACTTCAAAAATCAAAAATTGATGCAGCAACAGCTTTATTCAATAGTGTACAGCAGGATTTAGAGGGAGATTTTGATCATGATGGGCTTAAAAATAATGAAGAGGTTCGAGTTCATAGGAGTTCAACCGATGTTAAGCACACTTACGTACAAATAATGTCATATCCTTCTAAAGAAGATACGGATACCGATGATTATATCGATGGAGATGAACGTAACAAATTTGGTTCTAATCCAAATGAGGTTTCTATTCTTCTGAACGAAAATCAGTTGAATCACTTAGCAAATACGGATTATATCGCCAGTGCATATAAAAATCAAACAATAAATGGTGATGGTGCTGGATTTATTAATGGAATCGGTCGTCTCATCGGCAACAAGGTCTACAGCTATAAAGATGAAGACGAACTTTATATTCGAGAGCTTATTGATATTCTTGATGCCATGGAGAATGGAATCATTGAAGAGATGGAATACAAAAAAACACGAGATGCGCTCTCTAATACTTTTTATTTGCTTGAGGGCATATACACATCTGAGCTTTTTGCAGGTACTGGAGATGTTGTGATAGATGATTATGTTGAAGGATGGAGGAATTATCAAGAGTTTTTGAAAGCTAAAGAAGCACTAAGAGCATCAGAATCCATAGATGATCTTAAAGATTGCTATAACGCATTTATTAATTCTAATAGTTATTTGAATACATGGGCTAAAATTCGACCTGACAAATGGGCATTAAAAGCCAACTTTAGTACTTCGGTGAAAAACATTTCTGGTTACGCTTGGATGGATTATGCAGTACGAGCATTTACAATAGCAGATGTCGGCGTTGAAACCGCTTGCACCTATTCATCATTATACTGCATAGGCATTCTTTTTGATGATTCAATTGATATACTGAATGAAGTCAAAGATAATACTGATGATGAGCGGTTAATAAATGCTGTCAATACAATGCTGCCATATCTTTACAGCGGACAAACAAGTCTTATTGATACTATTTCTGAAACAGTCGAAGCAGTTGGGGCGCAAGTTGCCTTTAATGGTACTCATATTGCGATTAGTATGGCTGGTCCTGTTGGAGTAGCGATTGAAGCTGCATTAGCTCTTGGAAATATTAATGGTATTTCGGCAGCTTCTGAAGCTGCGGTTAGGACTTGCTGTGCAGCGAGTACAGCTGATGCACTTGCGACTATGCTGGATACTAAAGTAAAATCATCGCATTCATCTGGAATCAGATTTAAATTCCCTGTTTGGAGTTATGAAAAGGAAAATGCAGATTATATTTATAATCACTATAATTATCTTTTATATTCAAGAAGAGAAGCAAATCAAAAATTCAGAGATCTTCAGGAGGCTCCATTAATCCACGGTTTACAGTATGATGAGCTGATAGGACTTTGTAACACAAACCGTACATGGTTAAGCGATGATTATATGAATGATGGATATCTTGTAATTGACTGCAAAAAGGACATTCATTCAAATGGTTGAAATTTACCTGTTAGTTTCAGTTTGTATACTTATTCCGTTTAGTATAGGGTGGTTGTTTCACTGTGTTTCATCGCACAAAACCGAACGAATATATGATGAATTTTATAGCGATTACGCCGAGAGAAAGCATGCTTTTGTCGTTAACTATACTCATATAAGATTTCGTACAAGAAATGACTATTCCTATCGTATAACATTAAAATTTGTAGATGAAGATAGTACATACCATGTAACACTTAAAACAAATCATCATTATGCCAAAAGATACGAAAAGGTGAAAGAGGATGATTTCCTTTGCTTATATGGTGCAATAAAAAATATTAGATCAACGGATTACATTGATTCCAGAGCAAATAAAAAATTGAGAATAAAACTTCACGGTATACCCTTAGTCGTTCTGCCGACGGAAGAAAATTTTGTGAGATCTGGAATGATAAATAGGTTTATTTCATTTTTATGTATCATTGGCTTTTTTGTAGGAATTGGTATTTTGCTCTTAATTGTAGATAAATTCCCTTTAGAATCGATTTCCAGCATTTCACAAATAGCTACAAAAGCAATACCTTTTATTTCTATTTTGATACCAATAGTAACGATAGCTATTTCAAAGTTCAATAAGCGCTAAAAGATAATTCGTAACTATTCAGAACCCCTAAGCAAAGATGGACATAGATTTGCCCATAACAGCAC
>CALEPT010000169.1 GCA_937910385.1 uncultured Ruminococcus sp. | reverse complement strand
CAGATATCCGCTGTCTTTGCCCTCAAGTCCAATAACAATACGGTCGCCCCAGAATGCAAATTCACTGAAAAATGACTGACCGAACGTGTAATAATCGTTAAGCCCGTCAAGTTCTATCGTGTCGTTCAAGCCTCCCTGTGCATCGTAGCGGCGCAGCTCGAAGCGAACAACGGCATTGGCAAAGTAGTCCTCGTAATCCTCAATGGGGTACTTGTCGTAGTCCGCGAAAATGAGTAACAGCGCAAAGCTGCCGTCAGGCGCGAAAGCTGCGGCGCATTCGTTTATATCCTCCGAAAAGAGCTCCGTTGTCGAAAGAAGATCGAGTTCGCTGTCGTACCGCGCAATGGAGTAGCTGCTGTCGCTCAGATCACTCCTGTAGATCATCAAGACCTCGCCGCCCGAGCTGTATACTTGCGTCAAACTTGCGAAGTCCTCGGGCAGCGGGATATTCTCCTCCTTGTAAATAGTCTGTGAGACAACTACCGGCTCTGTCCAAGAAGAGGAGCTGATGTCTGCGCTTTTCTTTTCCGTGCATGAGACGCAGGAAATAATGAGCAAAAGTGAAGCTGATAACGACATTATTTTATTCATATGGTTACCTCCTTGATAGCACGGAGCTATAGTTTTCATTAATAAGTGATTTCACGCAGGCAAAAAGACGACAGGAAAATATATTTTTTAATTTTAACATGATAATCAGCTTGAGTGTGCAAAAAAATGTCCTCGCATTGGGAGGAAGTGCATTATAGTACACGTTGACCGTCTTGCCTTGTTCATATTTCTGTAACAAAAAATGTTCATTCTCTGTTAAAAAAATACTATTTTTCATTGCAACCCCGGAAAAAATAATGTATAATATTGTAAAAGGTAAAAGTCTATCTATCATTTTTTAAGAGGAATCGGAGGAAAATCTATGAACAAAAATTTCAGAAGGCTTTCCGCTCTGCTGACAGGTATCGTAACTGTATTTTCAGCAGCTTCGGGATATGCCCCGGCAGGAGAAAAACCTGCCGCCAACACAGCTTCGGCTGCAACAAGCCAGGTACTTGCCTTTCCCGGTGCGGTAGGCGGAGGTAAATACGCTACGGGCGGACGCGGCGGATCTGTATATCATGTTACAAATCTGAACGACAGCGGCACAGGCTCGCTCCGCGACGCGGTAAGTCAGCCAAACCGTATCGTCGTTTTCGACGTCAGCGGCACTATCGAGCTCAAGAGCAATATCGTTTGTACAGACAATATCACCGTCGCCGGTCAGACAGCTCCCGGCGGCTCGGGCGTCACACTCAAAAACTATAAATTCGGCATGGGCGGCGATAACATAATAGTCCGCTATATAAGCTCGCGCCCCGGACCGTATGCCTCAACAAGCTCGGGTAATGACGCATGGGGCGGCGCAAAGGGCTCAAGCTCCATCATCGACCATTGCTCTATGGGCTGGACTACCGATGAGCAGTGGGGTCTGTACTCCAATAACGAGTACTATACTGTGCAGTACAGCGTGCTCGGCCCTGCTGATTCATGGGGCGGACACAGCAAGGGTCTCCATGGCTTCGGCATTATGATGGGAAAGGGCTATTTCTCCTTCGACCATAACCTCATCATACACAATGTTTCGCGCAACTTCCGCGGAAAGGTCGAGGGTCAGGAGACAGCCGACTTCACCAATAACATCATTTATGACTGGGGCTATCAGACCGCTTACGGTACCATAGGTCATCTCAATTATGTCAACAACTACCTCAAAGCGGGAAACTCCACTACCGGAGGCTATCACTGGATGTACGTTGACAGCGGCACAAAGCCCGAAAACTTCAAGGTATACTGCGCAGGCAATAAAATGCTCAACAAGGACGGCTCTGTAAACAGCATTACAAACGATAACTGGTCAGGCGTTACCCTCAAAGAGTCTATCGGTATCACTATGGACGATCTTTACAGCAGCACCCCGTTCGCTACATATGTGAACGGCGAGAACGTTTCGACTGCTACCACCTGTGAGAGCGCAGATGCCGCCTTCGACCACGTTGTGACCTATGCCGGAAACGGTATCTCTCCCACAAAGAGAACTGCTATAGATCAGCAGTGCGCAGAGGAAACTATCAACGGAACAGGCTCATGCAGCGGCACTTCGGATTACGAATCGGCAACAGACTCCGAAAAAGCCAACATTGATAAGTACAATGTTCAGTGCGGAGTTACTTATACCTACCCTTCGGCAATAACTCAAAAGGAGATCACGGATAACGATAACGACGGAATGGACGACAGCTGGGAGCTCGCAAGAGGTCTTGATCCCAACGACGCTACCGATATAAACGGAGATTACTGCGGTCTCGGATATACCAACATTGAATACTACATCAACGATCTAACGGTGGATTCATTCCCCGAGGGTGTTGTTGAGTGCTCGCCCGAAAGCGCTGTAGACCCCATTTCCGCATTTGAAACTATTGAGGCCGAGGACTATTCGCTGCAGAATGGTATCCGCACCGAGGATCTCTCAACAGGCGGTCAGAATATCGGCTTTATCGAAAACGGCGACTGGATAATGTTCCGCAAGGTCGATTTTGAAAATGGAGCTAAATCCTTTACTGCCAATATTTCCGGAAACGCCTCCAACATAGAGATATATACCGACAGCATCGGTGATACTCCGGCTGCTAAAATAGTTTTCAGCGGTACTAACGGATTCACCGATTATCAGCAGTTCACCTTCAATATCCCTACTATCTCCGGAACTCATAACCTATATCTCAAATTTACCGGCGGAGACGGCTATCTGCTAAATATGGATAATTTCGTCTTCGGAAGGGAATCTGTCCCGATAAGCGGCAAGCTGATAACCAATGTTTCTGTAAGCGATAACGCTTTTCCGTATTACTGGAATATCGGATATAACGCTCAGTCAGGATCGCTGATTTTCGGCGACAGAGCATTTACCATAACCGATATTGCCGGCGGTCTGAGCGGAGCAGAGCTCCTCATGACCTCCTGCGATGCCAAGGGTACGACCGGTGACACCGCCTCATTCACTGCCGGTCAGGACATCGACCTGTATGTGTGCCTCGACAGCAGAGTCACCAGCACTCCCGACTGGCTAAGCGGCTATGAGAAAATGTGCAGCAAGACTGACAGCTTCGACGTTTCTTCGGATCTCATCTTCACTACTTCAAATTCCCTCACCTTTATCCCATATAAGCTTTCCATAAAATCAGGTGAGACAGTCACGCTCGGCAGCAACGGTCAGTCCTCGGGCTGTGTAAACTTTACGGTTCTTGCACTCCCTGCCGAGACGCTGACAGAAACGACGACAACGACAACAACAACAACGACGACAACGACCACAACTACTACCGAGATGATCCCCGACGATATAGATTACGGCAATGCTAACTGCGACAGCAATGTAAACGTCGCTGACTCTGTTCTTATCCTTCAGCTGCTTGCTAATTCTGATAAATACGGGATCAACGGCTCAGACCCGGAACACATCACAGAAAAGGGATATAAAAATGCAGACTGCAACCTGAGCCGCGATGGCATTACAGCTATGGACGCTCTCTACGTTCAGCAGTATGCACTCAAAATGATAACTCTTCCCGTTGAATAACAGCTTTCTCCCACCTTAAAACAGGTGGGAGATTTTTTTGCCGCGATTTGTTGCTTTTTTTGTGAATATGTGGTATAATATTAAAAGCGTCCTTTGTATTTGCGGCGGTGCGTCAGGTAATTACGCATCATGCATTGCGAATCACGCATTAAAATGCACGATTGGAGCGATAAATCATGTCAAAGACCCCTTTTTACATCACTACCCCGATATATTATCCTTCGGGTAATCCTCATATCGGCCACTGCTACACTACTGTAGCCTGCGATTCTATCGCCCGATATAAGCGAATGCAGGGGCACGACGTAATGTTCCTTACGGGTACCGACGAGCATGGTTTGAAAATTGAGCAGAAAGCTGCCGAAAAAGGCGTTACTCCAAAGCAGTATGTCGATGAGATAGTCGAGGTATTCAAAAAGCTGTGGAAATATATGAACATCGATTACGACCGCTATATCCGCACTACCGACGACTACCACGTTGAATCGGTACAGAAAATTTTCAAGGAGCTCTATGATAAGGGCTACATCTACAAGGGAGAGTACTCAGGAAAATACTGCACCCCCTGCGAAAGCTTCTGGACTGACTCTCAGCTTGACGAAAACGGCTGCTGTCCCGAGTGCCACAGACCCGTTACCTTTGCAAAGGAGGAAGCTTACTTCTTCAAGATGTCACCCTTTGCTGACAGAATAGAAAAACTGCTTCTCGAGACGGACTATCTGCGTCCCAAGACAAGAGCTATCGAGCTGGTAAATAACTTTATCAAGCCGGGGCTCGAAGACCTCTGCGTTTCGAGAACTACCTTCAAATGGGGCATTCCTGTTACTTTCGACGAGGATCATGTCGTTTACGTTTGGATAGACGCACTCTCAAACTACATCTCTGCACTCGGCTTCAAAAACGAAAAATATACCGACTATGAGCATTACTGGAACAATAACGGCAGCGGCGAGGTCATTCACATGGTCGCTAAGGATATCATGCGCTTTCATGCTATTATCTGGCCTGCAATGCTCATGGCTCTTGATATACCTCTTCCCGATCACCTTGCAGTTCACGGGTGGATAACCTTCAATGGCGAAAAGATGAGCAAATCTCTCGGTAATGTCGTTGACCCGTTCGTGCTCGGCGAGCGCTACGGCTGTGACGCTATCCGCTATCACATACTGCGCGAAATGGCTCTCGGTGCGGACAGCTCCTTCTCCAACGAGATAATGATAAACCGCATAAACTCCGACCTCGCTAACGGCTTCGGAAACCTCGTTTCACGCACCGTTGCTATGGCTGACAAATATTTCGGCGGAACTCTCCCGACCGAGCGTGAGTCCGCGCCCATCGACGATGAGTTCAGATCTGCCGTGACCCGGCTTCTTTCCACAGTTGACGCAGAAATGGACGAAACAAGGATAAAGCAGGCTCTTGAGGCTATCTTCAGGGTCGTTGACCGCGCAAACAAGTACATCGACGAGACCGAGCCGTGGAAGCTCGGCAAGGACGAGTCACAGCGCGCACGTCTTGCAAGTGTTCTGTACAACCTCCTTGAGGCAATACGTATCATCTCGGCGCTTCTTGCACCGTTCATGCCTACGACTATGCCAAAGGTTTGGGAACAGATAGGCGCTTCCCCTGAGGACGTTGAGTACGAAAAGCTTGCAAGCTTCGGAATCCTCCCGGAAAATGTTACCGTTCACAAGGGCGAGATACTTTTCCCGCGCATCGACGTTGACAAGGAGATAGAAGAGCTCAACTCCATAATCCAGCAGAATATGGAAGCTGCTCAGGCAGGTCTTTCAGACACAGAAAAGGGCGAGGAAGCTCCGTCAGAGAAGATAGAGCTCGCGCCTGAGATAACGATAGATGATTTTGCAAAGGTCGAAATAAGAGTAGCTAAGGTAACTGCCTGCGAAAAGGTAAAGAAGTCCGATAAACTGCTCTGTTTGCAGCTTGACGACGGTATGGGAGGACGTCAGGTCGTTTCCGGTATTGCGCAGTACTACGCTCCGGAGGATCTGATCGGCAAGAAGATACAGCTCATTGCCAACCTCAAGCCGGTAAAGCTCCGCGGAGTTGACAGCAACGGCATGATATGCGCTGCTGATACTCCCGACGGAATAAAAGTCGTTTTCGTTGACGACAGCATTCCCGTAGGCTCTAAAATAAGATAATATCAAAGGACGGTCCGCTCGACCGTCCTTTATTTTCCTGTGTATTTTGGTATTGCCGCGAGGTGTTTTTTATGGTATAAACGCGAGTCTCGCGCCGCCGTTTTCGCGCCGAAGATGAAAAAACCGGTAATACCACTCCGCGCCATTGATTTTTGCGTGATTACATGGTATAATAATTCGGGGACGCTGTCCCCGAACCCCTTCTCAAGGGAGATATCTCCCTTGAGAATCCCGTTCTACGCCGAACTATTTACAAAGCTTTTATTTGCTCTCCGCTCGCGGTAATAAATATTTATCTGTTTGTAAATATATATGGTACACAAACCATAATGATCGCTAAAAACTAACATGGAGTTCCTATGAAAAAACACTATCTTATCCCTATCGCAATTACCCTCGCAATGGTGATGCTCAACATCATCGCAAGGCTTAGCACTGCCTTTGCCGACTTCTATGTCACAAAAATATTCCCGGTCATAACCAATGTTTTCTCGTTTGTCAGCGGTATCTTCCCTTTTTCGGTGGGAGAGATACTCATTCTCCTCGGTATTCTGCTCGCAGCCATAGGACTTCCGCTGACGCTGATACTGTTGATCTTCCGCAAAGGAAAACGCAGACAGACCATCGGCGCCGCGCTTTGTGTTGTTCTCTGGGTCACGGCATACATAGTCACGACAGAGACCATGAACTGCTTTATAATGTACCAGTGTACTCCCTTTTCAGAGCGCTATTTCAGCTCCTCACAGCATACGGATGAGCAGCTCACCGAGCTGTATGCAATGCTGATAGACGATGCGAACGAGCTTGCGCAGCAGGTACCGCGAGACGAAAACGACCGCTTCTATGTCACCTGCGATGTCAACCGTGAATCACGTATCGCCATGAAGCGCGCGGCGGAGGACTACTCGCAGCTCTCGGGCTATTATCCCAAGGCAAAGCCGATAATGTTTTCATACTTCATGAGCCAGTCCCACCTGTGCGGGATATATTTTCCCTTCTCGCTCGAAGCCAATTACAATGACGACATGGTAAGCTCGAATCTTCCCTCGACCATATGCCACGAATACGCTCACCTTAAAGGCATCATTCAGGAGGACGAGGCCAACTTCATTTCATACATAGCCACGCAAAGGAGCGATAACGCTCAGATGCGCTATTCGGGCTGTCTCGAAGCGCTCGAATACGTCCATAATCAGATATACGACAACAATGTAGCCGATGCTTACTATCTCACCGACAAAATATCTGAGAAAGTAACAAACGACTGGTTCCGCTTTCTCCCCGATACTTACTGGGAGGATAACGAGGCAAAGGAGATAATCTCCACCGAGGCAGTCAGTGACGCTTCCACCGCATTTATAGATAGTAATATCAAAATGAACGGACGCGAGGAAGGCATACAGTCCTATTCACGGATAGTCGATCTGCTCCTTGATTACTACTTTCCTGCTGAGAAATGACCGTGATAATCCTGCATAAGCTTTAAGCTATTATTAAAGGGACTCTTTTGAAAAAGAGTCCCTTTAAACTTTCCTCTAAAACTTTAGGTTTTATTTTTCTCCTGATAGGACGCACTCCGTCAGAGGAACCTTTCCTCAGAAATGTTTTCCCCCGATATACTGTGCGGAGTTTTATTCCTGCTCGCCGAACATTCTGGCAGCCTTCATCATGATAGCGCATTCGAGGCGCTTCTTTTCGAGCTGACATGATATCTTGTGAGCCGTCCTGATATCGCCCATATACTGATAATTATTGGCGTTGCAGCCGCCGCTGCAATAGAACTTCGCCCAGCACTGCTTGCAGTCGGGCTTTGAGTAGACATGTGCACATGCAAAATCGGCTTTCATATCAAGGTCGAAAGTCCCCTCGTCGATATTGCCCATTTTGTATTCGTCTATGCCGACGAACTGGTGGCAGGGGAAGATATCTCCGTCCGGAGTTATCGCCACATAGTCGTTTCCGCAGCCGCAGCCGCGCAGTCTCTTTATCGCGCACGGACCCTGATCGAGATCGAGCATGAAATGGAAGAAGTTGAACTTGCCGCCCTTCTTCTCGTTTTCGAGTATTTTGTTTGCGAGCACCTCGTACTCCTTGAATACTGCGGGGAGCTCCTTTTCGGTCAGAGCATATTCGTCGGAATCCCCCACCACCGGCTCAACGGATATCTGGTCGAATCCCTCGTTATACAGGGCAAAAACGTCCTCGGAAAAGTCAAGGTTCTGATTTGTAAAGGTCGCGCGGACGTAGTATTCCTTATCGCCGCGCTGCGCCACGAGCTTCTTGTACTTCGGCAGGATAACGTCATAACAGCCCTTCCCGTTTGCGAGAACTCGCATATTATCGTTGACCTCTTTTCTGCCGTCGATCGAAAGAACGACATTGGACATCTCGCGGTTGATGAAATCTATCTTCTCATCGTCAAGGAGAAGTCCGTTGGTAGTTATGGTAAAGCGGAACTTCTTGCCGTACTCCGCCTCACGGCTGCGCGCATACTCAACTATCTGCTTAACGACGTTAAAATTCATCAGCGGCTCTCCTCCGAAGAAATCAAGCTCAAGATTCTCACGGTCGCCCGACTTTTCAAGCAGGAAGTCGATAGCGTGCTTTCCGGTCTCGAATGTCATGAGCTTTCTGCCCTTTCCGAAGTCTCCTGTCGAGGCAAAGCAGTATTTGCACCGCAGCTGGCAGTCGTGCGCGATATTAAGGCACATCGCCTTTACCGGCGAGGCTACGGAATATTTCGCGAATTTCTCATAATCGTCCTCGGAAAAGAGTATCCTGTCCTCATAAAGCTCCTTTATCTCCTGATAGCAGGACTCAATATCGGCGCGGTCATAGACCTTCGAGAGCTTCTTCATCGCCTTTTCGGGACATTCCTCATCAAACGGCGGCTCAACATTATCGAGGAGGTCATATGTAAGCTCATCCACCACATGAACGCCTCCGCTGTTAACGTCAAGTACGATATTAAAGCCGTTCAGCTTGTATTTATGTATCATATAAAACTACCTTTCTGTTTATACTATGCGGTATACTCCGTCAAAAAATATGAGGCAGTATTAAATACTGCCTCATAGACTGCATAATACCTTGCTTATCTCTCGCACTTCTGATTAGCAACTGTGCATGAGGTCTTGCAGGCTGACTGACATGAAGCCTGACACTTACCGCAGCCGCCCTTCTTGGCAGATTCCTTGAGATTAGCCTTATTGATAGTCTGAATGTGTTTCATATGTAATTTCCTCCGATAGAAATTTGCGGCTTGCACCGCTTAGTGCTTGTCATCATTATATCATATTTCCCGATATTTTTCAATAGTTTTTTCGGCAAACATAAATTTTGGTGATTTTTTACAATTGTTATATCATAAACTCATGTGTTTCGTGTGAAAAGTGCGGATAAGCCAAGAGCACACCTAAGTGTGCTCTTTAGCGTATCTGTCATGATTTGTTTACCGACTGCTCGGCATAGTATGTAAGTATCGCGGAGGCGTCTCTGCCGTCAATGATCTCATTCTGATCCCAGTCGGCATTAAGCAAAGCCTGAGCGTCTGTAATAACGCCCTCCTGACTTGTTGATGTGAGAGCATAATGCGTAAGCACCATCGAAGCATCGCGCCCGTCAACGACATCATTGCCGTCAACGTCGCCGAGTACATCACTAAAGGGTGCTTCGCCCAAAGACTCGAAGTTATAGCCATACTTCTCGGCATATGCCTGCGCGGTTGAGCGCTCATAGCCGTAGATAGTACCGTTGAAGTAACAGTCATCTTTTTCTGAATCGTGCCCACTGCATATTGTATATTCTGAATCATATATCTCGCAATCAGGATTCAGGATAGTTATTGATTCAAGGCTTTCACATCCATAAAACGCCCATTTGTCTATGCTTGTAACAGAATCGGGGATAGTTACTGATGTAAGGCTTGTGCAGTCATAAAACGCATAATCGCCTATGCTTGTAACAGAATCAGGGATAGTTATTGATTCAAGGCTATCGCAGTCATAAAACGCATAACTGCCAATGCTTGTAACGGAATCGGGGATAGTTATTGATTCAAGGCTTGTGCATTCATAAAACGCACCCTCGCCAATGCTTGTTACAGAATTGCCTATAGTTACTGATTCAAGGGCATCGCACCACGAAAACGCCCATTCGCCTATGCTTGTAACTGAATCGGGGATAACTACATCACCCTCACAGGTTTTTCCGTCAATCAAAATACCGTTAATAACTACAAGCGGATTTTCTGCTTGCTTTGCTTCAAGCCAAGGTGTGCCAGAAAATGCTAAACCGCCTATGCTTGTTACTGAATCGGGGATAGTTACTGATGTAAGGCTTTGGCAGCTATTAAACGCCCATTCGCCAATGCTTGTAACAGAATCGGGGATAGTTATTGATTCAAGACTTGTACAGTAATAAAACGCATTCTTGCCTATGCTTGTTACAGAATTGCCTATAGTTATTGATTCAAGACTTTCGCAGTTATAAAACGTTCTCTCGCCTATGCTTGTAACAGAATCAGGGATAGTTATTGATTCAAGGCTTTTGCAGTTATAAAACGCATAATCGCCTATGCTTGTTACAGAATTGCCTATAGTTATTGATTCAAGGCTTGAACAGTAATAAAACGCACCATAGCCTATACTTGTAACAGAATCGGGAATTGTTATTGATTCAAGGCTTGAGCAGCAATAAAACACATAATTGCTCATGCTTGTCACTGAATCAGGGATAACTACATCACCCTCACAGGTTTTTCCGTCAATCAAAATACCGTTAATAA
>CALEPT010000168.1 GCA_937910385.1 uncultured Ruminococcus sp. | reverse complement strand
CCCATAATTTCAGGCTCGGTAACCCACTTTTTCCGTTAAGGGAAGCTGACTAAAGCGTCCAAAAAAATACAGCACACCGGAGTGTGCTGTAAATTATAACTATTATTCCTTTACACCGCCAAGTGCAACACCGGCAATGATGAATCTCGAAAGGAGAATGTAAACAATTACGATAGGAAGAATAGAAAGTGCAATTGCAAGATAAATAGCACCGTAATCTGTAAACTTATCAGATGCCTGAATTGCGGAAACCATCATAGGAAGGGTCTTCTGCTTGAATCTCGAACTGATAAGGATCATGTTAGGTGTATAGAAGTTGTTCCAGCTTGCGATAAATGCAAATATTGCCTGAACCGCGATAGCCGGCTTCATCATAGGAATTGCAATAGATACAAAGGTCCTGAATTCGTTACAACCGTCAATACGAGCTGCTTCTACTATATCAAGCGGGAAAGAAGACTTCATGTATGAACGCATGAAGTATACTACCGCAGGAGCCGCAATTGCCGGAAGTATCAGAGGCCAATATGTATCTGTAAGACCGAGCTTTAACATGAAGTTAACAAAACCGGCAGATGTAACCTGTACAGGAACCATCATTACAAGAAGAATTACTGTATAAGAAATTTCCTTCAGCTTAAAATCATAAACATGAATACCATAAGCAGTCATGGCTGAGAAGAAAACAGTAAATATAGTGGAAAATCCTGTGATGATAAATGAGTTTCTGTAACCGATAGCCACATTATAAATTGTATTATAGTTTACATCATGGAAAAGCGTTTCTATATTCTTACTAAGATTTGAACCCGGCAGGAACGAAATACCATTAGCAATATCCGATGAAGCACGGGTAGCATTGATAATAAGAATGTAAATAGGAAGCAAACAGATAATCGTAAGTATGATAAACCAGATGACCAAAATTGTGGACTTGAGCCTTATCTTAAACGTATAATTATCTTTTGGAGCTCCATAAACTGATTTCATATCACTCATATTGTAAGACCTCCAAACTGTTTACTTTCTCTTTTATTCTGCTTAGCGATCTTCTTGCGCTGCTTCTTCTTAGCAATCTCGTCCTTGTCACGAGTGAGATAGAACGCGATACAGCCGAGAATAAGAGTTACAATAAATAGCATTACGGAAGCACAGCCTGCGAAGCCCATCTTCGGATCAACCTGATCGTGGAAATATTCATAAATATAAACCGCGACTGTCTTAAGGTTAGTGCTCGTTCTGTTAGGATCCTTATGATAGAGATAAGGAATATCGAACATCTGGAGACCACCGATCATGGAGGTTACGAGTGTGTAAGCCATGATAGGGCTGAGAAGCGGGAAAGTAATCTTTCTGAAAACCTGTCCGGAGCTTGCTCCGTCGATGCTTGCAGCCTCAAAAAGTGATGGATTGATACCCTGAATACCTGACATGAGCATGATCATGGTATTACCAAACCACATCCACGTCTGAATAAACATTACGACGCCGCGAGACTGCCATACGCCCGTAATGAACTTTATAGTATCGTATTTTTCCGAAACTGCATCTCTGCTTACGATACCCATCTTGTTAAGGAGAAGGTTAAGAGAGCCGGGAACATTTTCCGCCTCACCGCAAAGCTGAAGGAACAATACAGCAACAGAAGCTGCCGTAATTATGTTCGGAAGGTACATTACGATCTTAAAGAATCCCTTTCCCGGGATCTTGAGCTGAGCATCTGTGAACCAGACTGCCAGTGAAAGGGAGAGAATTATCTGAGGAATGAAGTTGCCGACCCAAAGGATTATCGTATTCTTGAACGCATTCAGGAAGTTTTCGTGGATAACTCTTGCAGTTCTGTCAGCAATTTTGAATTCTGCGCCGCTATCAAGGGTCATCTTTGTACCGACACCCTGAAGGATAGCTTTGTAGTTAGCAAGTCCTACGGACTCATCACCTGTGAAATCTTTAAAACTAAGGACAAAGGTGTTAATCAGAGGCCATAGCTGGAAAAAGAAATAAACAATAAAAAACGGCAGAATAAAAATATAGCCGTATTTCGCATAGCTGATGGATTTTATCCGTCGCTGAGCGCCTGATGCCATAACACACACCTCTCAATGGGAAAATTTTTTAATAAATATACACCTACGGAATACCGAAGTATTCCGTAGGCATAAATATTACATTGTTGTAGTGAGTTAAGCTGACGGATTAGTCTACGTCGATAGCAGTAACTTCCTCAGCTACCTTGTCCTTGAATGCCTCAACTGTATCATCCCATGAAGCGCCCTCGAGGTAGTTCTCCTGAACAGCGTTGATGAATGCAGTCTTGATTGTAGCATCGTAAGGTGTGATAAGACCGTTGAAGTTGATTGTCTTAGCGTTATCAGCAAGCTCAGCGTAGAAGTTCTGACCGCCGAGATTGTTTGTGATTGTCTCGTTGAATACTGTGTTAGAGCTGATGAGATCATCCATAACCTTGCTGTTGTTTACATACTCAGGCTTAGCAACTGCATATGCAGACATCTGAGCCTCGTCAGAAGTAGCAGAAAGGATGAAGTCCTTAGCTTCTTCACCGTTATCAGTAGCAGGATTTACAACGATCCAAGTACCGCCCCAGTAGAAAGGCTGAGGTCCTTCGCATACTGCCCACTTGCCGTATGTTGCGCCGCCTTCGCCGCCAGCAGCGTCGAGAGCGAATCCGCCGAAGCCCCATGTGGATACGAAGTAACCCATACATGTGTCGTTTGTACCAGCAGCTGTCCACTCATCTGTCCACTGGCCGTTCTTTGTGATACCGCCGCAGTCCCAGAGCTCCTTAGCTGTGTTAGCGAAGTCTTCGCAGAATGAATCGATCTGGAGAGCGTTGTCAACAACCCAAGGTGTTGTACGTCCGCAAGCGTAAGCCTGCCACATACCGCCGAGTGTATCAGCAAGAGCTGTCTTTCCGCCGGAAGCCTCAGAAACTGTCTTAGCAGCATCTACAAACTTATCCCAGTCGCCGATAGCAGCCTGCATAGCCTCAGGTGAATCAGCACCGAGGTAATCGTTAGCGAGGTCAG
The DNA here is from genome assembly GCA_937910385.1 of uncultured Ruminococcus sp. Classification (GTDB taxonomy): domain Bacteria; phylum Bacillota; class Clostridia; order Oscillospirales; family Ruminococcaceae; genus Ruminococcus. Next base: position 18,039 of record CALEPT010000168.1, on the reverse strand, counting down.
CTCTGTAGTAGAAGCCGCCTGCTGCTGCCTGCCATGAAACGCCCTTACGAACGCCGTCTGTAGACTTACCGATCTCATCTGTATAGCTGTAGATGTTAGCGAAATCAGAATCGCCAAGACCGAGGTCAGCGAGAGGAAGTGTCTTTGTATCATCGTTGATATACTTGAGTGCCCAGTCAGCCTCACAGAAGTATACGTCGAGGTCATCACCGGAAGTGAAGAGCTGATCGTACTTCTCGGAAGCATCGCCGCCGCCTACACCGAAGTTGATGAACTTGATGCCGTCTACGTTGTCGTTAGCGAGGTCGTCAGCAATTGTGTCAAAGCTGAGGCCCTTCCACTGAGCGATAAGGTAAGGAACGTCGTCAGCATTCCAAGCAGCAACTGTGAATGTATCTCCGCCTACGCCAACAGAATCAGCGATCTCGCCGCTGGGCTCTTCGGGGGTAGTTGTGCTGTCGCCGCCTTCTTCAGTTGTTTCCTCCTCGGGAGCAGCTGTTGTTGTCTCAGCTGCAGAAGAACCTTCGGATGATGAATCCTTGTCATCGCCGCAGCTTGCGAAAGCAGTTGCAGCCATAGCAAGTGTAGCTACTAAAGCTAATGTTCTCTTAAGTGTGTTCATTAGATTTTTCCTCCTTAAATATGTATATTATACTTCGTATAGAGTATAATATGTGTGAATAATTTTTCCAGCATTTCCGGCAGTAATATACAGCCGTGCGAATGTGCTCGCGTCGGATATCAATTACTGTATGGTCTGCTGCTTGCCGCATTTTAACAGCGGCTATTAACAAAGACTTATGGTCTATGTAATCTTTAAGGCAATTGCTTTATTCGGGAGTCTCCCGTTTTGGCGCTGAGCTTCATCGTCATCGGCTGTCTGTACTGCCGGACGTTTTCCGGAGGGTAAAGACAAACTGTCTAAACTTCATCAGCACGGCGATAAGTCTATAATACATAATTATAGGCACAATTGCTTTCTGTACTTAAAAATATACCGTATTTTCGAGTTAAAGTCAATGATTTGTATCGTTCTTTAATATTTTTTGAACATGTTGTACATTTTCAACACCGTATTTTTAGCAATAATAACATAAATCAAAACACCAAAACAAGAAAGTTACAAAACGGTAAAAAGAATTTTTCCGCTAATTTCACAAATAGAACACGTCCCTTTTATACCTATTGCATAAGCATCACAAATAATCATGTAAAGTTTTCCTCTTTTTGGTAATGTTTCATCATGCGCGGGAGCTTAACCTTCCTTTTGTGATGATACTGAGGAAACCGACTGCTGTGCGTAATATGAAAGTATCATAGAAGCGTCTCTGCCGTCTACTACACCGTTTTCATCATAGTCCGCGTAAGCAAGCAGTTCCTTCGCTACAATTCCCTCTTTGCCTGTAGAAAGAAGCGCATAGTGTGTAAGAACCAGCGAGGCATCTATACCATCCACCACGCCGCTGCCGTTAGCATCACCCATTTCGTAGTCACCGTCGGCAGCTCTTATTATTTTTACCTTGACCGTATTATCAAGGGCATTTTCCTGCTTCAGCTCCATTATGAGCACGGTAAGTCCGTATTCTGCGCCTATCGTTTGTGTAAGCGAATAGTTGTCTATCTGTTGTCCGTCAAGGGTAATTTCAGCACCGGAAACAGGATAAAGCTTCAGAGCCTCCGTATCGGTAGCGACCTTTATCACATACTCGCTAAGGCTTATCCTTTCCGCAGATATAAGATGCGGATTTGCTGAAAGCAGAGTGTCATACGAAAGCTCCATGAGCTGTGCTGTTGCAGGTGAATATTCACGGCTCGAATAATGCTCATTATCAACAGTAGCTTTTATAATAGTATCCTCAGTTATGGCAATAGGCTCAGTATAAAGCTGATACTCTCCGCCATTAACAGAGTAATATACAGCCTTCCCACCGCCGGCAGAAAGCTCAATACGGTCGTTGAGCGGTATCTCTCCCGAAATATGTGAGAAATGCACAGTGTTCACGGGGTTCGCGAACGCTCGAAGCGAGATATTTCCCATTATGACCACGATATCGCCCGTTGAGAAAAGCTCGGTATAATACTCAACCAGCTTTGCGGCATTCTGCATCTCCTTAGTGTCCTCGGGTTCGATACCGTCATATATCTGCTCGGTAAACGCTTCAAGAAGCTGCGACTTTTCTTCGTCGGTGTATCTGTAGTTCTCTTTGCTTATATCATTCCATTCAACACCGTCGGAGCTGTAAAAGCTCTCGTTTTCACCTGTATTTGCAACTATCCTGTCATAAGTTGTGTAGCTGCTTATTTCGGTAATATCTCCTGTTTCGCTGTCCTCGACGCCAATGCAGGTCTCAAGAGGAATAGTGAACGGATTATCCTCACAGTACAGCTTCACGGCGACTGCGAACTGCTCTCCGTCCGCAACGGCGACGCTATCATCGAGCTCTATCGTTATATAACCGGTGAGCGAGCTGACTCCCTTTGTCACTGAAGAAGCCGTTCCCGAGGCGGGATCGCAGCCGTCGGTAAGTCCGGTATAAATGACAATTTCATACTCTGTATCGGGATTGTTTATGTAAGTCGAGACAGCTTCGATCTGCTCGTCAGACTCGGCTGTGAAAATGTTTGCCATGTACGAGGGCTCTACCGTACTTGTATCGTCGCTCGCCGAAACAGACTGCACAGGGATATATGTATCGTAAAGATAGATATCCTCATAGTTATCCTTATCACCGAGTTCGTAAACGGTGAATTCCGTAAGCGACCTGTCGTAATACGATATCCACATATAGCCTTCGTCTCCGGCAGCCGAGCCCCAGCTGTTCTTGATGAGCCATGCCCCGTCCCCTTCGGGCTGTATTGTAAAATGCTCTGCCGGAAAATCATCATCCCAGCCGGCAATGGTCACTGCGTGATTGGCAAAGCGCGGCTTTTTATTGCTGTTTGTAGAATAGTACTCGGTATTATAGCAATTGGCTGTATTGGAGTAAAAAGCTACGTCAACAGCATTACCTCCGTACACAAACTGCTTTACAAGGGCGTTTACCTCGTCCATGTTGCTGCGGTCGCTGTCAAAGTCAAACATATATGCATTTTCAAGATGGAAATCACTTACATATTTCAGTTCGTCAACCGCAGACTTATCATCGAAGAAATCATCATTTTTATAAGGAAGCCTGCTCTCGTATACCGGGCCTATCCACTGCGACCAGAGGTGTACCGACAGGTCGCGTGAACCGCCCTTGCCGAGTATCTCATTCGTATCGTCAGTGCCGGGGTCTACCTGATCTTCGCCGTAATACGCATAATACGCCGTATGCAGCTCAGACAGATCGACATCGGGAACTGCGGTCAGAACGCTGGTTTCGGCGCTCGCTGCTGAAGAATGTGCCCAACAGGTGCCGTGTCCCGACTGATTCTTGACCGAGGTGATCCCTCCTTCACTGCGAAGGTCGAATGATGAGGGAAGTTCCGCCGTATCTCCGTCGAGGTCGATATTATCGCTTATCGCCGTGTATTGCGGAGCGATAACAAATGTGTCATCTGACTGACCGGCAGCGTGACTAAGCTGCGGTACAGAGACGGCTATGTCTGCCGAGGGGCGTGCGAGCCGTTCGTCTGATATCAGCACTTTGTCCGGTCCCGCAAGCTGCGCATGAGCACTTCCAAGCGGTGCGCAAAGCGTGACTGTCAAAGCAACTGCACATACCGAAGCGGTTATCCTTTCGCATATTTTTCTCATAAAAACCTCACTTTAGAAGTTAGTGGTTAGTCATTAGTTGAATTATACCACAGAAAATACAATAAATCAAGCTATAACCGGTTAATTTTCTTTAACCGATGACTGATATAACAACACCGCCCGTACATTATATACGGGCGGTGATTCATTAAGCTGTAACTATGCTGTCTGCATTGTGGAGCTTGAGCTTTTCTACAGCCTGCTCCCTCATCTTATACTTGAGTATCTTTCCTGCGGCATTCATCGGGAAGCCTTCAACGAAGTCAACGTATCTCGGGCACTTGTGCTTTGCCATTCTTGCAAGGCAGAAGTCCTTTATCTCTTGCTCTGTGGCAGTTTCGCCGTCCTGAAGAACTATGCAAGCCATTATCTCCTCGCCGTAGTCCTCGTCGGGTACGCCGATGACCTGAACGTCCTTTACCTTCGGATATGTATAGAGGAAGTCCTCTATCTCCTTGGGATAGATGTTCTCACCGCCGCGAATTATCATGTCCTTGATTCGACCAGTTATCTTGTAGTAACCGTCAATCGAGCGGCGGCGCGCAAGGTCTCCGGTATGGAGCCACCCCTCGGGATCTATAGCGGCTGCGGTAGCTTCGGGCATTTTGTAGTAGCCCTTCATTATATTGTAGCCGCGTGCTACGAACTCTCCGTCAACATCGTCGGGGAGCTCCTCGTTGGTCTCAGGATCGACTATCTTGCACTCAACGCCGAATATAGGTCCTCCCACGGTATTTACTCTCTGCTCTATGCTGTCGGTTGTCTTGCTCATGGTGGTAGCGGGAGAAGCCTCGGTCTGACCGTAGGTAATGCATATCTCGCTCATATGCATCTTTTCAATGACCTCCTCCATTGTCTTTATCGGACAGGGAGAACCAGCCATGATACCGGTCCTCATGTATGAGAAGTCGGTCTTTTCAAAGTCCTCGTGACCGAGCATTGCTATGAACATGGTCGGCACACCGTGGAAGCAGGTTATCTTCTCCTGATTTATACAGTGGAGTCCTTTCCTCGGAGAGAATCTCGTGATAGGCGACATGGTAGTTCCGTGAGTCATGGAAGCTGTCATTGCGAGCACCATTCCGAAGCAGTGGAACATCGGAACCTGTATCATCATTCTGTCGGCTGTGGAGAGATCCATGCAGTCACCAATAGCCTTGCCGTTGTTTACTACATTATAATGTGTGAGCATTACGCCCTTTGGGAAGCCCGTCGTACCCGATGTGTACTGCATATTGCATACATCGTGTATATCTATGGTCTTTCTTACCTTTTCGACTTCGCTGTAAGGAACGCTGTGCGAGAGTTCGACAGCTTCTTCCCATGTATAACAGCCTGCATTTTTTGAATCACAGGTGATTACATTCTTGAGGAACGGCAGCTTTGCAGACTTGAGATGACCGGGCTCACAGCTGTCAAGCTCGGGACAGAGCTCCTTGATTATGTCAACATAATTTATATTCTTTATACCGTCGATCATTACAAGAGTCATTGTGTCGGACTGTCTGAGCAGATACTCAGCCTCATGGATACGGTATTCGGAGTTCATCGTTACGAGAACTGCGCCTATCTTTGTAGTAGCCCAGAACGTGATATACCACTGGGGAACGTTAGTTGCCCAGATAGCAACGTGGTCGCCCTTTTTTACGCCCATTGCGAGCAGCGAACGCGCAAATGTATCAACATCGTCCCTGAACTCGGGATATGTTCTTGTGTAATCAAGCTCAGTGTATCTGAATGCGTACTGATTCGGGAATTGGTCGCAGATACGGTCGAGGACATCAGGGAATGTGTAGTTTATTATCCTCTCCTTCGGCCACGGGTACTGTCCATCGCCGCGGATGCTCGTCTGGAGCGAGTGCTTGTGCTTCTTCTTATAGGGAGCCATGTACTCGGCAAACTGAGGGATAACGATACCTGCGTCGGTGAGATCCTTCGCCCAGCGCTTTACCCATTCAAGTGAGATATAGCCGTTATAGTTTATAGTATCAAGCGCCTGTATCATTTCCTTTACAGGAATATTGCCGCTGCCCATTATCTTATACTCTACCGTGCCGTCGGAGTGCATTACGCTGTCCTTGACCTGAATGTACTTGATGTACTCGCCGAGGTTTGCAACGGTCTGCTCGGGTGACTCTCCCGCATAGCGGTAGGGGTGATGCATATCCCACAGAGCAGCGACCTTGCGGCTCTTTACCCTTGAAAGCACCTTTGCCAGACGATCGGTATCAGAGTAAACGCCGTTCGTCTCGACAAGGAGCGTTACATTATACTCCTCCGCAACGGGTACAAGCTTTTTCAGAGCTTCAACGATGTAGTCGTCATCGACCTCATCGACCGCATTCGGCTCGAGATCGGCAAGTATCCTTATGTAAGAAGCATTAAGCTTCTGTGCAAGAGCTGCATAAGCCTTTATCTCGTTCTCTGCCTCATCAAACTTTTCTTTGAATTTCAGACAGGCGCCCGAAGAAAGGCAAGGTATCTCGAGATTGAGGCTTTTAAGCTTTGCAACAGTCGAAGGAAGCTGTGCTTCGGTGAACGGCTGAGCCTTTACCGAGAATATCTCATTTCCGAGACCTCTTACCTCAATACCGTCAAATTTGAGATCCTTTGCCATTGAATAGATGTCCTGCCATGACCAATCGGGACAGGCAAGTGTTGAAAAAGCTATCTTCAAAATTATCAATCCTTTGCATTAAAATATTTTATGTCACTAATTCAGTTCATCAATAGTTCCGTCATTTCATCAGCGGTCTCGTGCAGCTTTTTGACTCTCTCTCAGTAATAAGGCGAACGGTATGAGCTGCCTTGTCAAGCTCTGTAAACTCCATATATGCCTCAGCCTGCTTTTTGCTTTTGAATCTGCGTGCAAACCCGGCAATATTCACATACAGCGATCCGGTGCTGAGAAACTTGCCGTCAGCCCTTCTTATTATTATCCACTCCAACTAAGCTTCCCCCTGACCGAAAACTTTGTAATAGGTGACACCGAACCACTCACGCACCCAATAGGTCGGGATCAGCCACCATGACGTCCTGCATGATATTCCGCTCGCGGTTATACCGAGCTGCTCCGCTGTCATTTGCGCACGTAACTGATGATAAGCGTCAGTAACCAAAGCGACTTCACGCGGAAGTCTTTCTTCTTTTATTATTTCATATGAGAATTTAAGATTCTCATATGTATCCGAGGACCTGTCCTCGGTATATATGCGCTCCGGAGATATCCCCTTTGAAATGAGATATTCCTTCATGCACTGCGCTTCACTGATAAGCTCATCGCTGCCCCGACCTCCCGAAACGATAACGCAGACATTTCCGTGCTCAGAAAGGTAGTCATAAGCGGTGTCGAGACGTCTCTTCAGCATAAGACTGGGACGGCGTTCCTTTACCTGACATCCCAAAACTACGACGGTTATATTGTCATCATCGGGTGGAGAATAAGCTGCTCTTACCATTAAAACACTTATAATTACTGCAATAACGATACATATCGCTGTCAGCACAGCCAGTGCGCTGAGCATTATTTTCCCGGTCTTATATTCCCATACTCTTCCTGTGAAAGATGTAAAAGGAGTCCAGAATACAAATATCAGCAAAATAACAGCCGACAGTGCAGCACCGGCACAGTTGCCGAGGCATACTATCCCCTTTGCGAACGGAACAAGGAATATTATCAGAAAAGCCGCTGCAATAATCGCAGGTATTATTTTTATTTCCATTTTATTTTTTATTTTCATCTGTTGTCTCCGCAGATGATCATTTTATTTTTGAGGAAAATTTTAATATTCTTTCGAGATTTTCTTTTGTAGTTGTCTCGCTGCCGAGATGAGTCGGAACACTGTTATACAGACCGTGGAAATCCGAGCCCCCTGTCTCTATGAGACCATATTTATCCGCGATACCGGAAAGCTCTCTTCGATAGTTTTCATCGGCTGAATAATGACCTATCTCAACTCCGTCTATTTTGCCTTTTTTGGCAAGCTCTTCAAGGAGCTCGATGTTGTCGTACTGTGCAGGATGAGCCATTACAGCAACTCCCTTTGCCGTATGTATAAGGTCTAACACAAAATTAACATCAGGATATTCACGCTCAACATAACATGAACCGGTCTTGGGGTTGAAGAGTTCGTGGTCGAGTTCGCCGTAAAACTCCAATGCATATCCATAGTCTATCAGCGCACGCATGATATGCTGCTTGAAAATGCTCTTGGAAGCTGTAGTGTGCTTCAGGATACTCTCCTGAGTTATCGGGAACTTTTCCATTACCCTTGCCATCATCTCTTTTGAGCAAGCCTTTCTTATCTCACAGCTTTTAAGGCACAGCCCTTCAAGACGATCAGGCTTTAAAGGAGCATAGCAGAGGATATGTACCTTGCTGTTTCTCACCTTATCCCATGCCGAAAGTTCAACTCCGTGAAGTATCTTTATGCCGGCACGTTCGCCGAGAACATCAGCTCTTGAAAAAGACGCCATGGTATCATGATCGGTGAGCGAAAGCCAGTCTATACCAACTCGCTTTGCCTGATCTATGATATCCTCAATACCGAGTGAGCCATCCGAAAGCTTCGTGTGACAATGAAGATCGCAGATCATAATTACTTTCTTCCCCTCTGTATGTTATCTTAAGTTACAGCAAATCCTGAAAGGCAATCGAGCTTTTAAGCATTTTCCAAAGGCATACTGTATTTACAGGTATTGCTTCATGATCTGCTGCAGCGACAAATGTATATACCAAATATATAGTGTTATAATTGCAAAATTTAGAACCTATACTTTACTGTGATATATAAGAAAATAACAACGGAGTATATTATATCACATTTCCGCAGTAATTTCAAGTATTTTTGTACATTTTTTCATTCTCCGCATACAGCCGAGTACAGTTCACCCTTTCTGTAGGCAGTTTCCTTAGCGACCGCCTTACACGCATCAACCGGCCGCTCCCCCATTTCTATCAGACGTCTTACCTGTTCCACAGCTTGTTCAAGCGTTAGGTCATTTACTTTTTCAGTTGGAGCGCCCCCTACGACAAGAACAAATTCACCCTTAGGCTCATTTTCATCGTAGTACTGCACCGCCTCGCCGAGAGTCACGCGCATAACTTCCTCATGTATCTTCGTTAGTTCGCGGCAAAGCGATATCCTGCGATCATCTCCGAATTCGGCGGCAAGGTCGGAAAGAGTCGTTCTCAGCTTATGCGGAGCTTCATAGAAGACCATATCCGCAGTCTCTCCCCGAAGCATTTCAAGACGCTCCGAACGCTCTTTTTTGTTTACAGGAAGAAATCCCTCAAAGGTGAACCGTCCGCTGCCGAGCCCTGCAAGTGCAACAGCAGATACCACAGCACTCGGTCCGGGGACTACCTTAATGTCAATATTGCTCTCGGCGCACATTTTCACGAGCACCTCACCCGGATCGGAAATGCACGGCATACCTGCATCGGTCACGATACCACAGCTCTCACCTGATGTCAGGCGGTCAATAATACGCTGTGCGTCTGCCTTTGAGCTGTGCTCGTGAAAGCTTACGAGCTGCTTTTTTATCTCATATCGGTTAAGGAGCTTGAGAGTAACTCTTGTGTCCTCCGCGCAGATGAAGTCCACCTCTTCGAGCATTCTCAGCTGCCTCAGAGTGATGTCCTCAAGATTGCCTATCGGCGTTCCGATAAGGTATAATGTTCCGCTCATGTGCTCTCCTTTCCTGTGCCGTAGATACGCTGTAATTCATCTGAAAAGCCGTCTCCGCTGCGTATGTATAGCTGCGGCTCGATCCTCATGAATGGCTTCGAGCCCTTTTTTCCCTCTATCAGAAACAGCCACGGCGCTTCATCGGCGTTTTTTGAGACAAATCGCAGCCTTTTTGGCTCTATATCGTGGTTTTTCATGGCAAATATCACGTCGCTCAAACGCTCGGGGCGGTTGCACATACACAGTCTGCCGCCGAATTTCAGCAGCTTCGCCGCCGTCGCGCACACGTCGTCAATGCTGCACATTATCTCGTGACGGGCTATTTTCTGTGCTGTTATCGCGCTCTCAAAACCCGCTCCCGCAACCTTATACGGCGGATTGCAGATAACGAGGTTGAGCTGACCGAGCGGTGCGCCGTCCCAGAGCTCCTTTAAGTCTGCGCACACGGGTACTATCCCCGTGGTCTCACTTCGCTCCATTCCGAGGCGGAGCTGCTCTATCGCGCCCTCCTGAATGTCCACCGCGTAGGTCACCTGCGGAGGGTCGAGCTTCTGCATGATGAGCGGTATGATACCGCAGCCCGTCCCGAGGTCGCAGACCTTGTCCTTTCGGCGGTACTGCGAGAAGTCCGTGAGTAGAAAGGCGTCCGTACCGAAGCGGTGGTCGCTGCTCGCGCAGACGTATATCTTATCGGTCAGTTTTTCGTATTTGTAGTCCATATTGCTCCTTTTGCTTTAAAGTACTTTACTATTCCTATAAATCAGAATTTCGAGCTGAGCCAGCTCGACCGCTTCCACGTTGACGCTCGCAAAGCTCGCTCACTCTCTGCGAAACTGTAAGTCTGCTTTCGCTTACGGCAATACTAATATAAATCGGAATTTCGAGTTGAGCCAGCTCGACCGCTTCCACGTTGACGCTCGCAAAGCTCGCTCACTCTCACCAACGCCCTAACCTGTACATCGCTCGCCGGCACTATTAGAATAAATCAGAATTTACTGATCTAAACCATCAATAAAATCCCTGATAATCTGTCCGCATTCATTGGGCTTTTGCTCATAAATCAGATGATCACCTGGCAGGCTGACCAGCTCACAGTTGCCGAGCTTTTCAAAATACGGAAGCAAAATTCTCTCCTTATAATCGCGTCCGCTTTCAAGGTAGTCCTCCAGCGCCATTTGACGGCTTTCCTCCTGTGAGCTCGGCAGCTCAGGCTGCAGCTCGTCATATACGTCCTGAGATATTTCTCCGTTTTGGTATTGTTCCTCAAGCTCCGCTTTCAATTCTCTGCGGTCAGACAGCAGCCAGTCGATCATTTCATCTGTTAGAATGCCGTCTGCTTCAATATCCTCCGCTGTGAAGTAAGCCGTAGAGATGTATATCTTCGGAATATCGTTTGTCACGATCGCCTCCCACGCCGTATTTATATTGCGTGATTCCTGTTCACTCTCGGAGAGCAGCGCACGGGAATCATAGGTCATCAGAGCCATTGCATATTCCGCTTTTTGTTCATCATCACTCAGCCATTCCTTCGGGGGCAGAAAGTGTTTCAACAGCAGATTGCCCGTGCCGCCAAAACCGAATTTGATGAGCCTGTAATACAGCACAACTTCGCTGTCCTCATTATCTTGTTCATCGGGAGATAATGCTTCAAGCTCTGTGCCGTCAATAATCGCAACGGCTTCGACTTCATCGGGGTATTTGCTCTCCCAATAGGTCGCATATACACCGCCTATAGAATGGGGCATAAGCACATAAGGCGCTTTGATTCCTGCGTTTTTCAGTGCCGTTCTATATGCCTCAACGATATTTTCGACTGTCATATCCTGCGTTGTATCATCGCTGATGCCGTATCCTGCACGGTCAATGAAGATCACCTGATTATCAGATTCCAGAGCGGCAGTCATTCTTCGCATTGTGATACAGCTATCAGGTATACCGTAACCTGCCATAGCGATAATACGGTGGTTTCCGTTTTCGTTACCGCAGATCAGCACATTGACGGAATATTCTCCGGCAGATACAAGATTGCAGTATCCCTTTTCTTCCAGAAACGTTTTGTCACGCTTGAACCTGATTTTGCTGTTGATAAAAACGAGCAGCCAAAGTAAAAGCAGAATAGCTAAAATAATCAGAAACACTCTGACAATCTTCTTAAAAGCCTTTTTTGCCTTCATTATCTGAACTCCTAAATAAAATTCTGATTTATTCTAATAGTGCCAGCGAGCGATGTACAGGTTAGGGCGTTGGTGAGAGTGAGCGAGCTTTGCGAGCGTCAACGTGGAAGCGGTCGAGCTGGCTCAACTCGAAATTCCGATTTATATTAGTATTGCCGTAAGCGAAAGCAGACTTACAGTTTCGCAGAGAGTGAGCGAGCTTTGCGAGCGTCAACGTGGAAGCGGTCGAGCTGGCTCAGCTCGAAATTCCGATTTATCTTAAGTAACGTGGTGTCGAGGGCGCTGTCCCTTACAATAATTACGCATTATATTATCGTTCCTCCGCCGACCACGATGTCACCGTCGTAGAGCACGACTGCCTGTCCGCTCGTGACGGCGCGCTGCGGCTCGTCGAACTCGACAAGATACCTACCGTTCCCGAGGTACGACACAAAGGCAGGCTGCTCGGTCTGACTGTAGCGCGTTTTCGCCGTGACGCGCATGGGTGCGGTCAGCTCCGCGACCGAAATGAGGTTGAAGTCCTCCGCGATGAGCGACTTGGTGTACAGGTCGGACTCGTCCCCGAGCGTGACAGTATTCGCAGCTGCGTCCTTTTTCACGACGTATGCAGGCTTGCCGAGGGAAATGCCGAGCCCCTTGCGCTGCCCTATTGTGTAGCCGATAACGCCTCTGTGCTGTCCGAGCACGTTCCCGTCAAGGTCGAGAAAATCTCCCGAATCGGAGCTTTTCCCAGTGAATTTCTCTATAAAGCTCACATAATCGCCGTCGGGCACAAAGCAGATGTCCTGACTGTCGGGCTTTGCGGAGTTCACAAGTCCTGCCGACTCCGCAAGTGCTCTGACCTGCGACTTTTCGAGCTCTCCCAGCGGAAAGAGCGTATGCGCGAGTTGATCTTGCGTGAGCGAATAGAGAACATATGTCTGATCCTTGCCGCGATCCTTTGGGCGCTTGAGGAGATATCTGCCGCAGCTTTCATCGTACTCCCGCACGGCATAATGGCCCGTCGCGATATAGTCGTATCCGAGCTCGAGCGCGCGCCGCAGCATTTTATCGAACTTGACGCAGCGATTGCACTCAATGCAGGGATTAGGAGTCCTGCCGCAGAGATAGCTGTCCGCGAATTGCTGCATTACGTGCTCACGAAAGCAGTCCTTGAAGTTGAAAACAAGGTGCTCGAAGCCGAGACGATATGCGACGCTCCTTGCGTCCTCAACATCCGAGAGTGCACAGCAGGTCTTTCTCTCCTTCTGCGCCTGAACGATATCCTCGTCCGAGAACAATTTCAGGGTAACGCCCATTACCTCATACCCCTGCTCCCTGAGAAGCATAGCCGCGACGGAGCTGTCAACTCCGCCGCTCATTCCTACCATTACCTTTTTCATGTCAATTTCCTTTACAATTTCAAAGCAGAGCGCAAAGCTCTGCCAATGAATCAAAATAATAGTCAGCAGTCCGCTTTATATCGGCACGGTCGGCTGATGATACACTATCGTAAACACCCGCAACGATAAAACCGGCACCCTTTGCAGTCTCGCAGCAATGGAGCGAGTCCTCGATAACGAGAGTTTCAGCGGGAGATGTCCCGAGCAGCGACGCTCCTCCGAGAAAAATATCAGGACAGGTCTTACCGAGCGGATACTCTGCATCTGTCAGCAGAAAGCGGAACCTTTCATAGATACCGCACCTTTTCAGCACCGCCTCCGCCAGTCCCCTGTATGTAGCTGTCGCAACCCCGTATGGTATCCCATTCTCGTCGAGCTTATCGAGCAGCTCGCAGACATACGGCTTCAGCGGTATTCTTTCTTCATACTGTATGCGCACAAGCTCCTCAATACGCCTTATGACGTATTCCTTTGTGCAGCTCAGCCCGAAGCGCTCAATGAAGTACTCCGCCGAGCGCTCCACGGTCATTTTCTTTACCTTGTCCGAAACATCAGGCGGAGGGTCTGCGATACCGTTTTCCTTCAGAAATGCGATATCAATGCTGCTCCACACCGTCATTGAGTCGATGAGAGTCCCGTCAAGGTCAAAAATTATTCCCTTTATCATAGAGCTTCATAGTCCCGGTAGTCATAATCGTAATAATCGTCAACATAATCGCCGGGAGCATCATTCTCATCGTATGAATATTCTTCATCATCGTCCTCATATTCTGTCGGCTCGTCCTCGCCGTTCATGTGGTTACGGCTCGGAACGCCCGAGTCCGGCTTGTCAGGACGAGGCAGAAATGTTCCCTCGGTGGAGGAATCTCCGCAGATAACGACTGCCTGCTGCTTCATTATGTCATAAACGTTCTCAAATGCAGCCATGTCGTAGGTAGTGTTGCCCACGAGCGGATCAGCTATGTATACAACTCCCTCATCGTAGTCATATCCATAGAGCGTCACGCAGTGCTGGTAATAATTGAACCACATCTCGTCTCCGCTGACTGCGGTATATTGATAATACCACGACGACACCCTGAGATACATCGTTATCCAGACGATAACAGGTCTGCCCTGATCTATCTGGTAGAAAAGCTCGGCAAGAGAGGTCTCAGAGAGATCCTCCGCATAGCACGGGGACTCTATAGACTCGAAATAATCATCGGCTGTCTGAACTATTACAGGCGCAAGGCAGCCCATTCCGCTGTCGCTTTTAGGCTCGCCGATATAAGCCTCATCCATCGTGTAGCGGCCGTTGAAGTCTATCGGCATGAATTCGTCGGCGAGTTCCACCTTGTCGATAGGAAAGCCAAGGTAATTAAGGGTCTGTGCAAGTGAAGTGACCTCGCAGCCCGTAGGAAGCTCAGGCTCCTGCAATACGGTCTCAAAGTCCGATATCACACACGACCCCGATGGACTGTAGCCATCAGGCGGCGTGATGTCTATCTCAAAGAGGACAGGCTCGGTGACCGGCTCTGTCGCAGGCTCGGTGATGTCTTCCGTTCTCTCCGCCTCGGAATCAGTCGTCTCTGCGGAAGCCGCACGGGCGGAGGGCTGTGTTGATGAAATATCTGCAAGCTTGACGGTCTGACCGCATGACGAAAAAGCCGCCGTCAGTACGCTTAAAGCTGCTCCTAAACAAATTATTCTCTTTATCATCGGCAATTACTCCATATCTATCATTATCTTCGCCCTGTAGTCCTTCTGGGCAGAGGTAACGGTCTCAAGAGCAAGTCCGTAGATATCGGAGGCTCTTATTTCAAGTTCTGCAAAGCGTTCAGCGACCTCACTGAGCTGCGAGAGCTTCGCAATTGAGGCTGCATACGGGATAGAGGCAACATCCTTTGCCTGCGCGAGTATCTCTCTGCCGCGCTCATTGAAAGCGAGTATCCTGCCATAAGGCGGAAGCTGCTTCATATCTTCCTTTGTTATGCCTATGAGAAGTGAAAGCATTATGCGCCTGATACGTGCCATTGTATAGCGCTTGGTCTTTACGGTGAACAGCAGCTCGTCGAGCGAACCCGCCATTCTCGCGCTGTATATCCTGTGCTCAAGTCCCTGTGCTACATCGTTTATCTGTGATATCTCCTCGACTGTGCAGCTGCGAAGTTTATACAGAAGCACTCTTTCAAGGCGCGAAAGCGACGCCGTCTCGCCCTTGCTTATGGCGTTTGAGATCGCGGAGGTCCAGACAGAGGTCGTGTACTCGCTTATAACGGAGGCACTTTTTGCGGTCTCGAGCTTTTCGCGTATCATGGAGGCGCTTGCGTAGCCGTTTTCGGGCTGCTCGGAGTCGTGCCCCGCATTTATCCTTTTTATCGTGTAGGGCTGCATTCCCGACGAGAATTTTTTCAGCGCTCTCAGATACTCGATAGCGAGCAGATTGTTGGGCTCGGCGATCACCTCGGCGATCTCGGGATCGATACCGTTTATGACGGAATTGAGCGCGCGGGGGTATGTATAGCCCTTTTCCATTATCTCACGTATCTCGTCGGCGTGTACCATTGCGGTCACCTCGACCGTATCGAGTGCACGGCTCAGCTTTTCAACGTCTCCGCATTCACTGCCGAACGAGATCTCGTCCACAGCTCCGAGCGAATTCAGCAGATATACCGCTCCCGCAGCGAAGTTTTCAGCCGAGGAAAGGCAGTACTGCACCGGAAGCTCGATAACGAGGTCCGCACCTGACTTCACAGCAAGCCGTGCTCTTTCAAGCTTGTCCATGATCGCAACATCACCGCGCTGGACAAAGCTGCCGCTCATCACTGCGACAACATGAGTCGCGCCATTTTTGCGTGTCTCACGAATGTGATACAGATGTCCGTTGTGGAACGGATTATATTCGCATATGATTCCGCTTATTTTCATTTTGTTACCTCTTTTCTTTATCTTTTTCAGCGGCAAATTTGCGCAAATCGGAACAAATTTCCGAAAAACACTTGCATTTTGCCAAAAATAGTATATAATTATATATGCAAAATATTTTTTGAAAGGAATGCATATATGATCATCTTAGTTGTTAATGCAGGAAGCTCTTCGCTCAAGTACCAGCTCATCAATATGGACGATGAAAGCGTTATCGCAAAGGGTAACTGCGACAGGATCGGTATCGACGGTCACATCTCACACAAGACAAGCACAGGAAAGGGCTTTGAGGCAGACTGCGACTTCCCTACACACACAGAAGCCTTTATGAAGCTCGTTGAGGCTCTCACTACCGGAGATGCAAAGGTCATCGACAGCATGGACGAGATCTCAGCTGTAGGTCACAGAATAGTACAGGGCGCTGATGTTTTCGACAAGTCCGTTCTCGTTACAGACGAAGTCATTGACAAGATCGATGAGCTCCGCGAGCTCGCTCCCGTACACAATCACGCACACGCACTCGCTCTCAGAGCCTGCAAGAGCGTTATCCCCGCAAATGTTCCTCAGGTAGTTGTTTTCGACACCGCTTTCCATCAGACAATGCCACCCAAGGCGTATATGTTTGGTCTGCCATATGACGATTATGAGAAGCTTCACGTAAGGAAGTACGGCTTCCACGGTACATCTCACAGATTCGTTTCCGCTGCTCTTGCAGAAGCTATGGGCAAGGACATCAAGGATCTCAAGATAGTTTCATGTCACCTCGGAAACGGTTCGTCCATCACAGCTGTTGACGGCGGAAAGTCCGTAGATACATCAATGGGATTCACTCCCCTTGACGGCGTAGTAATGGGAACCCGTACAGGTGCCGTTGACCCCTCTGCTGTTACCTTTGTTGCAGACAAGCACCACTTCACTCCCTCTGAAATGAGCGAGTATATGAACAAGAAGTCAGGCTTCCTGGGAGTTTCCGGCGTAGGCTCTGACAACCGCGATGTTCAGGCTGCTTCCCTTGAGGGCAACAAGAGAGCTCAGCTCGTATCCGAAATGCTCACCTACGAGATACAGAAATACATCGGCTCTTATGCAGCTGCAATGAACGGCCTTGACGCTATTCTGTTCACAGGCGGTATCGGTGAGAACTCATGGGAAGTAAGAGAATCTGTCTGCGAAAATATGGACTTCTTCGGTATCAAGATCGATAAGGAGCTTAACCGCAGCATAAGAGGTAAGCTCACAAAGCTCTCAACTCCTGATTCTAAGGTAGATGTATGGATAGTTCCCACAAATGAGGAGCTCCTCATCGCAAGAGATACACTTGCTCTCATTTCTCAGTAAGCATTACGGTTACTGTATAGTATAGCACATATTTGCGGAAATTGCAACTGCGCGGTAAAAAATTTGCATTTTTAACGCGAAAACGGCTCTCATATCGAGAGCCGTTTTTCTTTTCATATACAGATTTCCATTATGCAATAGCTGCACCGAGCGCCTTGCAATTTGCAACAGCGTCATCATCGGGAGCTTCGTTTGCAATAAGACCTTCTGCCGCAAGCTCAACGCCTGCTGCCTTAGCGTCGTCCTCCCAGTTTCTCATCCATTCGCCGTCTCCCCAGCCGTATGAGCCGAAAAGAACTACTTTCTTGCCGCCGAGGCTGCCCTTAACAGCGTCCCACATTGGCTGGAACTCGTCCTCCTCGAGTACCTCTGCTCCCATTGCGGGACAGCCGAATGCGATACCGTCGTAGTTTGCAACTGAGTCTGCACTGAAATCAGAAGCTGTAATGAGCTCGACTTCCGCGCCTTTTTCCTTTGCTCCGTCAGCAACTGCATTTGCCATTGCCTCCGTATTTCCTGTGCTGCTCCAGTATACAACTGCAATTTTAGCCATAATTGATCGTTCCTTTCTGTTAGCCAAAGCTAACCAAGCATAATAAATATAAGCGCTGTTAGCACCAAATAACATTATATTACATGTCGTTTGCTTTGTCAAGCCCTGAATGAAAAATTTTTCCCGCAAAGCGTCATTCGCTCCCTCCACTTGACAATAAGCACAAAATGATGTAGAATTTGACTATGATATACTTGCCTCTATTGCAAAATGTACATTGTACATTTTGCAGGCTGCAAAGCAGCCACAAAGCCGC
>CALEPT010000167.1 GCA_937910385.1 uncultured Ruminococcus sp. | reverse complement strand
GGTTATTGCCCCGAACTTCGTTCGGGGCAATAACCGCCTTACGGCGGTTATTGAGGACACATTAATTATCAATTGCTCCGTACAATGGCGTGCGGAGGTCAATAGATCCACGAATATTGCGAAAGGAATGATCCCATGTCATTATTCAATCAAGGCGAAAAGGCATATCTTATGCTTTCCGACGGGCAAGTCTTTGAGGGGCGCAGCTTCGGCGCTAAGGGTACCATTATCGGAGAAGTGGTGTTCACCACAGGTCTCACGGGCTATCAGGAGACTCTCACCGATCCGAGCTACTATGGGCAGATAGTCACGCAGACATTTCCGCTTATCGGCAACTATGGCGTGAACTCGCAGGATAACGAGTCCGCACGCTCCTATGTGAGCGGTTATATCGTGCGCGAGTGGTGCAATGCTCCTTCTAATTTCCGCAGCGAAGGCAATATCAACGACTTCCTTACCGAGCACAATATAATCGGTATCCATAACATCGACACGCGCCGTCTTACGCGGATAATCCGTGAGGCAGGCGTTATGAACGGGGTCATCACTACCGAGGACGTTTACGCGAAAAAGGACGAGCTCCTCGCTCAGATACGCGCCTTTGAGATAACGGGCGCGGTAGAGTCCGTTACCAACACCGAGACTCTGACTTACTCCGACCCCGAACCGAAGTATCGCGTGGTTCTGTTTGATTTCGGCTACAAGCGCAATATCAGGCAGGAACTCGTGAAACGCGGCTGCGAGGTAATTGTAGTCCCTGCACGGACAACTGCTCAGCAGATCAAGGATATCGCTCCGGACGGTATCATGTTCTCAAACGGACCCGGAGACCCATCCGAGAATGTTGAGATAATTGAAAATATAAAGGAAATACAAAAGCTTGGAATACCGATATTCGGTATATGTCTCGGACATCAGCTCATGGCTCTTGCCAACGGCGGACGCACCGAAAAGCTCAAATACGGTCACAGAGGCGCAAATCAGCCCGTTATCGACCTCGAGAGCGGACTTACCTATGTCACCAGTCAGAACCACGGCTATGCGGTGGTCGGTGATAGCATCGATCCGTCCGTGGGTCACGTTTCGCACATCAATGCAAACGACAAGACCTGCGAGGGAATACGCTATACTTCGGTAAATGCACGCACTGTGCAGTTCCACCCGGAGGCTCACGGAGGTCCTCTTGATACAGCGTACCTGTTCGATGAGTTTGTGCAGACAATGGGAAAGGAGCGTGACTGATATGCCGCTGAGAAATGATATAAAAAAGGTGCTTGTTATCGGATCGGGGCCTATCGTTATCGGACAGGCTGCCGAGTTCGACTATGCAGGAACTCAGGCTTGCCGTGCGCTTAAACAGGAGGGACTGGAGGTAGTACTCATCAACTCCAACCCCGCTACGATAATGACCGATAAGGCTATGGCAGACAAGGTCTACATCGAGCCGCTCACGCTCGACGTTGTAAAGAGGATAATCGAGATCGAAAAGCCAGACAGTGTTTTGTCCACGCTTGGCGGACAGACCGGTCTTACTCTCTCCATGCAGCTTGCGGCGGAGGGCTTCCTTGATTCGCACAATGTAAAGCTACTCGGCGCCGATCCTGAGACTATTCACAAGGCAGAGGACAGGCAGGCTTTCAAGGACACAATGGAGAAGATAGGCGAGCCGTGCATTCCATCAAAGGTCGTTGAAACCGTTGACGACGCGGTGGACTTCGCGCAGGTCATCGGCTATCCCGTTATCGTTCGCCCTGCGTTCACACTTGGAGGAACAGGCGGCGGAATTGCTCAGAATGAGGCGGAACTACGCGATATATCAACAAACGGACTGCGCCTTTCGCCAATAACACAGGTGCTCATCGAGAAGTGCATAAGCGGCTGGAAGGAGATAGAGTTCGAGGTCATCCGCGACGCCAAGGGAAATGTCATCACTGTCTGCTCAATGGAGAATTTCGACCCCGTAGGAGTCCACACGGGCGACAGTATCGTTATCGCCCCGGCTGTCACGCTCTCGGACAGGGAGTACCAGATGCTGCGTACTGCTGCTATAAACATAATCAAGGAGCTCAAGGTAGAGGGCGGCTGCAACTGTCAGTTCGCACTGCACCCGACGAGCTTTGAGTATGCAGTTATCGAGGTGAATCCCCGTGTTTCACGATCCTCGGCGCTTGCCTCAAAGGCGACGGGTTATCCGATAGCGAAGACCGCGGCGAAGATAGCGGTCGGCTACACGCTCGACGAGATAATCAATCAGGTAACGGGCAAGACCTATGCCTGCTTTGAACCCGCACTCGACTACGTTGTCGTAAAGTTCCCGAAGTGGGCGTTTGACAAGTTCGTCTACGCAAAGAGGACGCTCGGCACCCAGATGAAGGCGACGGGCGAGGTAATGGCTATCGGTACGAGCTTCGAGCAGGCCATGATGAAGGCTGTCCGTTCAGTCGAGCTCGGACTTGACACTATGAACCTGAAAAAACTTGGAAACCTCACTGATGAGGAGATACGCGAGAAGCTTCACGTTATAGATGATGAGCGTTCATTTGTGGTATTCGAGGCTCTCAAGCGCGGCATAAAGCCCGAAGAGATACACGAAATTACAATGATAGACAACTGGTTCCTGTACAAGCTGCTAAATCTTGCAGAGCTCGAAAAATGGCTCGCGGACGGCGAGCTTACGGAGGAGAAGTACGACATCGCAAAGCAGTATGGCTACCTTGACAGCACCATTGAGCGAATCTCCGGACAGAAGTGTCCGCTCAGAAAGCGCGCCGTGTTCAAAATGGTCGATACCTGCGCGGGCGAGTTCAAGGCTGAGACTCCTTATTTCTACTCGACATATGACGAGGAGAATGAGGCTGCCGAGTTCATCGAAAGGCAGAATACCGGCAAGCAGAAGGTCATCGTGTTTGGCTCGGGACCTATCCGTATCGGGCAGGGAATAGAGTTCGACTACTGCTCTGTTCACTGTGTATGGACTCTGAAGGAGCTCGGTTATGAGGCGGTCATCTGCAACAACAATCCCGAAACGGTCTCAACTGACTTTGACACGGGCGACAGGCTCTACTTCGACCCGCTCACCAAAGAAGATGTTGAGTCTATAATTGAGACTGAAAAGCCCTACGGTGTTGTGGTGCAGTTTGGCGGACAGACCGCGATAAAGCTGACCCGTCATCTCTCCGACATGGGCGTGAATATCCTCGGTACGTCCGCTGATATGATAGATGCGGCGGAGGATAGAGAGCGCTTCGATGAGATACTTGAAAAATGTGGTATACCGCGTCCGAAGGGACATACAGTCATGACGACCGATGAGGCTGTTGCGGCTGCGGAGGAGCTCGGTTACCCTGTTCTGCTGCGTCCTTCATACGTTCTCGGCGGACAGAATATGATAATCGCTCATTCGCGTGCCGATGTTGTTGAGTATATGGGAATCATCACGAGCCACATGATAGAAAATCCCGTACTCATTGACAAGTATATGATGGGTACTGAGGTCGAGGTAGACGCTATCTGCGACGGTGAGGACTTCCTTATCCCGGGTATCATGGAGCATATAGAGCGCGCCGGCGTTCACTCGGGAGACTCTATTTCTATATATCCGGCACAGCATCTTTCTGAGCGAATAAAGCGCATAATCGTGGAGTACACGCGCAAGCTCTCAAAGGAACTAAACGTTATTGGTCTGGTGAATATCCAGTACGTAGTCTACAATCATGAGGTATACGTCATCGAGGTGAATCCGCGTTCTTCAAGGACTGTGCCATACATCAGCAAGGTCACTGGCATACCTATGGTGGACATCGCAACAAAGATAATGTTCGGAGCAAAGCTGCGAGATATGGGATATGAGAGCGGACTGTATCCCGCAGGCGACTACGTTGCCGTAAAGGTCCCTGTGTTCAGCTTTGAGAAGCTCACAGACGTTGATACCATGCTCGGACCAGAGATGAAGTCCACAGGCGAATGCCTCGGCATAGGGCGTAACCTTGAGGATGCGCTGCTCAAAGGACTTACTGCGGCAGGCTTCGACCTCAAGCGAGAGGGCGGAGTGCTCATCTCCGTCCGTGACAGCGACAAGCAGGAGGTGCTCCCGATAGCTGATAAGTTCGAGCAGATGGGCTTTGAACTCTATGCTACTTCGGGTACACAGAGCGTTCTTCACAGGAACATGATAGCAGCGAACCTTGTGAGAAAAATATCCGACGGCGAGCCGAATGTGGAGACTCTGCTTGACAGCGGAAAGATACATTATGTTATTTCCACCTCCGCAAAGGGCAGACTTCCCGAGCGCGACAGCGTTAAAATGCGCCGAAAGTCGATAGAGCGCTCTATATGCAGCCTAACGGCAATAGACACGGCTAAGTCACTGGTAAAGGTACTCGAATCGGGACGTACTATCAACGATGTGGAGCTTGTTGATATAACAAAAATATAATCAATGTAAGAAAGCGCAGTCGTATAAAAACGGCTGTGCTTTTTGTTGAGTTTTTACAAAAATCGCTGCTTTAAACTGAGAATTTATGTGTTTCTATTGACTGATTTGAGTTTTAGTTATATAATAATATTTGGTAATATTTAATCTATCATATCATTATAAGGGGGAAGTTATGCCGTACGTATATGCTAAATGCACAAAATGCAATAAGAGATTGAAAGTGAATGACGCTGAGGACGCATGGATCTGTAAATTCTGCAAGAAGCCTTTTGTTGTTGAAAAAGCTATAAAGCTTTACAATGATACAGTTGAAAGTGATACTCATGTTCCGAAAAGAGTTGAGGTAAAGAGGGCGGCTGTCCATATCGCTGCCGAAAGCCTTAAACCCGAGGATATTATGGTAACGATGCCTGTGGAAAAGGAGGCAGCTCCTGCCGCAAAGATCGAAGCCAAGAAGGAAGCAGCTCCTGCCTCCAAGGTCGAGCTTAAGAAGGAAGCAGCTCCTGCCTCCAAGGTCGAACCTAAGAAGGAAGCAGCTCCTGATGCAAAAATCGAGCCTAAGAAGGAAGCAGCTCCTGCCGCAAAGATCGAACCTAAGAAGGAAGCAGCTCCTGCTGCAAAGATCGAACCTAAGAAGGAAGCAGCTCCTGCTGCAAAGATCGAGCCTAAGAAGGAAGCAGCTCCTGCCGCAAAGATCGAGCCCAAGAAGGAAGCAGCTCCTGTTGCAAAGATCGAGCCTAAGAAGGAAGCAGCTCCTGCCTCAAAGATCGAGCCTAAGAAGGAAGCAGCTCCTGCCGCTAAGGTCGAGCCCAAGAAGGAAGCAGTTAGTCCGACTGATGAATTTATAATAAAGTTTTCTGAGCTTGAAAAATATAATGGTAAGGCAGAGCACGTGGTGATACCGCCCGGAATTAAGCGAATAGCTGACAATGCGTTTGAGGGCTGCGATACGATAAAGAAATTGGAGCTTCCCGGCGGACTTGAGGTCATCGGCGGATATGCTTTCAGAAGCTGTAAAAATCTTGAAGAGATCGTTGTTCCGGTAAGTCTCCTAAAAATTGGAAGCTGGGCTTTCAGAGGCTGTACTAAGCTTAGATCTATATTTATACCTAATGGAGTAACAACAATTGAAGACTGCGTTTTTGCAGAATGCGAGAGCCTTGAGTCTGTAGGTATGCCAACGAGGATAACATCTATCGGAGCATTCGCATTTTCGGGCTGTAAGAGCCTTAAAGAGATAAAGCTTCCCGATACTTTGATGTCAATAGGAAAGTACGCATTTTCAGGGTGTGAAAATCTTACAGGTGTTAAGATACCTGATAATGTCTCTATAATAGATGAGCGGCAGTTCTCCGGCTGTAAGAACCTTTCTGCACTGGAGCTTCCCAGAAATCTCAAGTCTATCGAGGCGTTTGCCTTTGCTGGATGCGTCAGCCTGAGAAATGTTGACCTTCCAGGAAATCTGCTGTCCGTTGATGGGTTCAGCGGCTGTACGGGGCTAAGAGCGATAGTCATTCCAAATAAGGTGACCGCACTGGGAGATTTCAGCGGCTGTACAAATCTTGAAGCAATCATAATACCGCCGTCCGTCAAGAAGATAACCAAGAGCTTTGACAACTGTCCCGAGCTTATGAATATAACTTGGGAGTACCTTGCCGAGAATATGAGTAAATTCCCGGCATACTACAAGACAGTTGTGGAAAAGCGTAAGGCAGAAAATAAGTGTACATACTGCGGAGGAGATTTTAAGCTTATTACCAAGACCTGTAAGGTCTGCGGAATGAAAAAGGATTATTGATCCTCTGCAGGATATCTCAGGTTTAGAAGCTGTCACGCTGTGGGTGGCAGCTTCTTTTTTTGAAATTTTCGTGTGCACTTGACTATTCTTTGATTTAGCGATATAATATTTTTAGGACTTTATGCCGATCATGCTGCTTTATGAGATCGGTATTAATTGGAGTTGATAGATTGTATCATAAATTATCGTGCATTGTATTTCTTATTGCGGCTGTTGTGTGTCTTTCCATGACAGGCTGCGAAAAAAGCAAGGGTTCATCTGCAAGTTCGGATATTTCTCGTGAGGAGGAGCCTAACACGTCTGATGACAAAACGGAGGAGACAGCAGCACCTTCCGAAGAGACTTTAGCTGATGTACAGGATACATCAGTTACCACCGAAACCTTTACTAAAACGGAACCTGTCTCTGGTGAAGCTGCTGATACGACTCAGCAACAGTCTGCTGATGAGCCTTCCACCGAGACCCCTCAGGATCAGCTTGAAAAAGCAAAGCAGGGGTATTCAAGTGCTTATGAGGCTGCACAGTATTACTATAACGCATATCTTACGGATAATTATGAGCTGGTCTACAGCATGTTCTGTCAGGAGGAAATAGATGCGTACAACAGCTATATTGACAGCATTGAAATGTTTGATTCTCCCGCAGCTTCAGTTTTCAGAAAATCAGCGGTAACTGATGCTGTTAAGGCTTCAATGGCTAATATTGACGCCCTCAGAGCCGATAATCAGGACTCTGAGAACGATAAATGGACAGTTCTGCTTACCGAGGAGGATATTTTCCCTGCGGAAGATGAGGACATTGCCGAATTCAATGATACTCTTGGCACTTCGTTTACCTCTGCAGCCGACTGTGGATTTGTCTATTATCAGGATACTGATAACCAGAGGGCATTTGTCGGAAACGGCTGCGCTTTCGTGGAATATGAAGGCAAATGGTATCTTTCATATGCTTCGGCTATGCAGTCAGAGCTGCTCATGTATATGGAGATCTTTTGATATAATTTAAGGCGGTGGATTTATGAAATATAAACAGGGAAAATATCTTATAATCGAAAAAAAGGCTATAGCCCGTGAAATTTACAGCTTTACGATACTCTGCCCCGAGGTCGCACAAGCGGCTTGTGCAGGACAGTTCGTACACATCAGGGCTAATGGCTTTACGCTCCGCAGACCTATTTCGATCTGCGGCATTGACAGGGAAAAGGGAACTCTGCGTATCGTTTTCGAGATAAGGGGAGAGGGAACTGCTGAAATTGCGCAGCTCAACAAAGGTGAGCTGATTGATATGCTCGCTCCTCTTGGTCATGGATTTACGGTAAGTGAGGACTTTGAAAGAGTCATACTCATAGGTGGAGGCATAGGAACTCCGCCTATGCTTCCGCTTGCAGATATATACGGGGATAAAGCTACAGTTATCAGCGGCTTCAGGAATGCTTCTGCCGCGATATTGCAGGAGGACTTCTGCGCTGCGGGTGCAAGAGATGTTATCCTTTGTACTGATGACGGTTCTGCGGGGATCCACGGATTTGTTACAGAGCCTTTTGCGGATATTATCGGCAGTGAAAAAATAGATGCAGTTTATGCCTGCGGTCCATTGCCAATGCTCAAAAGGATAGCACAGACCTGCACCGAAAACGGGATATACTGCGAGATATCGCTTGAAGAGCGCATGGCGTGCGGCATCGGAGCTTGTCTCGGCTGCGCGTGCAGAACTAAAAGAAACGACGAGGAATATTTTGCTCACGTCTGCAAGGACGGTCCGGTATTCAAGGCTGAGGAGGTGCTTTGGTAATGGCTGATCTTTCTGTTAATATATGCGGAGTTGACTTTAAAAACCCGATTATCCCTGCTTCCGGAGTTTTTGGGTACGGAAGGGAATATGAGGAGCTGTTTCCCCTTGAAAAGCTCGGCGGTATCGCTACAAAGGGAACTACACTTCATCTGAGGACAGGCAATCTTGCGCCGAGGATAGCTGAGACTCCCGCAGGAATGCTCAATTCCGTGGGACTTCAGAATCCGGGGATAGATCACTTCATCGAGACCGAACTGCCGTATCTTCTTACGAAAAACATCGTTATCCTTGCTAATATCGCAGGCTCAACACCCGAGGAGTGCGCACAGGTTGCAGCAAAGCTTGAGGACACCGATGTCCATATGATAGAGCTGAACATCTCGTGCCCCAACGTCAAGCAGGGCGGAGCTGCATTCGGAACGAGCTGCGATATGGCGGCTGAGGTGACCCGACAGGTACGAAAGGCGACGACTAAGCCACTTGTGGTCAAGCTGTCTCCTAATGTAACGAGCATTGCCGATATCGCCAAGTCCGTTGAAGCAGCGGGAGCGGACGCTGTTTCGCTCATAAATACGCTCCTTGGAATGAGGATAGATATAAATACGCGCAGACCTGTTCTGCGCAACAACGTCGGAGGAATGAGCGGACCTGCTGTTTTCCCGATCGCGGTGCGAATGGTATGGCAGGTGGCAAATGCGGTCAATATCCCTGTTATCGGCATGGGCGGAGTCTCCACGGGACGCGATGCGATAGAGCTTATGATGGCAGGTGCTTCCGCCGTTCAGGTCGGAGCAGCTATATTCACCGACCCGTACGCTCCCGTTAAGATAATCGACGAGATGAACGACTACCTCGACAGTAAGGGTATCGCATCGGTGCGCGATATCATAGGCGCTGTTCAGCCGTGGTGAGCCTATGATAATAATGTCAGTCGATTTCGGCGACGCACGGACAGGAATTGCCGTATGTGGAAAAAGCGAGCTCATCGCATCGCCCGTTACTGTTATCTCTGAGAGAGACTTCGATAAATGCGCAGAAAAAACCGCTGCTCTTGCTAAGGAACAGCGGGCTGAACGGATAGTAGTAGGCTATCCGAAAAATATGAACGGTACTGTAGGAGAGCGCGCTGAAAAGTGCAGCCTCTTTGCAGATAAGCTCAATGAGCTGACAGGGATCCCGGTTGTTTTATGGGACGAGCGCAATACCACCGTTTCGGCACATAATGCGCTGAATGTCACCAATACAAGGGGAAAAAAGCGCAAGGCGGTCGTTGATGCAGTTGCTGCAACGATAATCCTCGAAAGCTACCTTGAATACAGGCGTAATTCGCGGGAATCCGCTACATAATGACAGATTTTATGTCATCAAGCAGATTTCCTGCTGCCTTAAGGGTTTTTCCCGCACTTTTCTTTATACTCATTTTTTTCATTGGGCTTGCCGTTGAAAGTGCATAGAATGTGAATCCTACAGCAGCTCCTGCGGCGGCGCTCTTTGCAATATTCTTGATATCCATAAATTTCCTCCGGTGGAGATAGTTTCAGGCTGAGATCATCAGCCGTGATATTATTTTTTGCCGCAGATCTTATAATATACATGAGGCGTAAAAATGCATGATCTTAATATAGTCCTTGTTGAGCCGAGAATACCCCAGAATACCGGGAATATTTCCCGCACCTGCGCTGTTACCGGAGCAAGGCTGCACCTTGTCGGACCGCTCGGCTTCGAGATAAGCGACAGGCAGCTCAAGCGTGCCGGACTTGACTATTGGGACAAGCTCGATGTTACATATTATGACGGGCTTGACGACTTTTTCAACAGAAATAAGGACGGAAAATTTTTCTATTTCACAACTAAAGGAAGACTTGTCCACAGCGAGATAAGCTATCCGAACAACGCATACCTCATCTTCGGACGTGAGGATAAGGGGCTTCCCGAGGAACTGCTTCACGATAATCCCGAAAGCTGTGTGCGCATACCCATGCGTAATGAGCTGCGCAGCCTGAATCTCTCAAATTCTGCTGCAATAGCGGTGTACGAAGTTCTCAGGCAATGGGGTTATCCCGACCTTTCCCGAGAGGGCAGGCTCACAAAATATGAATGGTAAAGGAGAAAAAACAATGTCAAAAATTATGATCTTGACAGATTCGTGCTGCGATCTTTCAAAAGAGACTATCGAGGAACTCGGCATAACTGTGCTTCCGTTCACATTGACGCTCGGCGGAGAGAGCTTCCGCGAGATATTCGATAAATCTACCCAAGAGGTCTACGAGCTTATGGCTGCGACCGATGAGATACCGAAGCACTCCCAGATATCGCCCCTCACCTTTGAGGAGACCTACAAAAAACTCTTTGATGAAGGTTATACCGATATCATCAGTGTTTCGATAAACAGCCACGGCTCGGGAACATATAATAATTCCATTATCGCAAAGGACGATTTCTTTGAGAATAATCCCGAGGCAAAGGATAAGGTGCGGATCTTCAACATAGATTCGAGGTCATATACAGTGCTTTACGGCTATCCCATTATCGAGGCTGTGAAGAAAATACGCAAGGGAGCTTCGGCAGAGGAGATAGTGGCATATTTTGAGGACTGGTTCAAGGTATCTGCGATGTACGCCGTTCCTTATAGTTTGAAGTATGCGAGAAAATCGGGAAGAATTTCCGCTGCAAAGGCTTTTGCGGGGGAGCTTCTGGGGCTCAAGCCCATTATAGAATTTGCAGACGGCGAGACAGATACTATCGACAAAATAAGGGGCGAGAAGAATATCGTTCCCAAGCTGGTAGAGTGCGTTGAAAAGCGTATGACTCCGCAGACCCCGTATATAATGCTGCAAGGCAGAGATGATACGATTGCCAAAGAGGTCGAGAAGGAACTGATCAAAAAGACCGGGAGAAAGGCTGAGGCATATCAATCTATCGGTGCTGTTGTTTCGGCAAACATCGGTCCGGATATTGTTGGAGTGTTAATAAGGCGCAAGAACAAGTGAGGTTTAAGAGGGGGCATATCGTTTCGGCAGTATTGTTTGTTGCGTTGCTGTAATCGGTATCCCCGAGTGCAGATTCCCATTATATTGAATAAATAAGTAAGGGACGTCGGGTGACGTCCCTTTTTACAATGCAGATAAGTTTGAGTGGACACATGGTCCGCTCCGGTAGTGAGCAAATATGCTCTGCTACTGCATCTTATAAGAATTGATCATCTTCTGTACCATACGGCCGCCGATAGAACCGGCTTCTCTTGAAGTAAGGTCGCCGTTATAGCCGTCCTTGAGGTTTACACCGACCTCGTTAGCAGACTCCATCTTGAATCTTTCGAGAGCTTCCTTGCCCTTCTGAGTCATTTCACCCTTCATAGTTAAAATCTCCTTTTGATGATTATTGATGCCGTGTTAGTATTATGACTCGGGCTCAAAAAAATATTTAAGGAAATTTTTTCGTGCAGACCGGATCGGGATTATCTTATTAAACCTATGCAACATACCGCTCATATTCAGACATGATCCTGCCTCACACCTTAGAATCGTATCTGTCGAGGAAATTGTGAACTCCTTCATCGTCCTTGTAGGCGATTATCGTATTGAAGTTGACGTTTTCAACACTGCGGAAGATATTCTTCTCGACCTGCGGATTGGTCTTTTTCAGCTCGGCAATGAGGTTCTTTATTTCGAGGCGCTTTGAGACTGAGCGGCTGTCAGGAGCGCAGGTCGTGCAGGTGTCAGTAAATTTGCACGCGCACTGAATGAAATGCAGGTCGTTGTAATCGCGCCAATGCTTTATCTCTGCCTCGCGCACAAGATAAAGAGGGCGTATCAGCTCCATTCCCTCAAAGTTGGTACTGTGGAGCTTAGGCATCATAGTCTGCACCTGTCCGCCATAGAGCATACCCATAAGGATAGTCTCGATAACGTCGTCGAAGTGATGACCGAGGGCTATTTTATTGCAGCCGAGCTCACGTGCTTTGTTATACAGGTATCCTCGCCGCATACGAGCGCAGATGTAACAGGGATTCTTTTCAATATTGTAGACCGAGTCGAAGATATCAGACTCGAAAACGGTTATCGGAATTGACATTGACTGAGCATTCTGCTCTATGATACGGCGGTTATCCGGACTGTATCCCGGATCCATCACAAGGAATTTCACCTCAAAAGGGAACTTGTCATGTCGTTTGAGTTCCTGAAAGAGCTTTGCCATTAGCATTGAGTCCTTTCCGCCGGAAATACAGACAGCAATGCGGTCATTTGGCTGAACGAGCTGATACTCGTTTATCGCCTTTGTAAATTTGCACCAGATAGATTTTTTGAATTTTTTTCTCAGGCTGTACTCTACGTCCTCGGTGATACGACGGTTTTCCATTTTTATGCGGAGCCATTCCACATATCCGCCCGAGAGGTTGTAAGCCTCATAGCCGCTTTCACATAGCTCGTCAGCGATATCACGGCTTATTATGCCGCTTTTGCAGCATATTATCAGCTTTTTATCCCTTGGGAGCTGAGCCGTGAGCACATTATTCTGAGGGATATTGATCGAGCCGCCGATATGTCCGTACTCAAAAGCAGAGCTGTCACGGATATCTATTATCATGCATTCACTGTCCGGCAGCTCATTGAGCTGTGCCGGAGTTATTTCGTTATTCATTCTGACTGTTTACCTTATTCAAGTGATCGAAATATATTTATCGCTTCCGATAATGCCGATGTAGCTCTTTCCTGCACTTACAGTCAATTCTTCGCCCGACATATCGAACACCTCTATCGGGGAACTTTCGCTCTCCTTTTGCCACGTTATCTCCTCAATACCGCCGTTTGATGCATAATATCCGCTGCCGCCGCTGAGTTCGACGTTCATCAGATATCCGTCAGAGCGTGTATATATAGAGGTTTGCAGGATAAACACATTTTCAAATGCGAGCTGATTGCCCGTACTCTGGTCGATCTGCTCGTTTCCGGAGTGAAATTTCAGGTATTTGCCTGAGTCCGGATCATAGCTGAAGGTGCTGTAGTACGCATTGGAGAAGTTTAGTATGACCTCGTTTGCGGGAGTATCGGGAGTAACTCCTTCCTGTGAAAACGGGAACATGGTGTCTTTATGAGCTTCGTCGAGGTCTGTGCGGAAATTCTTCAGCTCTATGGATTCGGCAAGTTTTGAGCCGTCAAGATAGCCGCAGTGCTCAGAGGCGTACTTTTTCAGGCGATCCTCATCACGGAGGAAGAGCGTTCCATAAAGATCACCGCCGCCGTCCAGATGATCAATACCGGTTCGGTTGAGGGTATCGAGTGCAATAGTCTGATCGCTGCCCCAATGACAGTATATCGCATCCATTCCGAGGCAGATGATAGGGTAATAATAACGGCAGCTTCTTACCGAACATACACTTGGTACAGCAGTATAGTCAGCATAGACTGCCATAAGCCGTGTGATCCCGCCTTCTACCGGGATCTCATAGATAACATCTGCTGCTTCTATACCGTATTGCGGAAGAGCCCCTTTCAGGTTATTTACCATAACTGCGACGGGTCTCTTGCCGACTGCGTTTTTGTTGTAGCCAAGCTCGCCGGTGAGAGGATTTATATCGTTTGAGAGAGGGGGATTTTCCTCTTTTGATGTATCATCTTCCTCAGCCGGAGCTGTAGTCTGTACGGAGGCAGTCACCTCCGCTTCGGATGAGCTTTCAGAGGAATTTTTGCTGCTGCACGCTGTCAGCATGAAAAGTCCGAGAAACGCGGCTGAAATTCTTTTTATAATATTCATGAGGTGATCCTTTCTCTTCTTATTTGTAGAAAATATCATTTCGGGTCGAATTTTAACGAAATGTCAACTTTCATTATTATAACACAGAGTATAAGATAAGTCAAGAACCGACGCTTTTGCATAATTATCGCTGAATCATTGCTGTTTTCGGGGGTTATGCAAGCAATACCGTCCCCGGGCGTTGAGATATATTGTGCGTAACAGCAAAAAGGCGGTTCATTAAGAACCGCCTTTAATATTGCATTTATCGGTTATTAGCCAAGCTCTGCGAAGTACTTGATAGTTCTTACCATCTGTGATGTGTAAGAATTCTCATTGTCGTACCAAGAAACTACCTGAACCTCGTAAAGACCGTTGCCGATCTCGGAAACCATTGTCTGAGTAGCATCGAAGAGAGAACCGTACTTCATGCCGATTACGTCAGAAGATACGATCTGATCCTCGTTGTAGCCGTAGGACTCGGAAGCAGCAGCCTTCATTGCAGCATTGATGCCTTCCTTAGTAACATTCTCGCCCTTAACAACAGCTGTAAGGATAGTTGTAGAGCCTGTCGGAACGGGAACTCTCTGAGCAGAGCCGATGAGCTTGCCGTTGAGCTCAGGGATAACAAGACCGATTGCCTTAGCAGCACCTGTTGAGTTAGGAACGATGTTAGCAGCGCCTGCGCGAGCTCTTCTGAGGTCACCCTTTCTGTGAGGACCGTCGAGGATCATCTGATCGCCTGTATAAGCATGGATAGTGCTCATGATACCGCTCTGGATAGGAGCATAGTCGTTGAGAGCCTTAGCCATAGGAGCGAGGCAGTTAGTTGTGCATGAAGCAGCAGAGATGATCTTATCATCGGTTGTGAGAGTCTTCTCATTAACGCTGTAAACGATAGTGGGGAGATCGTTGCCTGCGGGAGCAGAAATTACGACCTTCTTAGCGCCGGCATCGATGTGAGCCTGAGACTTGTCCTTAGAGCAGTAGAAGCCTGTGCACTCGAGAACAACGTCAACGCCGATCTCGCCCCAAGGAAGCTCTGCAGCGTTAGCCTTAGCGTAAATCTGAAGAGTCTTGCCGTCAACAGTGATCGTTCCGGCTTCATCATCAGCCTCTACAGTGTGAAGATTCTCACCGATCTTTCCTGCATAACCGCCCTGTGCTGTATCGTACTTGAGAAGATGAGCGAGCATGGAAGGCTTTGTAAGGTCGTTGATAGCAACTACCTCGTAGCCCTCAGCACCGAACATCTGTCTGAAAGCGAGACGACCGATACGGCCGAAACCATTAATAGCAACTTTAACTGACATTGGAAATTACCTCCTAAATAATTTATACATCTATTATAACCCAAACAGGAAATTTTTTCAAGAGGTTAGATAAAAAAATAACAGAAAATTAAGGAAATGTAAAAAATTAACAAACCGGACTCTAATTCGGAATGTAATTTTGTTACTTATGATGCCGGAGATTTATTGAAAATAAGTCTTTTATTTTTAATGGAATTGTAGTATAATAATATTATAAACTCTTTTATATTAAATTACGAGAGGAAAACGGAAATGAAATATAATAATGATGAGATGAGAAGCTTTTTTGAGAATTCTTTTACAGCGGATTATCTCAAGTACAGCGACAGCTCGGTCAGGTATGCCGTTACGGGTATATCTGCGGCATGCGAGATACTTGATGATATTTTAAAAAAGAATGCGGATGCCAAAACAGCTGCGCTTACCGAGAATATCTCGGCAATGTGCAGGAGACTCATGCGAATGGTAAGACTCGGAACTGCTCTTGCAGATGCCGCTTCGCTTGATGACCGGGAACTGGACCTTATCGGTACAGATGAATTCATCGAAGATTTTGCGCGGTGCTGCAATGAAGTGATGTCAGGGAAGTGTACGGTATATACATCGGGAAAGGCTGACCGTGCGTTTCGCTGCAACAGAGAGCTGCTTACATTTTTCATGCTTAGCTTTGTCAGAAGAGCTCTGCTTGCTGACGGCAGATGTAAAAAGATATATATTTCGTCAAAAGCTGCTGACGATAAAATAAGGATATCTGTCAAAGCCAAACGCGGCAGAGCTTCGGGGAAGTCTGCAGATCAAGAATTCAGCGAAACTCTCGATAAATTTGCCGATGAGATACGCTGTCTGTTTGAAGAAAAGCTCGGGCTTGAATGCGAATATACGGAAGATGCTCTTAGCTTTCTCATTCCCGAAGCGCAAACAGGGGGAGATATCACTTTTGAATGCCGTAAGACAGATTTTGAAAACGGAAAATATTCAGATCCCAGTATAATGCTCGGTGATGTTTTCTGAAAGGCGGTTTTGGGCAAGTTACGGCGAACTGTCATATACAGGGAATATTTACCTTTTTTCTATTGACAAAAGCAAACTGCAGCAGTATAATTATTTTGAGTGATTATGCCTTACGGGGTGTAGTGCCCGGATATGGCATTAATATATATCGGAGGAATTATGGATATTATTATTGTGGGCTGCGGAAAGGTCGGCAGCGCCCTCGCTGAGGTGCTCAGCGATGAGCATAACGTGACCGTCATAGACAAAAAGGAGGAACTCATCGACTCGATAATCAATGATTGCGATGTAATGGGCATTGCGGGCAATTGCCTGCAAACCGATGTGCTCAAAGAGGCGAATATCGATAAGACAAATATATTCATTGCCGTTACTGATTCTGATGAGGTGAATATCCTATCATGTCTTATCGCCAAAAAAATGAAAGCACGCCACTGTGTAGCGCGTGTCCGCAGTCCCGAATTTGATAAGCAGCTCGTTTTTATGCGTGAAGAGCTGGGTATCAGTATGATGGTAAATCCGGATTATAATGCAGCAAATGAGATAGCAAAGGTGCTCCGCTATCCGGAGGCTATCAATATAGAATCATTTGCAAAGGGAAGGGTGGATCTGGCAGAGATACGCATAACCAGCGGCAGTATCCTCGACGGAGTTGCTCTGAGCCAGCTTTCACGCAGAATGAGACTTGATGTGCTTATCTGTGCCGTTCAGCGGGGCGATGAGCTCACTATACCGAACGGAAATTTTATACTCAGGGCAGGCGATAAGATCCACATGACGGCTTCCCACAGCAATATGGTAAAGTTTTTCAAGAGCATAAGCGCTGCATACCGCGAAAAACGTGTGAAATCGGCTGTTCTCATAGGCGGAGGACGAGTTGCTTATCACCTTGCACAGCAGCTCATAGAAATGGGAGTCAAGGTCAAGATAATAGAGATAGATAAGGAGCGCTGTCTGCTCCTGTCAGACCGCCTTAACAAGGTGGATATCTCATGCGCAGACGGAACTGACCACGATATCCTCGCGGAGGAGCGTGTTTATGATGCCGATGCCGTAGTTACGCTTACAGGTATCGACGAGGAGAACATTCTTCTGTCGCTCCTTGCAAAAAATAACGGAGTGGAAAAGGTCGTTACAAAGGTAAACAGAATGTCGCTGATGCAGCTTTCCGATACTCTTTCGCTTGACAGCATTATCTCGCCCAAGACCATTACCGTAAATCAGATACTTCAGTATGTGCGTGCAAGACAAAATTCTCTCGGAAACAGCGTCACAACGCTTTACAGGCTTGTCAATGAGAGACTTGAGGCGATAGAATTCGTTGTAAGAGATAAGAAGGAATATGTTGATATCCCCCTCAAAAAGCTGAAACTGCGCAGCGGTATCCTGATCGCAAGTATCGTAAGAGGAAACGATCTTATAATACCCAAGGGTGATGATTGTCTCAAGCTCAACGACAGCGTCGTGGTCGTAACTACAAATAAAGGCTTCCACGATCTGAGCGACATTTTTGACTGAGGAGCTGCGGCTGGTACATTATGAATTATAAAATGATTGGTTACATTATGGGTCAGATACTTAAAATAGTAGCTC
The DNA here is from genome assembly GCA_937910385.1 of uncultured Ruminococcus sp. Taxonomy (GTDB): domain Bacteria; phylum Bacillota; class Clostridia; order Oscillospirales; family Ruminococcaceae; genus Ruminococcus. The sequence goes on along the minus strand of CALEPT010000167.1, from coordinate 20,353 downwards.
TGGCTATGCTTCTGCCCATAATAGTAGGATTTATATATGGTGAGAGCCACGTTGTAACTTCCTTCGGCGTTCCTTTCCTGATAACGATAGCTGTAGCAATAATTTTTACAATTAAAAAACCTAAAGACAACTCGATCTTTTCGATGGAGGGCTTTGTGAGCGTTGCTGCCTCGTGGATAGCAATGTCCGCGATAGGCGCACTGCCATTCGTTATATCCGGCGAGATACCAAACTATGTCAATGCGCTGTTTGAGACTGTTTCCGGCTTCACGACTACCGGATCAACAATACTTGCCGATGTTGAGAAAATGTCACGTTCCTGCCTTTTCTGGCGAGCATTTACCCATTGGCTCGGCGGTATGGGAGTTCTTATGTTCGTGCTGGCGATAATGTCAAGCAACGACTCACGTACTATGCATATGATGAGGGCAGAGTGTGCAGGACCAAAGGTCGGCAGACTTGTGTCAAAATCGAGCTTTTCTGCAAGGATACTTTACGGTATATATATAGCTCTTACGGTATCCGAGGTAATAATGCTTCTGATCGGCGGAATGCCGCTGTACGACAGCATCATTCATGCGTGCTCATCGGCGGGTACAGGAGGCTTCTCGATATACAGCGATAGTATAGCTCACTACAACAGCGTTTACATAGAAATGGTCATCGCTGTGTTTATAATCCTGTTCGGAGTTAATTTCAATCTGTACTATTATATGATGATAAAAAAGTTCTCGCTTGCCTACAAGAACGAGGAGGTAAGAACTTACTTTGGTGTTATAATAGGAGCTACCCTGCTGATAACTCTGAACGTAATGAAGGTATATCATAGCTTCGGCGAAGCAATAAGGCACGCTTTCTTTATGACCGCTTCAACGATCACTTCGACCGGATTTGCTACGGCTGATACAGCTCAATGGCCTGTATTTTCACAGACGCTGATGCTGCTTCTGATGTTTGTAGGAGCTTGTGCGGGTTCTACAGGAGGCGGCATGAAGGTCTCGCGTATAATGATACTCGTAAAGAGCGGCATCAAAGAATTGAAATACATAACGAATCCTCGGGCAGTCGCCACTGTAAAGATCGACGGCAAGCCTGTTGAAAAGGACGTTATCAGGGGAACCACATCATATTTTATTATTTTTATGATGCTGCTGGCAGTCTCTTTTCTGCTCATCTCACTTGACAAATTCTCAATAGAGGAGTCGCTTTCGGCTGTCATAACTTGCATGAATAATATAGGCTTCGGCGTAGGAAGATTCGGCTCAGCAGGCAATTTCAGCGAGCTTTCGTCATTTTCAAAGATAGTGCTCTGCTTTGATATGCTGCTTGGCAGACTTGAGATCTATCCGTTGATAATGCTTTTTGCCTCAAGGAAACGTTAAAAGGAGAAACTATATGAAAAAATTACTGTCTTTGATTTTATCTGCCGCTATGTGTTTTATGCTGTTGGGAGTTCCCGAAGTTTCGGCATCACTGTCGGATATTCCTACTGATATTACATATGAAAACAAGACCGCAGCATCAGGTACCTGCGGCACAGATCTCACATGGAGCTTTGACAATGGAAAGCTTACTATATCAGGCAGCGGAACTATGGTATCATGGGTTCAATCTTCGTATGTGCCATGGAGTAGCTACAAAACTCAGATTACCGAAATCGAAATCGGTTACGGAGTTACTTCTATCGGAAGAAATGCCTTTTTAGGTATAACTGGTATAACATCTGTAACGATTCCTAATAGTGTCACTTCGATTGAGGCATTATCATTTCAGGGGTCAGGGCTTACCTCTATAACGATTCCATCAAGTGTGACGATAATCGGTTCTGGAGCTTTTAAGAATTGTGCGTCTTTGAATTCGATAACAATAGAGAATGCAGATTGTGAAATAGTTGGTTCAAGTGAAACTATCTGTAATTCTTCAACTGTAACAACAGCATCCTTCAGCGGAACTATTTATGGATATTCGGGCTCAACAGCGCAGACCTATGCGAACACATATGGCAAGAACTTTGCGACTATTGGTTCTGCTCCGATAACATCTTCAACTACAACTACCACCACCACAACTACGACTACAACGTCAACAACCACTACTACAACTACCTCAAAGCCCACGACTACGACGTCAACAACCACCACAACGACTACCTCCACGACCACGACTACAACATCAACAACCACCACAACAACAGCTGTAACAACTACCCGGGCAAGTATCATAGGGTATGACGGCAGTGTCGCTATTGTTGACTATCCGACTAAGACCACTTACTATATGGGGGAAGAGCTCGTCCTTGAAGGCGGTTCTTTCAGCGCATACGGAACGCTGTATATCAGCAACGGAGATGAGATAACTGACGGGCTCAGCATTGTCTCCATGACAAATGAGATGATTCAGTTCCCTGTCAGCTATCCCCTTTTTGACGGCTCATCCATGGGCGGAGTGTTTACTGCAGCTGTTGACACATCCGCTATTGATATGACTAAGCCCGGAACATATTCTGTATATGTAACGATAAGTAATTTTCCGATGTCTGATACAGGTGCAGTGCTTTATGATACAGCGAGCTTTGACATCACAGTGCTTGAGACATCAACGTCCATTACAACAACAACAACCACGACTACCTCTACGACCACGACTACGACATCAACAACAACCACCACGACTACCTCTACGACTACGACATCAACAACAACCACCACGACCACAACAACGACAACTACTTCTTCACCTGTAACTTCTCTCTCCGTGAGCGGAGTTTCAAATGGCGGTAATTTGTATGTTTCTGAGTTGAATCAGACAGTTTCGCTTTCATATACTGCAAATGGATCAGTATCGGTCAGTTCTTCTGACTATAGTATTGTGAATGTGTGGGTAAATACATGGAATAACACCATTAATGTAACTCCATCGGGATACGGCTCGGCAGTTATTACTGTTCAGGATAATTCGGGTCAGGTCTTTTCCTTTACAGTTATCGCTCAGGAAAAGACTGATGACTTTCTTCTTGGAGATGCTGACCTTAACGATGTTGTTGATGCGAGAGATGCTTCGTTAGTTCTCACATATTATGCAAAAGCATCTGTTCAACAGGCAGAGCCAATGAGTGATATCCAGATAAAGGTTTCCGATGTTGACGAAAATGGTGTAGTTGACGGACGTGACGCTTCCGCTATACTTTCATACTATGCCTATCTTTCGACACATAAAGACTCAAATATTACAATGCAGCAATACAGGGCGATGAAATAAGCCGGTAAAGCTGCATATATCACATGTCAAAACTTTACTATTCTATATTAAAGACAAAAGCAACTTAAATATAGCTTACAGGTCTGTCAAGGAAGGTTTTCTTTTTAGGCAGATCTGTTTTTTTGCCTGTTGAAAATAATTAGAAAATGTGTTATCATAAGCATAGGATCAATGTTTTTAACTTGCCTCTTATATGTCAGGCTCAATATAATAAGTATTTGGAGGGGAAAATGAATTATTTTCTTGTAGTGACATTTCTGTTTGCAGTAGGCGGCATGACAGGCTGGGGAATAGAGGTATTCTATCGAAGGTTCGTTTCACAGAAGCATTGGGTAAACCCGGGGTTTCTGACAGGACCATGTCTTCCGCTTTACGGAGAGGCGCTTTGTCTGCTTTATCTGCTTTCACAAATAGAGGAACATCTGCCTATAGAACAGCTGTGGCTGCGCAAACTTGTTCTTTTCATTATCATGGCGGCAGCGATAACCGCTCTTGAATACTTTGTGGGAACGATAATGCTTTCAGCTGCTCACGTAAGGCTGTGGGACTACAGCAGCTGTTGGGGCAATATAAAGGGTATCATCTGTCCGCTCTACAGCTTTTTCTGGATGCTTCTGAGCGCGTTGTACTATTTTTTTGTAAATCCTCATATTCTTGAAGCTCTTGAATGGCTTTCAAAAAATCTTGCATTTTCGTTCGGAATAGGATTTTTTTACGGTATATTTGTGATCGACCTTGCGTATTCGGCTAATCTAATTTCCAAGATAAGCAATTATGCACAGGAAAAGCAGATAATCGTCCGTCTGGAGGAGCTGCGCGAGTCCATAAACTACAGCATAGAGAAACACAAGCCGAGGTTCATTTTATCGCTGAAAACAGAGAAGTCACTGCGAGAGGTGCTTGAAAGCTATCTCGAGAACTACAAGGAAAAATACGTACCGCTGAGACTTAGAGGTACCTTCGATAAAAAGGACGATGAGAAGTGATCATAGTTCGAGGCTATGAAACGAACTATTATAGCAAGCGACAAAAGCTTTTGGAGTTTGCTATTTGCCGATCCGCACGGAGCAAACTTTAGTTTGCGGATGTGCGAGGCACTTTAAATCTTATATTATAGTGAACGTCAAATTATTTTTACGTTCACTATAATATAAAAGGGAGCTCATCAGTGCGGCGCACATAAAGCAGTTTATGTAATTTGAAGATAAGGTTGCGTAACATCGCAGTTACGCAGCCTTTTTCTTTTTGTCATATTCTATTCTAATTATGGCTTGTGTGGGACGGCTTTTGAGTGCACCAATAGGCTATGCCATATCGCCGCATCTACTGCACATAAGAAGCTGTAACCAAAATACTATGCTTTAAATATAATGATTATATGCGGAGAACTCTGCACTATGTTCTCCGCCTTATACGAAAGGAGGACTTTTATGAATCTCAATATGTTTGATGATATAAGCGGGCTTGTTCTGCGTGAACGCGAAAACACTCTGCCGTCTAAATTTTCCGCTTCTTCCGCAGATTCACAGGAGCGATCGCGCTTCCCGGCTGATACTCCGCTCGGAATGGCATATGTTCCTTTCCAGCAATGGGGCGAGGTCTATGAGCCCGACAAGGCTTTCTGCGAGGGAACACTTTTTCCCGAACTCAATTTTCCCTTTGAAAGAGGAGGAACATTAAATGGATGAACAGAAAAAATTGTTAAACAAGATCAAAAAGTACGATTTCTCGCTCAAAGAGCTGAATCTGTATCTCGATACTCATCCAAACTGCCGTCGTGCCCTTGCGATGTTCAATAACTACAATACACTCAGACAAAACTGTATAGACGAGTATAATCGTAAATTCGGACCGCTGACTCCCGAGCAGAGCAGCGGTAAGGAACACTGGTCATGGATCGACGACCCATGGCCGTGGGAAAGGAGGTAAACTATGTGGCAATATGAAAAAAAGCTCCAATATCCTGTGAACATCAAAACTCCCAACGCAAAGCTTGCAAAAGTAATTATCTCGCAGCTTGGCGGTCCGGACGGAGAGCTTGCAGCTTCGCTGAGATACCTGAATCAACGTTACGCTATGCCTTACGCCGAGGTCAAGGGCTTGCTGACCGATATAGGGACTGAGGAGCTCGCACACGTTGAAATGATCTCAGCTATCCTTTATCAGCTTACCAAAGATCTGAGCATAGAGGAGATAAAAGAAAGCGGATTTGACACGTACTTTGTTGACCATACAACAGGTATCTATCCCATTGCAGCTTCTGGGGCTCCGTTCACCGCAACTTACTTCCAGTCCAAGGGAGACATTATCACCGACCTGCACGAGAATATGGCTGCCGAGCAAAAGGCGCGTACCACCTATGACAACATTCTACGCCTCGCTGACGACCCTGATGTCCGCGACCCGATCCGCTTCCTGCGCCAGCGCGAAATAGTGCATTTCCAGAGATTTGGCGAAGCCCTGCGAATAACGCAGGATAATCTGAACGCAAAGAACTTCTATGCCTGCAACCCATCATTTGACAGGAACTGCGGCAGAAAATGAACTTTTATAGGGGCTCTCCGAGGCGAGAGCCCCTTTTTGATCATTATGTACAATTAGCGTGAAGTCCGCATTGCAGGAACGGACCGTGTGTCCGCCTGACTTCCGAGATAAAGATACAATGATCAGATATTATTTGGCTTCATACCTAAATCTAACATCATAGTATTGCTTTTTTTATTTGAATATGATATAATATTTTTTGTTTATTTACATTATTCACTACAAAGCTACAGGAGGACAGGCCTTATGCTCAAATATATCTTTCTTATCGTCGGATTCATTCTGCTCATAAAAGGTGCGGATTTCTTCGTGGACGGCAGCTCGTCGGTCGCAAAGCGGCTGAGAGTCCCGCCAATTATCATCGGAATGACTATCGTAGCAATGGGGACGAGTCTGCCTGAGACCTCTGTCAGCGTTACAGCTTCCCTTGCTGCCAAAAATGACCTTGCCATAAGCAACGTCATTGGCTCTAATATCTTCAACCTTATGGTAGTCTGCGGACTTTGTGCTTTGCTGTGTCCGCTTGACGTTGAAGGATCTACTCTTAAAAGAGACTTTCCTTTCTCTATTGTTATGGCGGGACTTCTCATGACGGTCGGCGGTATGGACGGACTCGTCGGAAGAGCAGACGGAATTATCCTGCTCATAATATTTATTATCTTCTTGCTGATAATGATATATTCCGCCAAAAAGTCAAGAGATAATGCTTCCCTGAGCGACGATGAATATAAGATAATGCCGGTGTGGAAATGCATGCTCTTCATGGTCGCAGGCATAGCGGCGATAGCAGCAGGCGGAGAAATGGTCGTTCAGGGAGCATCTGATATTGCGCGGACATTTGGAATGTCTGAAAATCTGATCGGCATGACTATCGTAGCGCTCGGAACAAGCCTGCCGGAGCTGGTAACATCGGTTGTTGCCGCAAAAAAGAACGAGCTTGATATGGCTCTGGGCAACGTAATAGGTTCCAACATCTTCAACATACTCTTTGTTCTCGGAATAGCTTCAACTATATCACCTGTCTCTTTTACTCAGGAAAACTTCATCGACAGTGCAGTCCTCATCGCCATGAGTATGACAGTACTTGTACTTTGCCTGCCAAGGAAAAGACTTGTACGGTGGAATGGTGCCGCAATGCTTTTGATATATGCGGGATACACTGCGTATATATTTTCAAGATAAAGACCCAAAACTGTAATAATATCTTAATTGACACTATCGTTTAAAAGTGATAGAATTAAAATATAAAGATATTGCTTTTACATTTTTACAGCAATAGTACAGGAGGCTTCATAAATTGAAAAAAAATATATATGCAGTATCTGTCGCTGCACTCTTATGCGCATTCGCTTCGGGCTGTTCGTCCCAAAAAACAGGACAGGTCTCGGAAATTACCGAGGCTGCTGAAAAAGTTCTCACCCCCGAAAGCATAGTATTTGACTGGCAGGAAGCATACGAGAGCAAGCTCACCTCGTTTTCACCGTCTGCCGATTCGCGGTTTGATATCAGAGACATAAACGGTGACAGTTCGCCGGAGCTCATCATCTCGCCTGATACCCAGTCATCAACTATGTGTGAGGTATATACATATTCAGACGGAGCTGTTCAGAAGTTCACTGATATAGGCTCTTGCGGAACTTTCACATATATTCCCGCTTCTGATATGATCGGATATGAATATGAGGGCGATGGCTTTGTTATCGGCGAATATTATAACGTAAGCGGCGATCTGCTTGAATCCGCAATGACATACTACAACAATGCCGGCTCGGCTGCAAGCGGAGCTGCCATAACCTATGAAGTAAACGGCGAAACTGTAACTTTACCTGACTATGAGACTTCACTTTCAGAATACACCTCCCAGGACTGTCTTGAGCTTGGCAGAAAATATACCTTCGGCACAGATTCTATCAACTATGCTATACACTATTCCGAAAGCTGGGGAGCAGTCCTTACAGATGCCCAAAAGGAGTTGTATCGCAGCAAGCTTTCAGAACTTTCAGAAACATATTCCGGTCTTGAGGATTACTCTCTCGGATTTGAGCTTTGCGACCTCGACGGCAATGACTTCCCGGAGCTTATATTTTCAACAGGTGTGTTCTCCGAGGACATATGCCGAATATTCGTGATACAGGACGAAGAACTCACCGAGCTCAATGATACCTTCGGTGCCTTCGGAGAGATAAGCTTTGATATAACTCAGAAAATATTTTTCTCTTCCGACAGCACAGGTTCATCAAAATATCAGAGTCTCATATCCACAGACCTTGGAGGCTTTAATGCTTCAGAGAGCATCATGAGCTGCGGCAGAAAGTATATCCTCAGCGCTGAGAGCATCAACTCGGCATTCCTTTGATGAGGCATAAAATGGCAAGATCAAAATATATATATACGTGCAATCAGTGCGGCTATGAAAGCACCAAATGGAACGGAAAATGTCCCTCATGCGGAGCATGGAACAGCTTCGAAGAAGAGCTTGCTGACAGCACTCCCATATCAGGCGGCTCCTCTGCAAGAACAACCAATGCAGATCTTTCCGACAGCATACTTGAGCTTGAAGATATCGGCGCAGACAGCGATATTCGCTACGATACCGGCGTGGGAGAGCTCAACAGAGTCCTCGGTGGAGGTCTTGTAAAGGGATCGCTCGTTCTGCTCGGCGGAGAACCCGGTATAGGAAAGAGTACTATCCTACTTCAAATATGCCAATTCCTCGGCAGAGAACACTCTATTCTCTACGTTTCCGGAGAGGAATCTGCAAGACAGATAAAGCTTCGGGCGCAAAGGCTCGGAGTTGATACGGAAAATTTATATATCCTTACGGCTACCGACGCTGAAGCGATCGCCGCCACCATTTCATCTTGCAGCCCTGATATAGCCATAATCGATTCAATTCAAACAATGAGCATAGGAAGAATAACCTCAAGTCCCGGAAGCCTTACCCAGGTTCGTGAATGTACTAATCTCTTTATGCATACTGCGAAGGATCGCGAGATCCCCATAATCATAGTCGGTCATGTCAACAAGGACGGAGCTATCGCCGGCCCTAAGGTAATGGAGCATATCGTGGACGCCGTTCTGTACTTCGAGGGCGAGCGTCACCAGAGCTATCGACTTCTCAGAGCTGTTAAAAACAGATTTGGCTCGACAAATGAGATAGGCGTTTTCGAGATGATAGACAAGGGCCTCAGAGAGGTCGAAAACCCCTCTCAAATGCTGCTTTCCGGCAGACCGCATAACGTCTCGGGAACGTGCGTCGCCTGCGTTATGGAGGGAAGCCGGCCCATACTCGCAGAGGTTCAGGCTCTTGCCGCCAAGACAAGCTATGCTGCTCCGAGAAGAATGGTCACAGGGTTTGACTTCAACAGACTGAATATCATTATCGCCGTCCTTGAAAAAAGACTTGGCATTTATATGAACTCGCTGGACGTCTACCTCAATATAGTAGGAGGCTTCCGTCTTGATGAGCCTGCCGGCGACCTTCCGGTAGCTATGGCTCTTTATTCCGGTATCATGGACAGGCAAATTGACGAAGAGCTGATAGCATTTGGCGAGATAGGTCTGGGAGGTGAGATACGCTCGGTTTCACATATCTCACAGCGTATCCGCGAAGCAGAGCGCATGGGTTTCAAGACGTGCATAGTGCCTAAGCAGTCGATGTCCGCAGTCGATAGAACAGAGTATTCAATAGAGATCATTCCCGCCTCAACGCTTAAACAGGCATTTGCAGTAATTAAATAAAGAATGTCCGCACAGCGATCATGAAGATATGCTGTGCGGAAAATTTTTTATTTCCTATGATGAAACCACTTTGCAAACACAGAGAACTGATGTGTGAGCTCGAAAGGCATGAAACAGCAGGCATTGCATATTGCAGTAAGGGGATAAGGCTTTTCTTTTTCAGATGATTGACTTTCTTTTTTGAGTCTGGTATAATTTGTAACAGGAGGATAAATTACGTCAGAATAATCGGGTATGCAAATGAGGTTAACGATATTGTGTTCGGCTATAAAGATGAATGAAAGCAAGATATTTGTACTGCCGGTTATAATTGTAATCAAATTGGCAGAATCACCAAGTTACACCTGAAACTATAGATACCGGATATTTTATAAGGCATTTGACGATGAACGAATGGGCCTTGTATACCATGTCCTGAATGGTGCAAGAGATTATCCAACTCTTATGAAATGGATCTATCAATTATTGTAATGATTTAAAAGACTTTGCAGATATGCAAATAAATAACTAAATACCGAGGAGGTAAATCATTATGCAAAATTTTGATTACATGACACCCACACGGCTTATTTTCGGCAAGGGCGTTATCAAGGAGCTGCCAGAGGTAATGGCGCAATTCGGCAAAAAAATACTGCTCACCTATGGCGGCGGCAGTATCAAGAAAATCGGGCTTTATGATAAAGTGAAGGAGCTTCTCTCTGACTTCGAGATAATCGAGCTTTCAGGCATTCAACCGAATCCAAAGTACGATCCGAGCGTTCTTGACGGCGTGAGACTCTGTAAGGAGCATGATGTTGATGTTATCCTTGCTGTTGGCGGCGGAAGTGTGCTCGACTGCTCCAAGGCAATTGCAACAGGTGCCAAGTATGACGGCGATCCGTGGGATCTTATCTCCTATAAGGCGTTTGCGAAGGAGTCTATCCCGATAGTTGATATCATCACCCTTGCGGCAACGGGAAGCGAGTACGATTCGGGCGGAGTAATTTCCAGGACTGAGACCAATGATAAAATAGGCTATGTTGATCCGCATAACTTTCCTGCAGTGTCTTTCCTCGATCCGACCTACACTTTTACCGTATCGAAGAAGCAGACCGCAGCAGGCTGTGCAGATGCCATGAACCACATCATGGAGCAGTACTTCTGCGAGGATTCAACTATCCTGAACGACGGATTTATGGAGGCTGGACTGAAAAGCCTTATGGTGAACGGAAGAAAGTGCCTTGATGATCCCGAGGATTATACTGCAAGAGCAGAGATGATGCTCACCTGCACCTACGGCTGTAATCGCATTTATGCGCTCGGCAGCAGCCCGTCAGGCTGGCCCTGCCACGGCATGGAGCACGCCCTCTCCGCTTATTATGACATCACCCACGGAGAAGGTCTTGCAATCATCACGCCTCGCTGGATGAAGCATATCCTGAGCGATAAGACGGTCGGTCGTTTCGTGAAGTACGGTGTCAATGTTTTCGGAATCGACAGCAGCCTCGATAAATTTGATATTGCTGAGAAGGCTATTCAGGCAACTTATGATTTCTTTGAGTCTATCGGTATCCCGATGCATTTAAGAGATGTTGGTATAGACGAGAGCCGCATTGATGAAATGGCACATCATGTCGCTGAGAACGAGGGGCTCGAAAACGCATGGGCTCCGCTGCTTGAGAAGGATATAGCGGATATTTTCAGAGCTTCGCTGTAATGATATTGAACAGAACATACTTGATGTCCGTGATCGTGCGGCGTTACGTGAATGGCTAATGCAGCAACATGACAGCGAAAGTGAATGCCGGGTAGAGGTCAAGCGAGGCAAGTCCACAGGAACAAATCTGTCGAGCCGGGTAATGTACAAGGACGGCATAGTGAGCTTTTCTCTCGCTTCTGCGGCAGCCTGCCGCACGGCAGGCGCAAGCAAAGCCATCCCCGCCTTTGACGTAATAATGGATCACGGTCAGGGGGACTATGTATTTGAAAGCTCTGCTGCTGACGCAAGGCATTGGTACAAATATGTGCTTAAAGTATTTGAAGAAAATGCGGATACACTGAGTGTACTCTTTAACAACTAAAGTGATGGCGGAAAGTCCGCACTAAAAAAAGGAGGCTCATATTCAAATGAACACAAAGAAACAAAGCCAGCGGTTACTCGGGATCCTGACCGCACTGTTGCTGATGCTTACCTGTATCACGGCAGTATTCCCGGATCTCATGACAGCTCATGCTGTCAGTACAGATTATCCCGTGCAGCTTGTACGCATCAGCACAAGCGACAACACAAGAAACCTGAATATCTCGGGATATTCGGACAAATCTGCGTTGAACACATGGACGACCAACGGCTCACAGAACGAGAATTGGCGGTTTGATTATGTCGGAACAAACAGCAATGGTGCTTTCTTCAAGATCGTTAATCAAGGCACGGGCAGACTCATCACGCCTCTCGATTACAAGACTACTGAGGGTACATCAGCTGTTATATACGGCAGTGAAAGTGATACCACACAGCATTGGTATGTTGTTCCTGTTGCGCAGGACTCTCTCGGCAACGATCTTTACTACAAGATAACCAATTACAGTGCTCCTGACCTTGCACTGACCTACAACGCTTCTGCAAACACTGTTACCCTCTCATCTTATACAGGTGCAGATAATCAGAAGTGGCTCATCAATACGGCAGGCTTGCAGGGCTTTGCCGGATACTGTACTACCCCCTCAGGCAGTATCAAGGCTTCAGCTGTGGGCGGACTCTTCGGCAAGACAGTCGAGGTAACGACCTTCGACGAGCTCAAGGCTGCCTGCACGAGCACTGACCCTATGACTATCGTTGTAACCAAGGATATCTACGGCACTGACGATAAGTCGAACTACGAGATAAGCACGGGCTACGATGGCGGACAGCGCTATTACTGCCGCGACAATTACATCTACCTCCAGCCTAATAAAACTATCATCGGCAGCTACAGTGCACACGGACTTTACAATGTATACTTCCGTACATACAACGAGAATTACGGACCGGCGTATAATGTCATTATCCGCAACTTTGATCTCACTCACGATACCGAGCTTAATACCGACAATATCTGGGAGTTCGCATACGGCTGGAACTTCTGGATAGATCATATCGACTTCGAGGGACACGACCAAATAGAGACCTCCTCTCTCGGCTCAGACGACTGGGATAAGTTCCTCAACTTCAAGGGAACTGCTGATTACGTAACTATCTCCGACTGCACCTTCGGCTATCATGAATACGGTGTACTGCTCGGATATCCTGCCGATGACGAGGCGACCTACAATACCTATAACGGTCAGCCCTGCGTCACTCTCTGCGATAACTATTATCACGATACCGTTACGCGTGCGCCCGGACTTATGCGTTACGGTTATTTCCACAGCTTCAATAACTATGTCTACAATTTCAGCATGGGCTATACAGTCCATACCGCATCTAAAATTTATGCAGAAAGCTGCTATTATGAAAAGGGCGGTAATGTTATCTGCGACTGGAATCAGATAACATATCCGGGTGCATATGCCGAGGATAATTCTGTATTTGTGAACGTAAGCAGAACAAAGCAGGGCGAGGGAACAACAAGTAATCCGAGCTATTCCGTGGCGTGTACATGGAGACCCTCATCAAACTACACATATACAGTAATGTCGGGAAGCGATGTGAAGAGCTATACGATGACGAATGCCGGTTCAAAGAGCAGCGCTTCTGCAATGACTTATGCCGCATTTGCAGAATCAGGTGTGCCATCTGCGGGATATGTGACTGCTCCGAGTGTGGTAGAGCCGGTTGTTATAGATGCGCTTAACGGTATCCTTATAAAAGAGCTGCTTGTTGAGGAAAGTGCAGCTTATCAGAACTGGAGCATTGAAGAGGATACAGCCGCAGGTGACAAAGTCTACGGCGACCGCGATGTTACCTACTCCTTCCTGCCGCAGCTTCTTACTGGAACTGAGCGTATTATGACAGCCTGCGATGCCAAGACCGTATCGGGTGATCAGGCATCATTTACCGCAGCAGAAAGTCTTACAGCCTATATCGCTCTTGATCAGAGAGTAGCGTCTGTTCCCTCATGGATGAATGGATATACAGACACAGGTTTGATCGCAAAAAACAGCAGTGACGTTGTATATAAGATATATTCCTGCAATTTCCGTGCAGGTGATACCGTGACACTTGGTACAAATGGTCAGTCCTCCGGCTGTGTGAATTACACAGTATTTGTAAGAAAGCTTGTTGGCGATGTCAATAATGATGGTGAGTTCAGTATAGCTGATCTTGTTTTGCTGCAAAAGTGGCTGCTCGCTGCTCCTGATTCTCAGCCTGCAAACTGGAAGTCTGCCGATCTCTGCGAAGATGATAAGCTGAATATATTTGATATGGTCATTATGAGACGTACGCTCATTAATGAAGAAGCGCTGCTGAACGAAACCATGCCTGATGATTCCGAAAATTCCGGGACAAATACGAACGCTTATGAGCCTGACGGATTTCAGTTTTCAGGAAATGTCTACCTCGTAGGCGATTCGACTGTCTGCTATTATGATGAGAATTATTCTATCCCATATAACCGCTACGGCTGGGGTATGAAGCTTTCTGATATGTACAACAATGTCAATGTGCAAAATCTTGCACTTTCCGGCAGAAGCTCCAGAAGTTTTCTCGCCGAGACCTACTATCAGACACTTGTGAATAATATTGGTGCGGGAGATTACCTGTTTATTCAGTTCGGCCACAACGACGAAAAGACTGATGAGGCAACATATCCGGGACTCGGTACATATCCCGGACTTGACTTCTCTACGCTCGATAGTGAGGGAAAGAACAGCAGCGGACAGTATTCCTATGAATGGATACTGCTGAACAAGTATATCAAGGTCGCGAAGGATAAGGGTGCAGTCCCTGTACTTGTGACACCGATCACAAGACGTGCTTCGGACGGACAGGCAAATTATCAGCAGCATGTTCCGTATCAGGAGGCAATGATCGCACTCGGAGAGCAGTATAACGTGCCTGTCATTGATATGACAACACTTACGACTCAGCTTTATACCAGTCTGTATAATTACGGCGGTGCGGACGAAACAGCGAAAATGCACTGCTATGCAGATACAGCACAGACAACGATAGACAATACACACCTCAGTAATGCAGGCGCTGCGAAGATCGCATCTATGATTGCAGAACAGACTAAGGTTCTCGGACTTTCATTAGGAGATTATGCGAAGTGAATCTCTTGATATTCTCTACCTGAATAACATTATTAAAAACCGCCTTGTAAGTGAAAAGCTTACAGGGCGGTTTAGGCTTAAGAGTGTCGTATGATACGGCACTCTTTTGTCATTTTATAGCTCTTCCGGCACCGCACGGATATCTCCATTAAGAAAATACTCTGCTGTGTGATCTCATCAGGCGCATACGCCTCTCCGTAATTCAGGCAGGCATACACAGCATTGGGATTCTGCGCTGCCATTTTCCAGAACGGATACTTGATGATAACAGGCGTGTTGTAGCCCACACCAAGCTCCAAGAACAGGACATGCTGACCTTTGTGGGATTGCAGAAAATCATCATATCGCTCTGCCGCTCTGTGCCAGCCCTCGTCCTCGACAAATTTATCATCTGAGCGCAGGTTCATCGTCATGGGGTTACCGCACTTCGGACATTTCGGTATCAGCTCGGCGGGTATATTCATATCCTCCTGAAACTCGATCATATCCTTGACCATATGGTGATGCTCCATAACTAAAGAAAACAGCTCCCGTGAGGGAGCTGATTCTTTCATAACATTATATCGCCTTTTCTTCGTGTGAATTTCGTGTGAAAACTAACTGTTTTTTCTTCACACGCAACTGCAAAATTGCAGCCCGACTGTTTTGGATAGGCAAGAGAAAAACCTGTATTTTGGCATTTTCCTCGAAATACAGGCTTTTATGATCTGTCTGGTTATGACTGAAAGTATGACATTCACTTTTTCGCTATTTTAAGCGGATTTTTATATCATCTTTTTTCCAAAGCACATTTGTGCTCTTATTTCCTATAAATGTTGTAACATATTTCAGTATATTTGTCAAGAGAAAAGCGGTAATTTCCAAAGTGTTTTTCAGTTAACAAATATGTATTTCTGCTCCCTGTGCTTTGGTGTACAGGGAGCATTTTTGTTTTACAATGTCTCTACTCCGTGGAACAGAAAGTGCATCTTATCAATGCGTTTATCAGTATGCCAGTGTCCAAGATACCATGCTCCATAATTTATCTTGTCTTCGAGAGTATCCAGCCATTCTTCTGTGCTGTTATCTACTTTCGACTGATCTATCCCTGAGAGAAAGCATTCAGTGGGAATATATTTAGCAGGACAGGTGTGAGTAAACACTACATCAATTTCTTTTTCGTCAAGCTGCTTTTCTACATATTCCTTTATCTCAGGTGACGGCTGTTCGTCAGGCCACCATTTGTATCCGTATCTTAGGCGGTAGAACTTGTCAACGCTGTAGGCTCCACCTATTACTATGCATTTCTTTCCTTCCAACTCAAATATATCTCCGTCTATCGGAAACAGTATATTCGGAAAGTCATCTTCGTACATAACACGACCGCCGTTCCACTCCTTCTCTTTATAGGAAGCAATATTCTGAGGACGGTTCTCATGATTACCGTGAATGCAGAAGAATGTGGAGCCGAATCTGTTCATTGCTCTTTTAGTTCCGATATCCTGAAGCGTACCGGTGTAGTTTACTCCTACATCGCCAAGTATAACAACAATATCATTTTCGGAAGGACTGAACCTCTCGAACAAATCATATATAGGTTCCAGCGAACCGTGAATGTCTCCAGTTATATATACCATATTATTTCTCCTGCCTTTCTATCGTATTCATCTTTTTAGGTGTTTCATAATAATACCACAAGGTTTGCAAGTTGTCAAGCGATTTTTAATAAAAAGCATGCCCATGAAACTAATCGTTTCATAGGCGTATTGCTTATCCTAATAGCTCTCCTTTATATGTACCATTCTGAATTTTTAAGAAAAACTCGCTGAAGCTGTCAGTCTCAAAGATCTGCATCAGCTCACGCATATTCCATATCAGATTTGCACTCTCTATTTCAGCTCTGTCCAGCCAGAATACTCTGCCTTCTTCGGAGCTTTTCAGTTCTCCTTCAAACTGATTTGTTTTATACAGAAGAACTATGTTTCTCCTGTACAAGCACACGCCTGTCATCATAAATGAGGCACATATTGGTTAGTTCTATTTTTGATGATCTGTCTATTGCTTCCTCCTGATATATCACTATTACCTTACCTCAGTCATATACGCATTATAGATGTTCGAGCATATCTTCCGAAGAAATACAGTTGCAGCTCAGTATATCCATAGTACCGTTCCTTTCATCGGCTGCCTTACCTCAATCATGGTAGAGCAACGGAGATATAGTTTCTTCATGTATTGCTTTCCACTCATAATTATCCGGAAGCCTGTCACTGCTTTCGATTGCATTTTTGATCTCAGAATAGTAATCATCGTTGAAAGACAAAACTTTTACTCTAACGTGATCATCTGAATCCTCTTGTGGCAAATATAAGCCTAAAGCTTTTTCAAAATCTGACACCGTGCTATCTTTATAAGCTGATTCGGGAATACACAAATTAAAGTGGAGCCATATACTGCTTTTCTCAAAGACAGAATCCAAAGTATCATGTTCAATATCAACATCGAAATCAGGTCTGAAACCACCGGCAGTTCCAATTTCGCTAATATAAAAGGAATAAATAAAATAATTAGTTATATTGACTTCAGAAAAGGAATCGTTAATATCTCTTTTTGCAAGAGATGATACAAGAGACGTCATATAATTATCCCACTCGATAATATATTCTCCATCATCATTAAGAGTGGTGCGTACTGCATAGTTTTTGCCGTCTTCTGAATCTTCAATTGCAATTCCAACATCGCACCAAAAGTCATTGATTTTTCCGGGTGCATAACTCATTTCCTTGTTTTTATTACTGCTTACAACATAAAAATCCTTATCATATTTTTCATTCATATAATCAAGTGCAACTTTTTCAGCCTTTTCGGTATCAAGTTCTTTATATAAATCATTTTTATCATAGCATCCGAATAAACCAAATGATAAGATGCCGAGCAAAGCAAGTAATATTATTTTTCTCATATCAATTTTTCTCCTATAAACCGAGAGTTTGATTAGAACATAATCTGAGTGCTTTCCTTATGTCATTATTATATCAAACCTTACCAAAAAAGTCAATCACGCCATTTTCAGCTTGACCGTCAGGCGAACGGAAAAGCCACACAGCACCGTCCGAGCCTGCGGATCGGAAAACTAACCGCTGAAAAGAAAAAGCCCTCAGAAACGCTTACAGAGCATCTTCGAGAGCTTGCGGTTATTCGTTTCAATAGGGTTTGTGCCTGTTATGGTATGCTCCACAATGCTTATTCGGACTTATTCGGAACGGAAAACAGGTGCGCCAATAGGCTATAGTTAATCCACATTAACCTGAGCCTCATCTATTCAGAGAAATATAGTTCTGTTCAACATCTCCTCCGTAAATAGTAATATGATAATCACCGCTTACATTAAGTTTTTTATTTCTGTAATAAGTACTATAATAATCTGAAAAGTTTTCTCTTGTAACACCAGTACCCAAACAGTTCGACATAATTTCTATAACTGGAACAATTCTTCAAATTCTTTTATTATACCATTTCAGATAGACATAATTTGTACTTCTGAGGACTTTCAGCAAAAAAGAAAGAGACGTTGTGTAACAGCTCTCTGAGTTATCCGTTATAGATAGTATTTCTTGATGTAAGAAGATACATCGATACCGCTTTCCATGTATCTGAGCAGTATCTCTGCACAAGCGTGGGCATCGCTGTCCGCCTGATGATGATCGAGGGCGATACCAAAGTGATCGCACATCACATTAAGGTTATGCTTCATATCTGGAAGAATACGCCTGCCGATCTGAACCGTACACAGGTATTCCACAGTCGGTTTCCATGTGATACCGTAGCTTCGCAGGCAGGAACGCAGAACACTCATATCAAAGACAGCGTTATGGGCAACAAGGATACCTTTGCTCATGATTGGCTCTATCTTCTTCCAAAGCTCTGCAAAATTCGGAGCGTCTTTGACTTTCTCAGCATCTATGCCCGTGAGCTGCGTGTTGAAGTAATCGAAATGCGTTTCGGGATCAACGAGCGAAAAGCAGTTAGCGATGATCTTGTTATTCTTTATCGCTGTTATGCCTATCGCACTCATACGGTCATTCGTACGATTAGGTGTTTCAACGTCAAATACGATGTAGACTGCCATTTCACATCACTCCCGATACGGTAATTCTTAGAATAATTATATCATACTGCGGTCAAAAGGTCAATCGGCAGAAAAGAAAATGAGCCATTGCCTAATGCAACAGCTCTCACTTGCTCATATCAGCCTGCCATTTCAAACAGTGTTATGTTACAATAGATCATAGACACTAAAAATAGAAAAACAACTCTCAATATGATATAATGTTAAGTGCTAACAAAAACAAAAATATCAAGAAAAGAGAGTTGTTCCATGAATAGTATAGCACAAGAAGCACGGTTTCGTCAACGGGTAGTGAAATATTTCTACAAACACGGAGCTACAAAAGCGTCCATACGCTTCAAGGTATGCCGTCAGTCGGTGTATAACTGGGCGGCAAGGTATGACGGAACGTGGAAAAGCCTGGTGGAGCGGAGCCACAGACCGCATCATCACTCCAAAGAGCATACACAAGCTGAAAAAGAGATGATACTGCGCCGCTATCCGTACTACAAGAATGATATGATAGCGCTCTGGGACAGTCTGCGTAAAAGCGGCTAGAAACTGACGTAAATGTCTCCTTCGGAAGTGTGGATCTCATGCTGCTCGAGCCCTTCGCAGTAGCCGTCTGACGCCTGTCCCCGTAGCTCTTGAAGCAATTCGTCATACTCAAAGCTGTCGAGCTCGCCGCAGATCTGACAGTTAAATACTCCCATGAGACTTTCATCAACCTTTTCAACGGAGGGGAAAATGGAGTAGACCTTGTCTACAAACCTCTTTCTATCACCGAGGTACGCCATTATTCCGCGATTTTCTTCCTCGTCACTCTGATACGCCTCGATTGCACTACTTATCTCGCTCTCGTATTCAAGAGCCTCATAGTCGGATAGCTCCTCAGTATCCTCGAAGAATTCATCTTCACCGTCCTCATCAAATGAGGGCTTGATCTCTCGCTGGACTTTCAAAGGGCAGTAGAACTTCAGCTCTGTGAGTTTCTCAGCCTCAACATGGATATCCGGCTGAAAGTCAACTCCGATATCCGTATTCTCAGCCATTCTGATGTCAGCTCTCTGAGCAAGGTGCTGTACGATAGCATTTTTGACAAGGCTCTCGACTTCGTCCATATCGATCATATCAGCCGATGTGAAGTCGGTCCTGTCTGTGTGAGCAAGTTCAGCGATCTTTTCGACAGTATCCTTGATCATATCGTGAAGTTTCAGTTCGGATTCGGATGTCTGGTACCTTTCGTAGATTGACTTAGCATCAGGTACGAACATAGAAAGACGAGGATAATCAAATCCTTCTGCCTCGATGAGCAGTCCGTCTTCGCCGTACTCATCAAGCAGCATTATGCAGTGATAGGCATTCTTGTCCTCGTACATAAGGTCCCTGGCAGCAGTTATCGCCTCATGCTCCTGATATGGGTTTGCTTTCAGCCTTTCAAAGTCGGAGTGAGGAAGGAATACCCATTTCTCGACCTCACAGCGTTTG
>CALEPT010000166.1 GCA_937910385.1 uncultured Ruminococcus sp. | reverse complement strand
AACAGCTTACAAATGAAAAACCTTTCTGAACGTGCGGGTTCAGAAAGGTTTAGTCATATCACATGTCTGGGCATAACAAAATTGATGACATTATCAGATGATCATAACATCAATCAATGACCTTATAATCAAATCGTCTGTCCCATTGATCTTGTATTTCCATAAAATTCTTATAATAATTCTTGTTTTTTTCCAGCAACTCAATAATTTTTTTACTGTATTCATATAACTCTTTACGAAGTGAATATAGCCCTGTTACTTCTACTACTGTATATTCCCTTGGCTCATTTAACAGATCCCAGAATGCACTCCAGTTTCTTCCGTACCAATCCGGAAAACCAAACGCTTCCTTTAGCACCTGATGAATTTGTTCCGGATACTTGCAGTCATGAAAATCAAGAGTAATGATCATCGGTTTTTCAGCTAATTTCATTATATCACCTCACTTATACTATTTCATAAAAAGTCATATAATGATCGTAAGTAACGAACATAAGCCCGTCATTAGACCAAAGTATTCTGTGTTTATTTCTCTTTCCCGGAGTATAATTGATATCTGCTTCATACCATATACGTCCCGGTTTAACAGGTAAATGACCGTCTGAGTTGTCATATACGCCTTTTGTATACATTTTTCCGGGAGCGTATTTAGAAGGCTTATCACCGCTTTTCCATCCAAGTATTTTTAATCCAATATCATCAATGTAATAGTTTGGAAGCGTTCCATAGTTACGCAAATACCAATCAGCACCATTTTGTCCGTCCTTTGTAGCGTTTCCAACCAAAACAGCACTCATAGGCTTTATCTCACATCTGCATTTATGGTGCAAAGGCGGATAAGGGATAGGATTTTCTGATTGTGTATAGATTTTACCATGCAATGCCTTACAGCCAGAGCATATTCTCAAATCGAGGATCGCTATCCAATTTTTATAATTATTGCTTGTGAATTTAGGAGGATCGTAGTGATCAAGAGCACCTTTTTCATTTAATACAACTCCTCCATAAAATGTTTTTCTGTACATATTTTCTCCTTTTACCATTATTTGAAAGAAAAATTCTTTCATAATAAGGAGAAAAAACATCATTTTTCAATGTAAAACAGTTGAATAAGACGTTAAATTAAATGATAAATGTATAAATCAACAAAATGTACGTTATATCACGGCGATAAGTTATCATAAATTACAAAAAGCTACGCAAAATGCGTAGCTTTGATATGGTTGGGGTGGAAGGATTTGAACCCTCGAAATAACGGAGTCAGAGTCCGCTGCCTTACCGCTTGGCGACACCCCAATAAAAATGCGATTTATAGATTCAGCTTTATTATTATATCACTGTATGGATAAAAAGTCAATAGGCAGATTTATATTTTTATTTTTTAACTTTTGAACCGGACTGTACGGAAATACATTTGATTTGCCCGTTATCATATTTCACAAAAAATCACAGCGGATATCAACCGCTGTGAATGTTTACCACAACAGGAGGGAATTAGCGAAATATTGCGGATTTTCAGAATATTAACACTTGACATATATGTTGAAAAGATGTATAATATTCTTATTAGTTATATCTTTGGATATTCCGTGACGTGATCGGAAGCTCCGGGGATAAGGTGCGTTCCGCAATGTGCTGTATAGGCGGCTTAGCACAAATTGCGGACTGAAAATAAGATATTTATAGAAGGAGGAAAATCTATGAAACATAGTTTAAAACAGCGGCTGTTTTCTTTCCTTACAGCAGCTGCTGTAAGTATGAGCTGTGCATCTGTGGCTACAATGGCAGCTACCGCTCCGGAAGATGAAAGCGGTGAGGCACAGGCTGTATTTTCGTTTTCCGGCGGAGAGGAGCTGAACTGGCTTACTGCCGATCAGCTTTATGCGCGTATCGACTTCGGTACAGTGCTGGGGGATACTCTCAATGTAAGTGTGCCTGATAACACGTATTATCTGCTCGTTCATGCAACAGGCGCTTCAAACTCAAATTACGGCGGATATGTCTATGCTGACGATGAGGACAACAATTATTATCAGCTGATCGAGATCAATGCTGACGGCGAGAGCTGGTCATCGGGACAGTTCAATGTTATCCCGACCTATACTATTACCGATGATTACGGTAATTCCTATGAGGCGATGCCGTCAACAGAGAGCGTTGAAGGATTTATTATCAAAAATGATGATCCTTCGGCGGAGCTCACCGTTGATAATGCTAAGGACCTCACGGGCTGCAAGGCTGTTGACGCTATTGAGGGAATGGCAGTCTCAGGCGGATCTCTTGATGCTAAGACAAACAGTGCATTGTGGGCGAACGATACAATAGTTCTCAACGCCCTTGCCGGACATACGGTAGATGTGAACGTTTACGACTACGACGGGGAAACTCCTGCGCCTATCGTAAATGACGCTTCTTCAAATTATTTTGCACTCGCTTATCTTACTCCGAAGGGAGCAGGTTCAAGCCGCGATAATGTTCAGGGCTGGGCGATAAAGCAGTTCTATCCCGAATCCGATCCGGCTTCATCGCTTGCGTTCTATGAATTCTACCCATTCGGCGAGGACGGCTCTTCGACGGCTGGCGAGGTGATCACCTACGATCCCGAGCAGTATGATGTCAATATCCGTGTTTACCGCTCTGAGGGAACTCTTTCGACCTATGCCGACTGTCTTGACAGCGGCATTGATACGATCCCGAATTATCGCTTCAGCAATACCCGCAGCGGAGAAACAACTACTATTTCCATAATCAAGGATATCGTGGAATATCATGTTGAGCTGACCTTTGACAGCGCAGCAGATATCTCTGAAAGCGATTATCTTTACCTGTTTGTAAGGGTACAGCATCAGTCTACCGATGATACATATTACTATGAGCAGCTCGCCGGCAGCGGTCTGACGGAGCTTGACATAACCGTTCAGGACTCCGATACGCAGAGCTGGATGAACAACAACGGTGCAGTTCTCGCTTCTGAAAGGTTCAACGGAAATGAAACCGTAACAGTAAGCCTTATCAAGGCTACAGCGCCCGTCAATATCAATAACCTGAGTACTGAAACAGACTGTGCGGCTCTTGGCGAAGGCGATTCCTTCAAGACCTACACTGTATCATATAAGGGCACCCAAAAAACCAATAACAGCAGCACTAACACTACTGTCTACACCGATAAGATAGAGCTCAGCTCTGTTACTGCAACTAACGATTACAATTATGAGACCATACTCGGGGGAGCGCTGCCCTACGGTATCACAGCCGACAGGTTCGAGCAGAATAACCATGCGCAGACCAATCTGGCTGTAAACTTCTATAAAACCAACGGAGCCAATATCGACCCCGACCTTTCCGATCCTTCATGCGGCGATTTCTATATCGCAAACTTCGTAGACTTTGACAGCTCGGATAAGACTGTAATGACCGATGATCCTGACGGATATATCTTTATCGGTACATCTCACCCCGAGGATCACAGAGCTGCGCTCCACGTTGACAGCGAGAGCAGACTCAAGGACCCCAGAGACTTTGTCGATATCGAGACAGATACTCCCGATAATATGACAAATAACGTTATTGAGCCGATAATTTCCCATATGGAGAGCATTTCTTCGGCTATAACGAGCAAGGTGGAGAACGACGGCGCTACGATGTCGGCTGTTAAACCGAGCGATAAGTGGATAGTTGATACTACGGATTATCCCGATGATGCTACTATTTACATCGACGGCGATAAGTTTGCTGTTACCAATGGGGACGGTTCTACTTACGTAGATACAAACGGTAAGCTCATTATCAGAATGAAGGATACCCAGACTCTCATCTTCGATTTCAATGAGACATCTGACATCAAGATAGGCGAATACTCTATCGAACTCGTTGACAGCGAGGGTAATATCACCTCAGGCGATACAAAGCCTGACAGCGGATATCACAGCGACCAGAATATCTGGCTCGATAAGGTGGACAGACTTGTTGTATGGAACCTTTCTTCCGGAAAGGATATCGTTATTGAGAACAGCGCAGGTATATTCCTCATTCCCGACGAGGAGTCGTATACCGACATAACAGGTTCGAGCACAGGTTGGCTCATTACTGACGGCTATCTGACAAATCATGCTGAGTGGCACTTTGTATATTCTGAGCTTACAGAGGATAATCCTATAGTTACCACCACTACGACAACAATGACTACCACCACCACAACTACTACGACTACTACCACCACTACTACTACGACTACCACTACTACTACCACCACTACTACTACGACTACCACTACTACTACGACGACAACCACTACTACTACTACTACTACGACAACGACTACTACCACCACTACTACTACGACGACAACCACTACTACCACTACCACCACAACCACTACTACAACTACAACGACAACAACCACCACTACGACAACAATGACTACCACCACCACAGCGGTAATAAATGAGGTCCGGATCAATAAGGTCGATCTCGGAGGCGTTGAGGTCGTTGGCGCTACGCTCTCGATCACCGACAGCAATAACGTAACGGTCGAGACGTGGGTATCCGACAAGGAAACACACAATGTATCGCTTGAGGACGGTACCTATACTCTCCACGAGACTGCTGCTCCCGACGGATATGAAGTCGCTGCAGATATCGTATTTACGATAGAAGGCGGAGTCATCAAGGTGGACGGAAACGAGGTCGATTCCATTACTATGGTAGACGCAGCTATCGCTGTTGATACAACAACCACTGCCACTACAACTACCACCACAACAACGACAACTTCTGCTGATACTACCACCACAACCACTGCGGCTGATGAGGAAACAACAACTACGACGGCTACAGGTACGACGAGCGGCGACGAAATAACAGCTACTTCTGCTTCCGCGACCACTGAGTCAGGAACTTCGTCAGCTTCTTCCACAACAACTTCCGGCGGTTCAACTACGACATCTTCTTCAACGAAAAAGACGACTACAACTTCTTCTGCTTCCGGTTCGCCCAGAACAGGTGTTGCAGGCGTTGCAGTTCCGCTGGCGCTGATGACGCTTGCTGCGGCAGCCGCATTTGCTCTGCGCAATAATAACAGAGACGAGTAATACTCAAATAAAATATCATGCATACTACCGGGGGAGTCCCTTTCTGAGGGAAGGGGTTCCCCCAGCCTTTTTTTCAAAATGGTCCTGCTCTATAATATAATGTGTCCTCAATAACCGCCGTAAGGCGGTTATTGCCCCGAACTTC
>CALEPT010000165.1 GCA_937910385.1 uncultured Ruminococcus sp. | reverse complement strand
GAATTGAATTAATCCACGCACTTAATGCAGTTTTTAGTAAAAAGCGAAAATGGCTATTTTACGCGGATTTTTGAAACTTCATTTATAGTAACTTCAAGCGATTTCAGGCGGTTTTTAGTACAAATAAGTGGTAAACAAGTGGTTGAAAGCGGAGTGTTTCTGCCCGATATAATATTTTAGTCTCCAATTCGTATGGATAATTTCGGATTGGAGACTTTTAATTTTTGACTTGACTAACACTTTTTAACATATCTTTGATTTCGGCTGTTGGGCTTATTCGGTATAGTTCTGACAATCAAGCCCTCATTGAGCATGGGCTTTATAATATGCTCGCGGAAATACTTTTCTGTTTTGATGCCACAAAATAATTGCATTTCCTTGCGTGAACGCGGCTCCGAACAAAACTCGATAAGACTATTCAAGAGTTCAGGCTTCAATTTGACTTCGGTAGTAACTTCGGTACCGCCTGTACCTAAGTCGGACGAAGATGAATCAGGACCAACTGTAGATGTAGCAATATTTGCAAGAGGAACTGTTATTCTGAAAATGTTTCCCTCAACAAAACTTGGCTCACCGCCTGAATACATTTTTGTATATTTATAGGTGTTTCTCATGCCAGAACCGAGTTCATCAGCAAGTCCTATTTCTCTGAAAACCTTCGATATAGGAGGATTTTTCGGAAAAGGTTCAAATGCGTTCAGTTTAAGCGCACCGCTGCCGTGAGATAAATTGGCATTTTCGGTATATATTTTGTCTTTTTCAATAACAAGCTTCGCAACATAAGCATTGGAAAAATCACGATGAGCAAGCAGATTTGAGATTATCTCACGAAGAATATGATCCCTTGCACTTACTCTCTGCACACCCTCAAGCTGAAATGTATCATTAAGGTGTTTTCTTCCAAATTCAAGCAAGCGGTCGTAGCTTTCAATCAGATTGGTTATTATAACATCTCTGTCGTCATAGCGGTCTATGTTGACTACCCTAAATATCGCATCTGTTTTATGCTGCGGAAGAACAGACATAATAAGCTGATCCGTACCGAAAAGAAGAATAGCGGCAAGAGTTAATCCGTCTTTTCCTGTTACCGAATCCTTCAGCAGTAGACCTGCACTGCGAATAATTTCTTCATCAGACATACCAAGCCACGGGTGGTCATTTACCCGAAAGCGTGTCATACGCCGTGCCCGTTCGATCAGATCCGAACGCAGGTCTGCAATGCTAAATGCAGTAAAAACCCTATTAACATAGTAGCTGCCGTTTTTCCGTGCGTAAAGACGATAGACCTCGTCCGAATGATGAGTAATGTCAATATCTGCTTCGTGATTCCTATCAAATATTTTTCCGTTACAGCGGCAAACATCAGAAGAAACGGGAACTCTGATGTATATGATTATTTTTCCGTCCTCCTCATATTCAACAGGTGTGAGATAAAGGGGCGGATATATTTTATTCTCATTATTAACAGAGGTAACGAATTCCTTTTTTATCTTATCAACGCAATTAGGGTCAACGCCAATGATTGTACCATTATCTTTAATGCCCAAAAAGATGTGACCGCCATCACGGTTTGAAAATGCGCAGACTGTTTCATATACATCTTTTGTTATATCAGTCTGAGATTTTTTAAATTCGACAATAAGCCCCTCTCCGCCATTAATAAGTTCCCTAAGTTCTTGTGGTATCATTTTCGCGCTCCTTATCTTTGATATTTTGTTTATTATATCACATAATGCTTAGAAAAGCAATAAACTGCGGATAAAAATACAGTTTTGATTATTTTCAGCGCGAATACCAAGACGGCGACATGACGCTTATATAAAAAATACTTATGCAGAAATATATTCCTATTGCCTTTAATGCAATAGGATTTTTTATTTATTGTTTATTGCATGAAATCTCAAAAGCTGTAATGCATCATCTTTAGCTCTGTCATCAGTACTGCGGGCAGCTTCTATAAGCGATATTTCGTAGGGAGTAAGTCCCTGCTCTGATATATGCTGTCTGCCAAGAAGATAATCCAATGTTACATCAAAACAGTCCGCTATTTTTATCAAAATATCAAGTGATGGGCTCCTATTTCCATTTTCATATCGCGAATAGGAGACAGCAGAACAGTGAAGATAATCGGCGACTTCTTGTTGTGACAATCCCTTTAATTGCCGCAATTCTTTTAATTTTAGTTCCATAACACAAATCCTCATCATTCCTAAAGTGGTATTATACCTATATTATAATACCTAAGGCGGTAAAAAAATATTACCGTTTTGGAAGATTTGATGTTGACATCATACCGATATGGTAATATAATATTACCATAAGGGCAATTTTTTAGAATTTACAAAGAAAAAGGCACTGTCAAAAGCTCATTCTGACAATGCCGCCGCAAAATTCAATATTTTGCGAAAAAACTATTAACCCCTTTATATATACACATTATACCATGTATCTTAAATGATGTCAAGCGAATTTCACAATTTATTTATTTTAATTCATGATTATCTGTGAATTTTGCACACAATTATACTGGGAGGAGATTTTTATGCAGAGATATAATATTTATCACCGCCGTGACGGACGATGGGAGGGGCGGATTTCGCGCGGAAAAGGGAAAAACGGAAAGCGCAGGTATCAGTATATTTTTGCTCACACGGAGACACAGGTCAAAAACAGGATTGATGAAATTCGCCGAAACGAAGCAAAAATATCCGAATGCCAATGCTGCCTTTCAAAAGCCTTTGAGGAGTGGTTCAGCAGTGTATTGTGCAAAATCAAAGAGTCTACCGCTGCTAATTATCAAATGAAAGCTAAAAAACACATTTTGCCATATTTCGGCAGTAAACCGCTTGTTTCTGTAACCTCGGCGGATATTCGGCAGTTTATCAGCGATAAGCAGCTTCAAGGTCTTTCCAACCGCTATATTTCAGACATTATCGTCCTTATAAGATCGATTTTCAAATATGCGGTCAGAACCTACCATATCCTTAACCCTATGGACGATGTATTTCTTCCAAAGAAACAAAAATCAGAAGTTCAACTGCTTGATGCAGACGAGCAAAAAAGTCTGCAAGACTATATTTCAAAAAATCAAAATCATACTACGCTCGGTATTGCTATAACAATGAGTACGGGGCTTCGCATAGGAGAATTATGCGCATTGCAGTGGAAAGATATTGACCTCGAAAAACGTATTTTGACCGTCAGAAAAACAATGCAAAGAATACAGCTCCCCACGGCTGCGTCCAAAACAAAGTTGATTATCACCGAGCCCAAAAGTGAATCATCAAAAAGACAAATTCCTATTCCCGAATGTGTTCTGTTAATGCTGAAAAAATTCAAGGGAAAAGACGACGAATATGTTATAAGCGGAACAGACAAGCCGATTGAACCGCGAACAATGCAATATCGCTTCTCCAAAATTCTTAATAACGCAAAATTGCCGTCAGTTCATTTTCATTCACTGCGCCATATTTTTGCTTCCAATTGCGTAAGGCTTGGCTTTGACATTAAATCTCTTTCGGAAATTCTCGGACACAGTACTGTTGAAATAACTCTGAACAGGTATGTTCATTCTTCCTTTGAACAGAAGCAGCGATATATGGAGCGTATTCAAATGAATTTTTGAGAAATAGTCATATAAGAACACAAGGCTCTCGGTGTATGTTTTCGCAAAATATTGAATTTTGCGGTGGCATTGTTTTTCATTTATAATATTATACACCTTGGGAGGGTTGTTTGTGAAAAATTTTAAAAAAATAATCGCGGTGACGGCTGTAATATCGGCATTGACGCTGACGGGCTGTACAAGCAAGGAGACCAAAAGCTTCAAGGAATACATGAATAACGGTGATTACATAAAGGCGGCAACGTACTACACTAAGCACAAATCTTCGATTGAGGTTGACGATTTGTCGGGAATGGTCAAGACACAAGCGGATTCTATTATTGAACAGTTCAAAAACGGGAAAATGACATTATCCGCCGCAACTGCCAATGTGCAGGCTCTTTTGTCGATAGCTCCAAAGAGTGCGGTCGAGGAGCTAAATGAAAAGATAAAACTGCTTTCTATGCTCGAAATTTCGCAGGAGCAGTACAAATTGGGCGAGGAGCGTTATGCGACGGAGGATTACAGCAACGCGATAAGCTGTTTCTCGAATGTAATCGAGGAGGATCCTCTATATTCCGAGGCGCAAAGCAAAATGAATGACGCGAAAACAAAGCTTGACGCGCTCATGAATGAAGCAGTAGGTCAAGCTGAAGCGGAAATTCGCCAATATATCGGGCAAGGTAAATACACAGAGGCGATAGAAGCCTTGAATGATTTCAAAATACAATACCCCGATTCCGAAGCGGCTCAAACTCTGTCCGACGAAATAGAGAAGTCACTGAATGATGAAATGGAGAAGAACATCGCCTCTTATTTTGCAGATTTTGACTTTTTATCCGCATACAGCTATGTGCAGAATCTGTCGTACTCGTTTGACTATACTTCTGTCTCCGATAAGCTTAATTCGCTTGAAGATGATTTCACCGATTACGTTTTAGCCGAGGCGGAAAAGGACGCGAGCTCGGATAATTATGAAGCTGCCTGCGCGATTATAGAGATCGCTATGCAGGGCGTGGGCGATGATAACACAATGCTGAATGAAGTCTATAATGAGTATATGAAACATTTGCCAAAATATCTTGTTGACATGGCATATATGTCTACTAACGGTGATGTCTATATTAATAGTCAACTTACCGATAATACAAGTGTAACACATCGCAACTCATTATTTGTTGGAAAAGGTAACAGTGAATGCTATATCGAATATTTCATTAATGGAAATTATGATACATTCACAGGTGTATGTGGTTGTTCGTATGATGAGCGAGAGTCTGATTTATCTGTATATTTTGAAATATATGGTGATGGGAATTTATTATATACATCGCCAACAATGACAAAAAATTCTGTTCCCGAGAATTTTGAAGTAAATATTAGTGGAGTGAAAGTATTAAAAATATGGTATCCCAATCTTGGGCCAGGTTGGACAGCTAGATATGCCGTGGCTACTATTTACGACGGCTTGCTTTCGCCCAAGGAAAACACTGAGTAACGCTTCTTAAAATATTAAAATGAAAGGAAATGATCTAATGCAAAGGAAAAAATCTTTATTTATGCTTATAGCACTTGTTATGCTGTCGTGTTTTACCTTTTCAGCCTGTGGTACATCAAAAGCGTCACAGGAAAAAATGGATAATGCGGCTGAACGTATCTATCGTGCCGCAAACTCCACACTGGAAGAAATGGGCTTAACGGACTATGATGTACAGGGCGACTATGTAATTTGCTCCGATCCAAATTACAATTACTTCAAAAAAAGCGGCACAGGTCTGTATTCTTATTATACTGTAAATACCGAAAATGAGGGAAAAACGCTCGAAAACAATGTGTACACTTTTTATTCCTACATCTCCTCGCATTATTCGGACGCTGATGACTATGAGTATGTAATTGAGGTGATTTCGGGAGAAGTCAAACACGTTTATGCGGCTAAATCATGGGACAGCAAGACAGTAGGTACTGTTCACAAAAATAAAAATCCTGTCTATTTGACCAGTGAATATACGACACTTCAAGATGTAGCTGACAGCGTGGGGGAGCCTAATACCTCATCTCAGTACAGCTTTACGGAGGGAAATACCGAGAAAAAGAACAGCAGTTCAAGTTCATTTCTTTCATCGTATGATTACTATGAATTGTTAGACGGAATATCAGAAAAGGCTATGGAAAAAGGATTCAGCATTTTTCTAATATGCTTTATACTTGCTCTGTTGATTTGCTTGCTTGGATATAATTATGTATACAGAGTTGCTTCAGCTGCAGGAATTTTTATCTTTTTAGTGCTATCAGCAATAATTTTATCTTTAGATAATTTATCTTTTTATTTGTATCATAACAAGAAAGACAACCAGTAATAAGTAAGAATGTCTGTTATCGCCATTGTCAGATTCTGCTGTTCCCGATATAATTTTATCCTTTTCAATTTCAGGCGAAGCTTTTGGAGGTGTATTTTCAAAAGTCGATTTTATTGCACTATTACTTGTTACGGTATTAGGATTCAATGCTTCAAGTACTATTGGCTCAATATCATCTTCAAAATTATTTCTTCTCATACTGCACATAATTCAACCTACTCCAAAAAGAAAGGTATCCCGAAAATATTGATAATAGCAAGAATCACATTAACTGCAATTAAAATTCTTCGGAGGTTTCTTTGTTTTATATTATTGTTCTGACGGGTTTTCAAGTAGTGATAATCGATTTCGGGTTCAAGCGGTTCCTTTCGCTCTTTTACAGCGGCTTTAGCTGAAATATCGGTTTTTTCCAATGAAGAATGATGAATCTCGGCTTTTGGAACAGATTCCTTGAAATCGATTTTTTCCTCTTTGCGAATTGCTTCCTCGGCTTTAATTGCGATTATCTTTTTATTTTCCGACACTGGGGTCTGATCATATTCATCTATTGATGATTTGAATTTGATTTTCTCACTTTTTGCAATCGTGTTATCCGAAATTTTTCTTTTTTCATTACAAACACAGCAATACATGTCGGAATCATTATTATAAGTTTCACACTTTGTACAAATCCACATTATCTTCTCCTAATCCAAATCATCAGCTATAAGCCACCTTGATTTTTTAGTACGTTCCGCTTCGGAAGCTGAATTGTTTTCAGCTCTTCCGTTAGTCATTTCAGCACTTTCAATTGCCTTTAAAGCCGCAAGAACCTGCTGCGTAGAAAAGCGTTCATTGGGTTCCTTTCTCAGCATATATGAAATAAGAAGCTTGTATTTTTCGGGTATATCCTCGTTTAAGCTTAACTCCGAATCATTCAGAACGGCTTCATACACATAGTCATACTCTGAATTGAACTTGGGCATTTCCCCGCATAATATCTGATGAAATACAATCCCCATTGCGAAAACATCTGCTTTTGGTGTGAGCGTTGCGGGCTCCCCAAGCATTGCCAAAAAGGTTTCGGGAGCTAAATAAACTAGATCGCCTTGTATTTCGTCACCGCTCGGCGGATTTGACGTAAGATAGCTTGCGTCAAAATCTATCACCTTTATTGTAAAGTAGCCCGCATTTGTCTGCTTTATCAAAAGATTATCAAGCTTCACATCTGCGTGAACGACATCATTCTCGGAAAGTCTTGCAAAGCTGTTGGCAATAACCTTGATCAAAACCAATTTATGCTTTAAATCAAAGCTACTTATCTCTTTACAATCCATAGAGGCTTCTGTCACCTTTTCGGTAATCAAATAAAAATGACTTTCGTGTCTAAATAACTCGATAGGCGCAACAAGATTTCCCGTCTGCGAAACAGATATATTTTGATATATTCTTTTTTTCTCATTGAACCATTCGCGGCACTGCTTTATTTTTCTCTGCCGCACATCAAAATCCAGTTTTATAGAGTCTAACGGATAAACGGGATTGAGAAATTCCTTTATAAAATATTCTTTTCCGTCCTTAACGCAAAAGCCCCATTTTGAAAAGCCGCTTTTATTGCTTGTCATAGGTTGGATAAGCGTGTATTCCCCGATTTGATACGGCTCAAATGTCTTTCCCTTTAATTCTTTTTTGGGCATTTTAATTGAGAGCTCACCCATTGTAATCACCGCCTGTAGTAGCTTGTCTTGTATTTATGCCATAATTTTTCCAGTTCCTGTTCAGGGGTATCTTCATCTATTTTTTCAATGAATTTCCTGCTTATATAATCAAGCCGCTTAGAAAAATATTTCTTTATATCCTTGTAATTTTCAAATCCGTATACAGCGATACAAGCGGCAAAATCATCACCCGTAACGGGAATTATCAATTCCGACAAATTTCTTTCCCATTCCTCTGCGGAAGCAGACTCACATAATGATTTTAAAATAATATACTCAAACTCCATAGGTGTGGAGAAATATCCGAACGCTCCGTCCGTGGAGCTTATTATCATTATCGGTGACTTCAATGTAATATCGCGCTCACTTATGTGAAATTCTCCGTCCGCATAAATAACATTAGACATTCTTCCATCACTTCGCAAATTCGTAAAAGCGTCTTCCTCAGTTTGAAGCTCATCCTTGGTTATTTGGCATAAGCCGTCAGAGTCAAGAAAATACCCTCTTGAATCGCCTGCCCAAAGAAATTCGCATAAAAGTTCATTTTCGGCTTGTGGTTTTATTGCAATGATACTCGCGGTAGTGGGAATTGCCTTGAACAAGTCGCCGCCTAGCATGAAGCCGCCGTCATTTTCAACGGCTAATTTCACTTTATTAAACGCTTCCTTGAATTTCTCCTTTAAGCATTCATGATCCGCACCGTCGTATTTAAATTGCTGAGTGTTATAGAATTCGTCTGTGAGATATGCCGCAAGCCTTGATGCAATTCGAGCACCTGTTTTATTCTTTGCCTTGCTATATTTTCTCGCACCCATGCCACCACAGCCGTCATATACTGCTATATAGCCGTTATCTCCGCTGCGGAAAGAGAATGAATACGAATCCTCGCCCAAGCCCTCAAGCTTTTCTCTTTCCGCACATATAACAACTGACGGAGTGGTTTTTATTTTCTTATCGCTGCTCATATACTGTATGCAATTGCGTCGATGATTTGATTATAATTTACTTCCTCAAGACCCTTTCCTGCCTCTGACATATAGTGTATAACATTATCCCATGAATTTCTTATGTCGCTCCACCCGGGGACATCGGGCGTAAACAGAATAAGTCGCTTGGAATTATAATCCATATAACCGTTATTGTCCTTATCACCCCACCACTTAGTGAGTTCATTGAAGTCGGCTGCCATTTTTTTAGGATAATTGTCAATATGCTTTCCGAATCCCAACGGGTGAGTTGAAGCATCAGACCACACAACTATCAACTGTCTGCGCTTTAAGCCCTCTGTATTCCATTTGGAGCGAATTGCAAAGGCAAGCGCTTCGAGACCGTCCTCAGGCTCATCACCGCCGCCGAACGCTGAAATGGAATTGACCGTTTCCTTAAACTCCTCTGTTTCATCTGGGAGATTGAAGAAATCCGTTCTCAGCATTGCGTCTTCGCCGTCGGCAATATAATCGCGGAACGCAATTACCTTTATGCGAAAATCCTGAATAGTCTTTCCCTTTTTGCTCATTACCTCTTGAATATCCGAATGAAAATTGATAGCATTGTTCTTTACAATATCTATAAGGTCGGACATACTTCCCGTAGCGTCAATAACAAAAACTATATCCACGTTGTACTTCATTTTATAATTTGATCCCATAATATTACTTCCTTTCAATTAATCGTCAAAATCGTCTGCTGATGTGAAATGAGAATTGCCTGTCGGCTTTTTCTCGGTGGTTTTATCTACGTTAATTACTAAGCCGCCGCCTGTTTTTCCCTCAGAGTCTTTACGTCGCAGACCGCCTAAACTCAGCTTTGGTGCTTCTGTGACATCTGCCTTTGTTTCGGTCATAGCTTCATGCGGTTCTGTGTAAGCGGGAGCAGATGTCAATTTCTCTGTCAGTGCTGTGGTTACAATATCCTCCTTTGATTTTAAAGTCTCGGTTGGAGCTTCCGTTATCGGAGCCGTGATTGGGGCTTCACCGATCCTATTTCCGCATTTTATACAGAATACTGAATCATCGTCCAGTGACGCGCCGCAGCTTGGACACTTAGGAACTGCTTTTTTAGTCTCTTTCTTAACTAAGGGCTTGATTTTCTTTGATTCTTTTTTGATAGAAGGCTCTGTATTGTAATTTCCTTCTGTGCTTTCGACAACTTGTTTTTTTCTATTGAACCTTCTTTTAACATCTTCTATAATCGAACCACTGTCAAGCAAACCGTGATTGACCTTTGTCTGAACAAAAAGTCCTAAAACAATGAAGATAATCGCAAATAACTTGTAAATCTCTACTTTGGAAATCATACAAGCAAGCCAGAAGCCCGAGAATATTCCGCCGTATAAA
This sequence comes from uncultured Ruminococcus sp., assembly GCA_937910385.1. GTDB lineage: Bacteria > Bacillota > Clostridia > Oscillospirales > Ruminococcaceae > Ruminococcus. The sequence continues at coordinate 3,606 of CALEPT010000165.1, read as the reverse complement.
GCTGTAAATATAATTACAAAGGGCTGTCTGTATGCCACTGTTAATACACCAACAATAGCTGAAATAATTATTGCAATTATGTATGAGACGGTTGCGTTGAGTGATAACCTCATTAATACGCTGAATGAAAAGAAAAATGTACTCAAAAATCCACAAACGAAAGAACCAAAAACTCCCGAAAGCAGACACATAATTGAAAAAAATACAGTTACCATTGACTGCCATGAGAATATAATATCCCGCAGCGATATATTAATATGTCACCCGAGTTAGAATTTGGGAACTACTTTGATCCAATCGATAACTATGAAATATTGACAAAAAACGAATGCACCGAAATAGGTATAGGTCTGATTTTCGATGAACAAAATGAGACATTTTCAATGTTTATTATAATGAAACAAATGATTTCTGTCTTTGGAATATACAGCCTGGGATATCAAGTTGTAATAGATCAAACTATGGATATCTGCCATATTTTATAGCACGATATCCCGATAAAACAAATCAGCCTAATGAACTATATATGTTGGGGGACTTTTTATGCACCCAAACATATGCCTTTAATTTAGCAGGCAATTGGAAAAAAGGTGAGGATTTTACAATTGAGTTCAATCAGTTAAATTCATTTTATGAAGATGAATACTCTTGGTTTCAAAATATGAGCGAAGAACGTAAAGAACAGGTTGAGTATTGGATATCTCATGATATTGGGGATTTTTCGGGTTCTTACGATACCACTATATATTTTTCAAATGACAAGTGGGAATGGTACAATTCAGAGAATGAACTGATAAATAATGGCAAATATCAGGAAAGTGACAAATATCCCGGATTAATTGCAATGTACGTCAATGATGAATCAAAGAATGCAATTGATGCTCCAACTGTTTTAGTTTTTTTTATTTTTGAGGGAAAGGTATATTATCCCGCGTTTGTTAAAGCATAACATCTGAAAAATACTGGCACTTAATAATGAGACTGTAAACTGCGCCGCACAAAGCAGATAGCTTTGTGCGGCATTGATTTAAACCATTTTTAATTGGGAGGTAAATGTATGTATTGTAAAAAATGCGGAAGTGAAATACCCAAAAAAGCTGATTTTTGCCCTAAATGTGGCACGGCTGTTCCCCAAAACAAGCATTTCAGAAAAAGCCGTTGTTGGATTTTTTTGTACACGTTGCAATAGTGTCAATCGAAGTTTATCGTAAAATTCGTCATTAACATCAGTATTGAGATAATATTGAAAATTGTTTTGGATCATTTGGGCTTGTTGTGGATTTGTATGCACAATATCAAGTCCTTTGTCTATCATTTTTTGGCTATTATGAGCTTGACTGTAAATACTCATAAGTTCAAAATCATAATTTTCACCGTTCTGTTCCCCACTTTGTAACAATATTTTTTCGGCATAACCATATTCTTCAATTGACGAAAATTGATTGGCAAGATTAATTACTGTATTTCGCTGTACAGGAATATCTTTAAATATAGTTTCAAATTGTTCTGTTGCTTTTTCTGAACGATTACTTTTGTTATAAATATTGCCAAGAATAATATTGTAAGTTTTGTCGGTTTTGTTCGACGACATTTGTTTTTTTACAGCCTTTTCTGCTTTTTCAAATTGCGAATCTTTAATTAGGCAAGTAATGTAATAGTTAAAATAGCCACGTGAATTTGTTTGCGCATATAAATTCTCAAACAAATATGCAGCTTTTTCGTATTCGCCAGAATTATAATAGGCGTAAGCCAAGCGCACATCATCTTGATTTTGTGCGTTACTTGACCACGCCATTAGAACAAGAAATATTATATAAAAATATCGCATTATTTTTCTTAAAAATTATGCTTACCAACGGTGGTCTGATTGAGAGGTATGTTGGTTTCTTCTATTACATGACCATAAATATCGGTAAGTCTAATGTCGTATGGACCTTCACCCAACCCACTTTCAGCAAGAAAATAGTTGTAATATTTTTTGGGCAACTCAATATACTGACCATTTTGTTTAACTTCAAGTTTTTTTAACGGATACCGATGGTTTTGCACTTGAATACCACACCAATACTGGCTCGAACCTTCTTTAAATTTAAATTTTACAGGAGAATCTGTTGGTAAAGCCTTCACTTTCCACGAAATATTTACCTTGCCATCCACTTTGTTTGCTATTTTTTCAAACGCTTTTTCGTTTAAATCTATAGCTCCAACTGTACAATTGCTTTCGTTGCCAGAATAAGGCATAAGATCGGTTATCAACACATCTATCGTTCCATTTGGTCCTGTTACTTCGAGATACGCACCTGCCATAAGCCCTTCTTTGTAATCATACTCGTTGAGTGCAGCAACATAATAGTTTTGGCAAAAATCATCAAGCATACAACAACCGCCAGTGTAACCACCGCCATAATAAGTGGCCGTTGAACTAAATGTCTTATCCAACGCAAAATACTTTGCATCTTCAGAATTTGCTATGTTTCCATCAGTTTCGGTACCTCCTTGTGCAGTACCATTATCGCTCGATTGTCCATCGCTTTGAGATGAACTACCATCAGTTTGCTCTGTTGTGGTGCTGTCGTTGTCATCATTATCATCACCACACGCGACAAAACCAAATGCAGAAAATGTCAACAATGTTGCCAATAAAAATTTTGTTTTCATAGTCTTTGTTTTTTTTTATTATTTAGCCTGTAATATATATTTTTTTATGATAGAAATTCCTTTTTCGTTGTCGCCGCCTTGAGGAATTATTATATCAGCATAACGTTTTGTAGGCTCTATAAATTCCAAATGCATTGGTTTTAGAACCGCCATGTATCTTTCCATCACCATTTCGGCAGTACGTCCGCGTTCAAGTACATCACGTTTAATAATACGAATAAGGCGTTCGTCCGAATCTGTATCAACAAAAATTTTCAAATCCATAAGATCGCGTAAATTCTTTTTAATCAACGTCATTATACCCTCGATAATCATCACGGGCTTTGGCTCCACATGAATAGTTTCTTTCATGCGGTTACACTCAATGTAAGAATACGTAGGCTGTGCAACAGCATAACCTGCACGCAACTGCTTTATATGCTCAAAAAGTAGTTTCCAATCAAACGCATCGGGATGGTCAAAATTTATTTCACGTCGCTGTTCTTCGGTTAAGTTAGTAGTGTCGTTGTAATAAGAGTCGAGCGGAATAACTGCCACATTTTCAGGTGGTAGTGTTTCTGCTATTTTTTTTACAACCGTTGTTTTACCAGAACCCGTACCGCCAGCAATTCCTATTATTATCATTATTTTTTATTCTTAATTATTCAACAATATCAAGTTCTTTTATAATATTTTTAGCACCAGCATATTTGTCAATCAAAAACAAAACATACCTTATATCCACAGAAATATTCCTACAAATCTGTGGGTTATACATTACATCGCTCATAGTTCCTTCCCAATTGCGATCGAAATTTATACCAACGAGATTACCATCTGCATTTATAACTGGACTTCCTGAATTTCCACCAGTTGTGTGGTTTGAAGCAATAAAACACACAATACATAATTATTATATAATAACTGAATATTGTAACGGTGGTGATTTACTAAGTTGTTTAAAAAAAT
>CALEPT010000164.1 GCA_937910385.1 uncultured Ruminococcus sp. | reverse complement strand
CCGTTCACTGACTCTGAGACTTCTCACTGACAAACAGGACGCAGGCGCTCACTGCAATGTGGGAAACTCCAAACTCGTGCTGGATTCTATAATAAAGTGGATAGAGTGCTGCAACGAATAAAAAAGAAAGAGGCAATTATTATGGGACTTATGAAAAACTTTTTCAGCCAGACAAGAAAGCCGGAAGGTGCACTTGGTAAGATGATGCTTTCAGGAATGAACTCAGGACACGCAAAGCTTGCGGACTGGGGATTTGAACATCTGCCGAAGCTTGCTCCGAAACAGGCTGCAGACATTGGCTGCGGTGCAGGAAGAAATGCAGGAGAGCTGCTGAAAAAATATCCGAACGCAAAGGTCACAGCTATGGACTATTCCGCGCTATCAGTACAGAAAGCCAAAGAATATAATCAGGCAATGATAGACGCGGGCAGGTGCAGGGTGATACAGGGAGATGTTTCAAAGCTGCCTCTTGAAAAGAACAGCTTTGAACTTGTTACCGCTTTCGAGACTGTCTATTTCTGGCCGGGACTGGAAAAATGCTTCTCACAGGTCGCAAGTATCGTGAAAAATGGCGGATATTTTATGATCTGCAATGAATCAGACGGTACTGATAAAACCAGTAAGAAATTCGAGTCTATAATCGACGGTATGCACTGCTATACTCCTGCTGAGATCACAGAGGCACTGAAAAATGCAGGCTTTTCTGAGGTCAGTTCCGACCACCACCCGTCAAAGCCGTGGATAACTGTGATCGCTAAGAAATAAGGTGATGGAATGACAACTTTAATTCTGACGCTGGTTATGATGGCAGGGCTGTTTCTGCTGCTCTGGGGAGCAGTGGGATTCGTACAGGACAAGCGTTTTTTCACTACCGCTCCGAAAGAGATACAGGAGGCTGCTCGGCCAAAACCTGAGCGCTTCAAGGGACAGCACATACTTGGCTGGGCGTTGCTGATACTGGCGCTGGCAATGATGCTTGGAGCGGTCGTTTTCGGTGCATGGGACGGTATCAGGAGCGGTTTCAGCTTTGGTCAGTTTTTCATAAGAAATCTTATCATGCTGTGGGGAATGAAAGCGTTTGATATTGTTGTTTTTGACTGGTTCCTGCTATGTCACAGCAGTTTCTTCCCACATTATTTCCCGGAAGTAAAAAGTATTGTTGGTCCTCATTTATTCGGCTATAACTGGAGATCGCATCTTAAGGAAATACTGGCACATATTCTGGTAAGTCTTCTGATCGCGTTCATATGCACGGTGCTGTTCTGAGCGATAAAGCAGCAATTCTGAAAAACGGAGGTTATGATATTGAGATTTGATAAAAGTGACAAAGTTGTGAAAGCACCTGATGGCCTTGAAAGTCCGCTGTACAGGCTGACAAAAAAGGTCGTAAAGGCGATGAAAATGAAGGAAAGCCTTGTTGGAACAAAGGAGGAAGTCCTTGCAAAGGCAGCGAAAATGAATGCGAAAAATCGGCATTTCTCCATGCCGACCGACAACAAGGCTCACTACACCGATCACATGATACAGGGACAGTATCACTGCCTTGAGATCAACATTGAAAAGAAAAGGCGGAGGAATTCTGTGCTGTTCGTCTTCGGCGGAGGAATGATCCTCGGCTCTGACAGCGGAGATGTAGGGCTTTCCGGAAAAATAGGCGGAATAACGGACTCCGATGTGTGGTTCCCGTACTATCCCATGTGCCACGAACACGATATGCTGGAAAACGTGGAGATGATATTTGAGTGCTATAAGAAGATGCTCAGATACTACAAGCCGGAAAACATTGTATTTCTGGGATTTTCTTCCGGTGCGGCACTTCTTCTCGATATTATCACATACATAAACGAGCTGAATGACGGCGGAGAAAGCCTCCCAATGCCCGGACTGCTGATACCGATCTCTCCGGGAAGCGTCCCTGTCACAGATGACGAGAAAGCTGCAATTGCCAGACTTGACAAAAGAGACATAATGATACCTGCGGAGTATATGTACACCGCCCGTGAGATCATGTGCCACGGCAGGGAAGTACCAGAAAAATACCTCGCAACCGCACATGGTGATTTCAGAAATGCTCCCTTGACACACTTTTATTACGGAACAGCGGAGACTCTGTACGCCTTTGCTCCGAGCTATGCGGAGAGCTATCGGAAAGCAGGCGCAAAGTGCATTATCCATGTGGGTAAGGGAATGCACCACTGCTATGCTATGCAATATTTTATTCCCGGCTGTAAACCGGCATTTAATGAAGTGATGCAGTTGATAAGGAATTATTTCAGTAAAGGAGCAAAAATATGAGTTTTACAGACAATTTCGGAAATCCCAAAGGACTTCTTGGCCGATTGATGCTTGTCAGCATGGATAAAGAGCATCTGCCTATGGCACAGTGGGCGTTGGAGCGAATAAAGATCCCCGGAAACGGCAAGGTCGCAGACCTTGGATGCGGCGTCGGTTACAACATCAGGCGAATGCTGGAAATGAGTGCAAAGGCGAAGTTCATAGGTCTGGATATTTCCGATGAGAGCGTAAAAAAAGCACAGAAAGTAAATAAAGCCGAGATCGGCAAGCGGGTAAAGATCATCAAAGGCAGTGCTGAAAAGCTGCCGTTTAAGGATAACAGTATTGATCTAATCACCGCTTTTGAAACGGTCTTCTTCTGGAAAAATCCCGAAAAAGCCTTTAGGGAGATCTACCGTTCACTGGTTAAGGGCGGCTGCTTTGCGGTCATCAATAATTACGGAGATCCGAATGTGGATTGGGAAAAGAAAGTTCCTTGCATGACCAGATATACGGCAGAGCAGATCGCTGATATGCTGAAAGCAGCAGGATTTTCTGATATATCAATAAATAAAAAGGAAAACCTGTTTTTAGTAATGGGATATAAAAGATAAAGGAGTGTAAGCTATGAGTGCAAATTATAAGAACTGGGTACCAAACGGAATGATAGGTGCACTTACTGCTAGTACGGCGGTTCTGGGCGCAGGAACATCTGCTATGCTTTGCTCGGAGCTTGACACGAGGCTGAAAAAGATACTTGTGGGAGTTGCCGGAGTAGGTACACTTTTATGCGGTGCAATGGCAGCGTGGAGCGTTTATGCACACGGAAAGTTTTCTTATGACGGCAAGCGTCAGCTTTCAAAGGAAATCGTTGAAGGTACTGCTGAATATGTTACACTGACCGAAGGCGGAATCGGGCTGGACGTAGGCTGCGGAAGCGGTGCACTTACCATAGCCTGCGCAAAGAGAAATCCTCAGGGAAGAATGATCGGTATTGACCGCTGGGGCAAGGAGTATGCCTTATTTAGTCAGCAGCTTTGCGAGGATAATTCTAACGCAGAGGGAGCAGCTAATACGGAATTCCAGCATGGCGATGCCTGCAAGCTTGATTTCCCGGACGAATATTTCGATGCAGTTACCAGCAATTATGTATATCATAACATCACGGGAGTGAACAAGCAGGATCTGCTGCGAGAAACTCTCCGTGTGCTGAAAAAGGGTGGAACATTTGCCATTCACGATATAATGTCAAAGTCACGCTATGGCGATATGCAGGAGTTTGTCAATGAGCTGTATAATAATGGCTATGAAGTGGCTGAACTCATCAACACAACAAATGGTATGTTTATGACAAAAGGAGAAGCAGCTATCCTCGGGCTTAGCGGTTCGTCACTGCTTGTGGGGAGAAAATGAACAAAGAAATATTATCAGGACTTTTGATTCCTTTTCTCGGCACATCACTCGGCGCAGGTTGTGTGCTTTTCATGAAGCATGATCTGAGCAGATGCGTTCAGCGGGCATTGACCGGCTTTGCCGCAGGCGTGATGACAGCCGCTTCGATCTGGAGTCTGATCATTCCTGCGATGGATATGTCAGAGAATATGGGGAAGCTCGCTTTTTTGCCTGCTGTGGTCGGATTCTGGTGCGGTGTTCTGTTCCTTTTGCTGCTTGACAGTCTGATACCACATCTGCACATGAACGCTGAAAAAGCCGAGGGTTTGCCGTCAAAACTGGCACGATCAACGATGATGGTGCTTGCGGTAACGCTGCATAATATTCCAGAAGGAATGGCGGTCGGTATCGTATATGCAGGCTTTTTGACGGGCTCGGCAGATATGACCGCAGGCGGCGCAATGGCTCTTGCGCTCGGCATTGCAATACAGAATCTCCCTGAAGGAGCGATCATTTCTATGCCGCTTCATGCAGAGGGAAAAAGTAAAGGCATGGCATTTGCAGGCGGTGTATTATCTGGAGCAGTCGAACCGATAGGCGCATTGCTCACGATACTGTTTGCAAGCCGATTGCTGCCGGTAATGCCATATTTACTGAGCTTTGCCGCCGGCGCAATGATCTATGTAGTAGTGGAAGAACTGATACCCGAAATGTCAGAGGGTGAACATTCAAACATCGGTGTTATCCTGTTCTCTGTTGGCTTTACACTGATGATGATTTTGGATGTTACTTTGGGATAGGAGAAATATAATGAAGAAAAAAGAACATTTACCGCTGTTCGGTGTCGGACCGATTTATGTATACACCATCGCGCTGTTCACGATTATCGCTTTTCTTTGCAGAAATCTGCCCGTATTTGAAGCAGGAAAGCTGACGTTCGTCAGAATCCCTATTTTGATTCTGGGTGCTATCCTGATTGCTCTCGGGATTATTATTTGGATTATGGCAGTTATCGTGTCAAAGGTCGATGATAATATCAAGAAAAATCATCTGGTAACAACCGGTATTTACGCTTGGGTTCGGAATCCAATATATTCTGCCTTCATGATTGCAAATACCGGAATCATTCTGATAATCGGGAATGCATTTTTCTTGGTACTGCCTTTTGTATATTGGCTTTTCATGACAGTTCTGATGAAGCATACAGAAGAAAAATGGCTGCGCAAGCTATACGGGCAGGAATATGAGGATTACTGTAAACGTGTCAATCGGTGTATCCCGTGGAAGCGAAACTGAAAGGAGCGCATTATGACAAGCAAAGAATACAAAGACCTGTCCGTGAAGGAGTTTACCAAAGCCGCCGAGATCTATGAATCGGACAATGCCGGAGTCTATAATATGTGTAAAAAGGACTATCCCGATGTGCTTGCGGAACTTGAAAAGGAGCCTTTCAATGACCTTCTGGACTGCGGCTGCGGAACAGGTCCCATGCTGACTCTGCTCCACGAAAAGTACCCGGAGAAGCACTACACTGGAATTGACCTGACACCGAAAATGATAGAGGTCGCCAAGCGAAAGGCTTTGAAAAATGTGGAGCTTGTGGTGGGAGACTGCGAAAATCTGCCCTTTGAGGCAAATTCCTTCGATGTGGTGATCTGCTGTGAGAGCTTCCACCACTACCCAAACCCACAGGACTTTTTTAACAGCGTCAGCCGTGTGCTTCGTCCCGGCGGAAGACTTGTGCTTCGTGATATGACCATGAATTCAGCGGCAGTGCGCTGGTTCTGCAACACGATCGAGATGTCCCTTGCACACCTTATCGGAAAGGGCGATGTGCGAATCTACGGCAGAGAGGACATCAGGGAACTGAGTAAAAATGCAGGACTTCACATGGAGTCCTTTGAGAAACGTGGCTTCTGCCGCTTGCATTGCGTTGTAAGAAAGCCGGAATGAGGAGGAAAATATGTACATTCACAAACACGGAAATGAGACAGCTCAAACAGTCATTATCCTTCATCCTATGGGGATAACGGGTGAAAAAATGTATGAAGCTGTTGGACAGAAGCTGGGTGACTACTGCGTTATTGCTCCTGATATGGGAGATCATGGCAGCGAAAAAAGAGACTTCCGCTCAGCCCGTGCAGAGGCGGCGGCTCTTCATGACTACTTGTTGAAGTCAGGCAAGGTGAAGATCAAGCTGCTTTACGGGGCGTCGCTTGGAGCGGCAGTTGCTCTGAAAATGCTGGACTATACTGACCTTGAGATAGAGAACGTCTATCTTGACGGTGCTCCTGTTGCAAGACTCGGACTCGTTATGCGGAACATCTTTGCCCCTGTACTGGTCTGGCAGAAGAATATGATCGCAAAAAACAGAGAAAAAGGCATATCCGACTTTGTAAAGCGCTACGGCAGAGACATTGCCGAGCACATGGCGGATACTTTTCTTCAATTCAACAAGACCAGTATCCGAAACATCGGAAATGCCTGTGTTGTGGGGAATACTCCTCTTATTACCGAGGATATGCAGAAGCATATCTGGTTTGACTGGGGCGAGAAGGAGCTTTACACAAAGACCAGCAAGCCTCTTGTTGAAAAGCTGTACCCTCACGCCCATATCATTGTGCGTGAGGGCTATGAGCACTGCGAGTACATGATGAAGGAAAACTATGATTATGTCCGCAGTTTACAGAAGATCATTGAAGGATAAGGCACATTGATACGGCAGAAGCGCTGAAGTGCATGGAATGATATATACCTAACAGTAACAGAGCGTCGGGAAGCAGGTAGTGCTTTCCGGCGCTTTTTTATGTCCGAATCATTCGTTTTGCTTTTTTTGAAAAAAATCTGAAAAAGTGGTTGACAAAACAATGGATATGTGGTAAGATAACATTGTTACGTAACAATGTTATCTTGTGAGGTGGATCTATGGATAATGAAAATGAAAGCCGTGAAAATCTCATTATATGTGCAAAAAAAGAGTTTATGGAAAAAGGTTTTGAAAAGGCTTCTCTGCGAGCGATCTGCTCCGCTGCCGGCCTGACAACAGGAGCGATATACTTCTTTTTCAAGGACAAAAACGGACTATTCGGTGCTGTGGTTGACGAACCGCTGCAGCGTATTATTACAGCAATAGAACAGCACTTTTCAGAGGATATGGAAACAGATATTACTGATTTTCAGCACACCTCCGGCGACCATGATGAGTTTGCCGAGATGATGATATCAGCATTATACGCCGACCGCGATGCTATGCTTATCCTGCTTGAGAAGTCATCCGGCTCACGGTATGAAGGGATCATCGACCGTTTTGTGGAGATGATAGAGAAGCATAATATGGCTCTTGCAAATTATTATCTTGCGGCGTTTCCGGATAAATGTGTGAATGAATATATGCTGCACTGGTTTTCTCACGTGCAGATAAACGCATTTGTGCATCTTCTGACACACGTTGAGGAAAAGGAAAGTGCTGTCAAGGAGATAAAACCGGTCATGGATATGCTCGTTGAAACATGGCTGAAATATGTTATAGAATAGTATAAAGCAGGGAGGGAACTCCCTTTGCTTTTGATAATGTGTTAGTGAATGCTTACAATTGGAGGAATATAAATGTATCTTCAGGTGAAAGACGTTAAGAAAAGCTATGGTAAGGATACAAGCTACATTCAGGTGCTGAAAGGGGTTTCCACGGGACTTGAAAGAGGACAGATGTGCGTTATCCAAGGCACAAGCGGCTCGGGAAAATCCACGCTCCTTAACTGTATCGGCGGACTTGATACTATGGATTCGGGTTCGATAACAGTTGACGGGACCGAGATCTTCGGGATGAAGCCTGCACAGCTTTCGGATTATCGGCGTGATAATCTGGGATTCATCTTTCAGTTCTATAATCTTGTACCAAATCTAACTGTCAGGGAGAATATACAGATATGCCGGTATATAGCCGAAAAACCTCTTGACATAGATGAGCTTCTCGAAACTCTCGGACTTACAGAGCATCAGAATAAGTTCCCTGCTCAGCTTTCGGGCGGACAACAGCAGAGATGTGCTATTGCAAGAGCTCTTGTAAAGAATCCCAAGCTGCTTCTGTGTGATGAGCCCACAGGTGCGCTGGATTCAAAAACCAGCCGTGATATACTTGTTCTTCTTGAGAAAATAAATGAAAAATACGGTACTACAATGCTGATAGTTACTCACAATAATTCCATAAAAAATATGGTGCATAAGGTCATTATCATAAAGGACGGACTTGTGAAAAAAGAATATGAGAATGAAAAGAGAGTTCCTGCCGCAGAACTGGAGGACTTATAATGAATAAGATACTCAGCAAACGCCTTCTGCGTGATCTCAGAACGAATTTCGGAAGATATGCCGCACTGCTTCTCCTTATAGTGATGGGGATATATCTTGTAGTTTCGATAGTCGGTTCTGCGGAAATGATAATACAGGGAACTGAAAACCACAAGTCGGTGAATATGGTGGAGGACGGTCAGTTTACGGTATTTGTGCCGCTTTCTGATGAGAATATATCCGAGCTGACCGACGACGGGACGCAGATAGAGCCGATGTTCTCTCTTGACCTTAAAACAAAAGATAATGAAACTCTCCGTATGTTCAGGAACAGGGAAATGATCGACCTCATACAGCTCGACGAAGGAGAGCTTGCTGCAAAAAACGGCGAAGCTGTCATTGAAAAGGGATATGCCTCCGCACATAATATCCATATCGGTGATACGGTCATAGCAGGCGGAACCGGCTTTACTATCACCGGGATAGGCTCTGTCCCGGATTACGATATGTGTATTGCCAATTTCAGTGATACTGCCGTTGAAAGGAGTTCTTTCGGACTGTTGTTCACAACCGCTGAGCAATATGATGAACTGAGATCCGCAGGCGGACTCAATGCGGAGGAATACACCTATGCCTACCGTCTGGGGAATATCTCTAATGATGAACTAAAAGAAAAGATAAGGGACATAAAGATAACTCCCGAATCGGTCGAGGATAAGTTTTTCCGTGAAACGATCGAAGAAATACTTGATGAACGCAATGAGATAGAAAACGGAGTAAGCAAGCTCAATGATGGAGCAATGGAGCTTTCTGAAGGTCTTGATAATCTCAGCAGCCATAGTTCGGAACTGCGTGATGCGGCAGATAAGCTGTTTGAGGGGTATCTTGCACAGGCAAATACATCGCTTGCAGCAGCGGGACAGGATATCGTTCTGACCAAGGAGAACTATCACGACACTCTTGAAAAGCTGACAGCCGCCACACACTCAGAACAGCTTTCGGCTCTGATGAAGAGTCTTGATGAGCTGTCCGAATTCAGAAACGGGATATCCGAATATACAGAGGGAGCGGATTCGGCAGCTGAGGGCTCTGAGGAGCTTTCTGACGGCGTTAAGGAACTCAAAGACAAAACAGACCGGCTTCTTGACGAAATATTTGATGTAGATATCGAAAACCTGACTTCATTTGTTACTGCGGAGGATAATATCCGCATAGGAGGTGCGGCAGGAGATATGGTAATGGATAAGAATGCAGGTCTTATCGCAGGCGTTATCGTTCTTGCACTGTTTGCCTATGTTATATCAGTATTCGTAGTTCATCAGATAGAGCAGGAACAGAGCGTTATCGGAGCTTTGTATGCACTGGGCGTAAAGAAGAAAAACCTTATGCTTCACTATATCACAATGCCTACCCTTATCGCTTTTATAGCAGGCGTGATTGGAGCAGCTCTTGGATTTTCACCGCTGGGAGTCAGCACACAGGCTCAGGATTCGTACAGCTATTTCTCTATCCCCGAATTCAAAACGGTATATCCGCCTTATCTTATCGCTTATGCGGTGATCCTCCCGCCTGTGATATGTGCTGCTGTAAACGCTTTTGTGATCAACAAAAAGCTCTCAAGGACAGCTCTTTCTCTTATGAAGAACGAGCAGTCAGCAGGCAGTTATAAGCAGTTCACACTTAAAACAAAGAGCTTCCCAAGACTGTTTGCTATACGTCAGTTAGTCAGAGAATCACGTTCTGCGGTGACGATGATCTGCGGGATGCTTGTTGCGATAATGGTCGTCATGCTGGGACTTGACTGCTATGTGATGTGCAGCAATGTCAGGGACTATACCGTCAGCGACACAAAGTATGAATACCAGTATCTGTACAAATATCCCGAGAAAACAGTCCCGGACGGCGGAGAGGCTGCATATATCGAAACTCTCAGTACAGACTGTATGGGTTATACCCTCGATGTGACTGTTATCGGCATTGACGGTAAAAGCAAATATTTCGATGCCAGACCCGAAAAAGGCAAGACAAAGGCTGTTATCAACTCGTCACTGGTGGAGCGTTACGGATACAAAGTGGGCGACAGAGTTGTGTTCAGCAACTCCGCAGCAGACGCAGATCACAGCTTTACTGTGACCGGTATCAGCGAATATTCCGTTGGCTTTACGATATTCATGGACATTGGAAGTATGCGTGAGCTTTTCGGGAAGGACGAGGACTACTTCAATACAGTTTACTCAGATAAGAGGCTGGATATTGACGAGGGCAGACTGTACTCGGTCACAACAAAGGAAGACGTAGAGAGAAGTGCAAGCGTATTTGTAAAGCTGATGTTCTCACTTGTGGTAACATTGATCGCCGCAGGAACAGTGGTATTCTGCGTAGTGATGTATCTTATGCTGGGGATCATGATAGACAGGTCAGCAATGGGCATATCTCTTATCAAAATATTCGGCTATCGTCCGAAGGAGATACGGTCGCTGTATTTGAACGGAAATCTTTTTGTAGTTGCAGTAGGAGCAGCGATTGCCGTGCCTCTTGCGAAAAAAGCTATGGATCTGATATTCCCGAGCTTTATCCCGAATGTTGCCTGTGCTATGAAACTTTCTTTTCCGTGGTATCTGTATGTAATAATATACTTTGCTATCATTCTTGTTTACGCAGTCATCAACAGCCTGCTTATAAGAAAAATCAGGAAAATATCCCCTGCGGAGATACTAAAAAACAGAGAATAAATATGGAAAAGAGCTTATACAGCTATGTATAAGCTCTTTTTGATGCATAAAAGCTGTGAACGCATTTCCAAAATGATAATATTTCTCTTGACAAACAGTGACAGATGTGATAGAATGATAATTGAATTATCGATAATACAAATATCAAAGGAGTGAGCTGATGTCTACACCTGATAAAAGCATTGATCCGAGACTGCTTGCGAGTGCGGAGGCTGAGTTCAATAAAAACGGCTTCATAAAGGCTGAACTTAAAACGATCTGCGAGAACGCAGGCATTACCACAGGTGCGCTGTATAAGCGATATAAGGGCAAGGAGGAACTTTTCTGTGCTGTTGTCGATGGCATAGTTTCTGAACTGACTGACTTTGTAGAAAACAGATCGGATATCGACTTTTCTGCACTGAGCAATGATGAGATCATTGCATCATGGACTATGACCTATGAGTCGTTTATCCCTATGTTCAGGCTGCTTTACGACAACAGGATCACATTTGTCCTGCTTATTGATAAAGCCGCCGGAACGAGATATGAGAACTTCAATCACGAGTTCGTAACGAAGCTGAGTTATGCCTATGAAAAATTCTACGAAGAGGCCAAAAAACGTGGGCTTGCCAAAGCTGTTGTAAAAAGAAAAGAGTTCCATGTGCTTATCTCATCATACTGGACCTGTGTGTGCGAGCCCTTTATCCATAAGATGTCATGGAAAAAAATAGAGGAGCATTGCAGAGTCATGTGCAGATTTTTCAACTGGAGAGATGTCATTCTGCTGAAAGGAGAAGATGATGTTTAAGAAAGTCAAGCCCTACATGGGCAAATACATAAAATACACCTACGGAGCGCTGGCGGTCATGTTTGTTGCACTGATAGCGTCAGCGGTGCCGTTTTTTCTGGTGTACCGCATAATAAAGCCGCTTCTGGAGGGCGAAAAGCTCTCCGCAGGCTATTATACTTGGCATATCGCTTTTATTTTTATATGCTTGTTAGCATATGCTATCTTATGTGTTCTGGGACTTAAATTCTCCCACATATCCGCATACAATACGCTGAAAAATATCCGCATATCCCTTCAGAAAAAGCTGGAGCGTCAACCTCTCGGAACGATACAGGATATGGGGAACGGCAGGATAAAAAAGCTGTTCACCGATGATATCGAACAGGTGGAAATGCTCCTTGCACACGCAATTCCCGAGGGTATCTCAAACCTTGCAATGGCGGCGATAGCTATTATCTGTATGTTCTTTGCAGACTGGAAACTGGCGCTTCTTTCGCTCTGTTCGCTGCCTATCGGAACGTTTGCAATGGGCATGATGTTCAAGGCTGGCATGGAGCGAATGAACGACTATTATGCGGCATCTGCAAAAATGAACGCAACCATTATCGAGTACATCAACGGCATGGAGGTAGTCAAGGTCTTCGGACGTGACGGCGAGTCCTATCAGCGGTATTGAGATCGATGATTTTGAGCCCTGTGCTCTGCTAAAGGTGTACTATTGCTTTCCTTACGATCTCAATGGCTATGAAGATAATTTTGGATATATTGGATTCATAAAAGATATCACTGTTTATAAAGACGAATTCTTTGAGGATATAATAGCTGATCTAATAAGTTTAGTAATAATTGGCATGGTTAATGACTATGCTGTTTTTTATTTTGGTATTGACTTTTTTCAGAAGTGGTGATATAATTGTTAGCAAATGCTAATACTGAGAGGGTGTACTAAATGCAGCTAACAGAACAGCAAGCCAAACTTCTGCTTGCTTTTTATTCGTCGGATAGTATGACACTAAAATATGCTGAGTATGCAAGAGAAAACGGTATGAAGAAATATGAAGTCAGCAGGATCGGAGAGTCACTTAGCGAAATGGGGCTGATCAACAGAGATGATCCACGAAGGCTGATTCTTACAGACGAGGGCGAAAGTGCTGCTAAGGATATTACAACAAGAATTGAGATCGCAAAATCACATTTATCATATGAAAATGTGAACAGTGCAGATATAAACGGCATTGCATTCACATGGGCGCTTCATTGCCCGTACTCTCTGTTTGATGCGATTGAAAAAATAGATCAGCATTATAAGACGAAGAGTTATTTTAACAAATCAGAAGCGTTCAACGGAGCGCAGCTTGCACGAAAGATCGACGAAGGCTTCTTTGTTTTGCCGTGTATGCTGCATAAGCTGGAAGATGATCCGATGACACCGCACACGAATGTCTCTATGGCGAATGATGCATTTAAGCGAAGCTGTGAAGTGAGGGTGCATAAAGGCAAAGGGTATGTAATTCTGTTCCCGATGATGATGACAATGAACAGAACTACAAACAATCCGATGGTTCATACCGCAAGACCTATAACGGGAAAGCCGTTCAACTTTATGTACTGGAACGGGAACAAATATATTCCGGTTCAGATCGAAAACGATACGCTGAAAATCCCGATAGATGATTTTCGGTTTGTATGCCTTGGCGAAGATATAGCAAGCAGAGTTTTAATGGGCAGTATCGAGATCAGTGCGACTTGTTCGAGCGGAGGCATGACTGATGAGAACGGAAATGCGCGAAATATGCGTGCTATGCTCACGGTTTACCTTCACTAATTGCCATATTCAGGATTACAAGACCGGTGTTCAGCCGGTCTTGTTTGCTTTGCACAAAACGAAATACAGAATTCATGTTAATATATGTTTGTTCCTACAAAATCCAAAGTATCGTCGCAAATTTGCATCGACGAAAACGATACTTTTATAGCATTTTAGATAATGCGGACAACGTGCTTAAAACCGGATATGGTCATAATAGACAACCCAAGAAGCACTTTTGCGACGATAGGGGTATTGCAATTTTCAAGGAAATGTGCTATACTAATTGTTGAGAGTTAGCAGTAGCAAACAACAAACTCTCAGACCGTATCCAATCGGTTAAACGTCCGAAGGCGGGACACGCTGTCGGGCATTTAATACAAATATCGGCATTGGAATAGGTGTTCGATGCCAAACGGAACGCTTGCCGCAAGTTCTCTCGCAGAACGGCGTCGGGCAACGCAAACAATAGCTATTGCAACCCGAAAATGACTTCATCTGCCTGATCAGCAGCAAAGTCGCTCAAAAAAAGAAACGTGCGTTTCGGCGGATGTGCGCAAGCCGCTGCAAACAGCACAGAAAGGAATTTTTTTCATGAATGAAAAGATAAAAAAGGCATTCAGGGCGATGACTTCCGCTGCGCTTGCTGGTGCTTTTGCGGTTTCTTCTGTGACTGGCGGAGGAGCTGATGCTTTCGTCAGCTCCTCTGTTGTTTTTGCGGAGAATAATGAAACGGAAGGCAGTCTTAGTCCGGGGACCTATGTAACAACATTGTTCCGTCAGAGATCGTGTGCTGATGACACGGTTTTGGACAATGCAACAGAACACTTTTCTGCACCTGCCATTCTTACAATAGATGATGATATGGCGCAGTCAATTACGATTGCTGTTGAACACTGGAGCTTATATGACGCTTTTATTCCCGCAAAACAAAGCTATAATAATACTGAATTTTCTCAGCTTCCGGCAGCAGTTTTTAATTCTGATAACGATCAGCTCACAAACTTTGAGACATATGTTACAGAAAGTGCTGATTCTATAAATGAAGAAGCAAATGCGTGGTATAACTTTACCAACAATAGTGACAATAAGTTCGGCGATATCAGTGCTGAATATAATCAAGCACTTGATATAGCTTATGTCACTTTCAAAATTGAAGATTACACTCAGTTCTTCGCTGTTCAAGGCTGGTTTAACGCTCCCATTGACGGCGAATCTGCCGGTACTAAATACAATGATCTAATGGTTTTCAATATTGATACTGATTTCATTGATCCGATCGACTTGTCTGCAAATGGTGATGAAGTAGCAAATGAATGGAGTTATGTGGTTAGAAATACTACAGTATTTAGATACAACACCACCACCCCCATCTCATATGGGACGAATACATTTAATGCTTTCAGGCACAACATGGCTCTTAGTATTCTCCCTGAATCAGAATACAGGGATTTAGTGAGTGAAGCAAATATTGATTACTATAACGGCATATTCACGGTTACATATCACTTAGATCTTGATTTAAATACCCTTTATGATTATGCTAATTTTAAGGTAGTTAACAATTCCAACAGAAAATATACAGGATCAGATAGTGCTCGAAATTGGGACTACTGGGAAAGTGCCGACTTTGAAGAACTGCCTATCAATGAAGACGGCTGTATCACCGTTGAATACAGTTCATTAGAAGAAGCGATTTTGGGAAAAGCCGTCTATTGCGATATCACAAACGTTGATACTTTATGTGCAACTTTTTCTCTTAGTTTAAGTCCTGTCAGTGATTATAAGATTTTGAAAGATGATGAAACAGGAATATTTATTGTGTCTGATAGGAAGACGTATTCGGACGATTATCATCTTGAAATAACTAAGAATGCAATTTCTGATGACTACCATGCAGGACTTAAGTCTGAAATCGCAGAGAAATTCAATAGCATGATGTATAAAAATCCTGAATGGTATACGATTGCTGTCAAGAACAGCTCTGATGAATATGTTACTATCAACAGCTATAATCCGGCTTATTTTAAGGTACATATCCCGCTTCCTGAAAATTTCTCAAAGTCTGCATATCATATTGATTTAATTGGAAATGGTGAGGGCTTTACCGGTGAAATATACTCTGGTTCAGACGATTTTAGTACCAGTGGTGCTGCAGATTATGTAGATGGATACCTTAGACTGAACAGGATTTTCGGCGAATCGCGGACTGTTGCTTTCATGCAGAATAATGTTCCTGCAAATGTGTATAGTATCTCACAAGATGGTCTTTATAC
>CALEPT010000163.1 GCA_937910385.1 uncultured Ruminococcus sp. | reverse complement strand
GTGAACGAGCTTGCGAGTGACAACGTGGATATGGTCGAGCTGATTCAGCTCGGGCAACGTGGAAAGGGATTCTAAAGGGGCGACTGCCCCTTTAGCAGGGGTTTGGGGACAGCGTCCCCGGATAAACAATATAAAAAGGGCGGACAATGTGCGCTACTCTTAGCGGAACAATTGACCAACCAAACTGAATAGGGCAAAAACAGAGACACTCAACTGAGTGCCTCTGTTTCATTATATTCACGATTGCTCGCTCAGCATTATTGAAACACAGTTCTGGATCATCTCCGCGCATTGCTCGGCGGAATGGTCGCCTGCAAAGAAATATGCCGTTTCTTCGTCGATTATCCTGCTGATACTCAGTTCGGTATTTCCAGATGATATTCTGGTGATACTGCGGACGAACTGTTCGTATTTTTTCTGCTCGTCAGCTGTCATCGGCGTAACGTTTATTCTTTCGCCCGAATAAAAATCCGTGGTAGTTTCGTCCATATATACCTTGGTATTTCCACAAGTTGTATCAATATAATACGGCTTTTCAAGAGCGGCGTCCATGACCTTTTTCAGCCCGTTTTCGGTAACAGGGATACCATTCGGATTCCCGCTGTAGCATTCATCAGCAAGAAACAGCTTGATGAACTCCCACGCCCCTTCCTTATTATCAGAATCTGACATTATCGAAAATTGATTAGACAGTATCATAGAAGACCCCTGACCGTTTTCCGAGGGAGCACCTATCAGCGTCATATCATCGCCGAATACGCATTGCTTTTGCACGTTGATATCTCGGAAGGACTGAAAATACATTTCTGAAAACAAGGCTGTATCCCGTCTGCACGATCTTCTTTCGCCATCGTAGGAATTCAAATCGGGGAACTGCGCTGAAAATTCGAGAATATCAATAAAACTGTCGGAATCAAATGAACAGGTGTGACTTTTCAAGTCGATGAAGTTTGCACAGCCATTCGAGAGCATTAGAAATACTCCGCTGCGGTTATTGCCCTGCTCGAAAAGCTCCATACCGTCAGGTCTTGAAGAGTATGCTTCCTTGAACTGCTCAAACGTCCAGCTGTCACCGCTGACATATTTCGATTTTACGCCCATTGTCCGTATCACAAAGCTTGGCGTTATGGAGTAAAGATGTCCGTCAATCTCAGCAGCTTGCAGATAATTTGGCAAGAAAGCGTCCCGCTTGAATTTCGTGTCCTTATCCATAAACTCATACAGGTCGGCAAACGCTCCCTTTGAAGCCAGCTTCTCCGTTTCATTCATATCGAGCCACACTAAATCGGGCGTTTTCCCCGATATTATGTCCATTTCAAGATCGTGAGCCGCCGCCTCAAATCCCTCAATGCTGTATTCGTGACCGTCAAGATAATTCTTCACATTCACCCTGTAAAGATTGCTGCCCGAATTGAAATCGGCTATCGTATTCTGTATGCTGTCCGTTTCCCCTGCAGCTGCAAGCGTCAGCTCGGTGATATTTGCCAATTCTGCACTGTCACGCTCTGAAAGGCGATACAGCTTATTATCTGAAACGCATATGAATTCGTTATCAGCTATCGAAGCGATCTCCCTTATGTTGCTAAGTCCCGAATTTGCAAAGTCAACGAGCCTGACAATACTGTTGTCGGGCTTCACGCCATAATATGCAGCGTTGTCACTGTAATAGTATGCATACCTGCCACTCTTGACCAGCTCGGCAATGGCGTGTTCTTCGTCTTTGTCAAAGCTGACAGAATCAGTTATCTTTCCGCTTTCATCAATAACGATGTATTCCATCCCGACAGAAAAGACAAGTCCGCCGCCCTTACCGATATACAGTTCCGAAGCCTGTCCGCTAATTGAATCATCAGCGTTTTCAATGCTTACTGAGGAAAGCTTACTGAAATCGTTGTCATAGGTAATCAGCGTGTAGGAATATTCCGCACTTTCAAAGCTTCCGTCTTCGGCGTATCTCACATCAGTGATGACTGCATACAGCTTGTCGTCTGAGACTGCAAAAACAGCGCTGCTGTCTGTTTTGTTTTCGATGTCAAGCTCGGCGTACTTATACAGTGAAAACGAACTGTCAGCAGTACAGCACAGCGTTTTCCCTTTCGTGTCAGAACCGATAATATACACACGGTCAGAAGTATCATTGTACAGTATATCGCTGATACTCGTCAGCTTGTCAGGATATGGCAGCTCCGATTTTTTGAATATCCTCGACTCATCGGAAACAGAGCGTACTGTCTCCTTTGGTGCGGTACTCGAATTATTGCCCGTACTGCAAGCTACCGCTGAAACGAGCGTCAGGATCGAAAGCATTATTGGTGCAAGTCTTTTCATTCTGCTCCCTCCCATTCGGATATATCTATTTCACGCACGTCAGCCGCTTCACCGTCAAAGGCAATGCTCTGAACGCAGATATAGTCCGATATATCGCCGTTTTCATCAGTTGCAATATATTTCATCAACACCCCCGTCTTTTCATCAATAAGAGCAGTAAAGTCTGTGCCGCTGACCGATATGCACTCCCTGTCAAGATAGGTCTGCAAGCCGTCAATACGCCATTTCTCAGTATCATTCAGGACGTCCAGCACAAACATCTGCGGGAAAAGACTGCTCATGGCAAAGTCGCAGTTGAGCGGATTGATTCGATATCTCCACGAAGGAGTGCCGTCAGGCTTGGTATACCGACGCTCACCATCGGGAATCTCATAGCTCTCCGTCCTCGATACTACGCCGTCGGTGACTTCATGCACCTTTGAGTAGGTATTATATGAGTGCAACCGCTCACCGTCGCTGTAATTGATAAAATCGTAAGTCCCGTATTCATCGGTGATAAGCTCAGCTTTTGTATAGTCACCACTCATTGCACTTTCGGGCGAATCTATCCAATACTGCCGTATATGGCTATAGGAACGTGCCGTTGTCAAATCAATCTCAAACTCAACGTCATTAAAGCTGTTGCCGTTTCCCTTTGTGACGAGCCTGCCTGAAGCCTTGTCGTAGTAGTCGATACTGTTCAGCATTTTGAGTATCAGCTTTGTCTGCTCGTCCGTTTTGCTGGTGGACGGCTCGGCGGCGTCAGGTCCTGATACTACCGACGTTTCTATGTTTGAATAGGAATTGTTCATCGCCACATCGGGCTTTGAGAGCATTTTCATCGTAAATATGCTCCCTGTGACTATAAGCATCATTGCCGCACACATTGCCGCAAGCGTTTCGTGACAGGAGTCAACTGCTCGCCCGAAACTGCACTCGACGAAATGACCGCAACCAAGAATCTTTACCACAAAACTGACGGACGGCTCTACTATCATCTGGTGCAGAGCTTCCCGAGTGGGTATGAGATCGAGCCTAAGCTCGCACACAAGATAGCTGTGGAGCTTGCGGAGAAAGCCTTCAACAAATATGAAGTTGTAGTGGCAACTCATATTGACAGGGAGCACGTTCATTCTCATTTGGTAATCAATTCGGTCAGCTTCGAGGACGGGAAGAAGTATCATTCAAACAAGGAGAGCGTCGAGCAACTGATGAAACTCAGCGATGAGATCTGTCGACGGTACGGAGTCCATGTACTTGACGCTCCCAATAAGAAAATGAACAGGGACTACCTCTCCGACAGCGAGTACAGGTCAGCCAAGCGCGGCGAGAGCTTCAAGTGGGAGCTGATGAACGTCATCAATCAGGTGATGAAACAGGCAAAGTCAAAGAAACAGTTCTGCTATCTTATGAAACAGCAGGGCTACAATGTCAGGTGGGAGGACAACCGAAAGTATATTACCTATACTTGTCCTAATGGAAGGAGATGCCGTGACAATAAGCTTCACGGCAACAAGTACAGAAAGGAGAACATGGAGTATGAATTCAAAACAAGAAGAATTGCAGCAGATGTACGACAAGGAATTGTCGGCAGCGGCGGACACTCAGCCGACAGTGGTGGTGCTCGATTCCAACTGGAGAGCGCTGATAGAATTGAACAAGCTGATGTCGCAGGAGCAGTTGGAAATACTCAGCCGACTCTCGGTGCTGGCGACGAAAGCGGATACAGAACAGGTGCTGAAAACAGTCCGTTCCGAGCAGAGGGATACCATAGCGACCTGTCGGGAGCTGCTGAATCAGGCAGCGGAACTGTCGGAAACAGCGACGGCTCAACTGGAAAAAGCGACAGCGGACTTGTCCTCACAGGCTGGGAAGCTGAACGAGGAATATGGCTTGAAGGTGAAAGAGCTCGACGAATACAAGCACAGGCATGGAAATATAAGACCGATAATGATGATAAAGAAAAAGAATAGTGTCGTTTCTATAATGAATCGTAAAGTCAAAGCCGCAGGGAGACCTGCGGCTTGCTATTCTTAGGCATACACTCGAAATACACCTTCCGCGCCCCATTCCCCGGTACCAAGATAGAAATAGAAGAGAGCAAAAGAAAAAAGTCCGAATAATCGGACTTTTTGAATGGTGCGGATGACAGGACTTGAACCTGCACACCTCTCGGTATTAGAACCTAAATCTAACGTGTCTGCCAATTTCACCACATCCGCGGTATTAAATTTTGTTGATTATGTACAAACGGATGAGCCGCTTTATAATTCAATGACATAGCGTGAACGAAATCTATCGCGTATGCCAATTTCGCCACAGGTGCAATATTAAATTTTGTTGATTTTGCACAAAAGAATAAGCTGCTTTATAATTCAATAACGTAGCGCGAACGAAATCTTGCGTGTCTGCCAATTTCACCACACCTGCATATTAAATTTTTGTTGATTTTGCACAAGAGAGCTGTTGCCTTATAATTCCAATAACGTAGCGTGAACGAAATCTTGCGTGTCTGCCAATTTCACCACACCTGCATATTTTTATGATTCCTTAGAGATTTTATCAGGGAACGTGTTGTATTCTTGGTAGTATCTAAATATTTTTCCCAAAATAGCTATCCAATAACCTTTATGATCAGTATTTAAAATAGTGACTATATCTCTCACAGCAATACGAGACTGAGAATCAGCCAATCCATTTTCTAAAACAGATTTATCAATTCTGAATGTTGTATCAAGGCGTTCAGGTGAATTCCCACAAACATAAATAACATGCTCATCATTCTCATCGGTTTTTCTTGCATATACACAAATACCCATAGCACTCCTCCAATGACGTAGCGCGAACGAAAACTACCGTGTCTGCCGATTTCACCACACCCGCATATTAAATTTTTGAAATACTTGATGAAGTGTTTTTCTTTGCGAAATCTATAAAGGTTTTTGCTCCTGACATTGAACGCTCGTATAGAGTTATCGTAACATTATCAGCAGTCAACTCATACTTACGAAGAGCTTTACTTGTATAAATAGTTCTGATATCGTGATATGTGAATGAATACTTACGAAAATACCAAGTTCTGTAAACTATTTCATATTCATCATAATCTATTTTCCATGCAATGCAGAACGTAGAGCTGGTAACGATTGCTAAAAAAGCAATAATGTATATGAACAAATAATTATAAGGTAATACCGATTTGACGTTTACATAAATAACTCCAACAGTTAAAAGGATGATTTCTATAAAAAGATACTTGAATGAAATGCGAACTTTTCCTTCTTTTTCGTTTTTGAACTCAGAAGAGCTAATGAATGACTCAATATAACCGAAAAAACGTTGAAACACTCAAAGCACCTCCGTTTTAAAATCAATAACGTAGCGCAAACGAAATCTTGCGTGTCTGCCAATTTCACCACACCCGCATAAAAACATAGTAAAGCTGCGATCCTGCAAAATCGGGCAGGATTGCAGCCGATAGATATGTAATAATATTTTCAGACAGTTTGTTCGGCGACTTCCTGTTCAGCAAGAACCTGTTGGTCAGAATTTGTCTTTTCTTCGGAAGAAACATTATCATTAGAAGGAGTATTATCGGAAGCTTTATTATCAGTAGGTTTATCATTATGATTTTTATCGTTAACGGAAGTCTTCTTTTCTTCCTCTTCCTTTTCAGCACGGTCGCCGATAGACTCGATATAGATATCCTCGTCTGCGAGACTTCCTACGAAGTTGAGCTGCTTGACAGGAATCCTTTTCAGGGGAGAATATTCAAACTTTCCGCATGAATAATTTGAATCAACAAGACCCTTTTTCTCACAGAGGACCTTATTTCCGTCCTTAGCTCTTTTACCGAATTGACAGTAATCGCATTTTGGAGCCATTTTTTTATCGAAATACTTAGCTCCGCCTTGGAATATAGACAAAATGCCCATAAATAATCACCTCAAAAAATATATCTGACAATTATTATAACACAAGAATATTAATTTGTCCAGTGATTTTTGAAAAAAATATATAAAAATTATTTGGAATTTAAAGCTGACTTAAGCTAACGTAATGATTTAAGGTGAAGAATTTAAGAAAATTTTAGTTTTTCTATGGACAAATCAAAAAAAATATTGTATAATTAAAAGGTATCTGAAATATATGGCAGCTTTAGCTGACCTTGAATATCGGAGGAATTAACAAAATGGATAAAATAAAAAAATTTACTGCGGCAGCTGCGGCATTTGCGCTTGCGGCAGCTGTAACCGGCTGTACTGCGCCGGAGGCCATCACTTTTGGCAAAGGTTCACAGACTGCATTGACCGTTGATGGATACGAGGTGCCGGCTGGTATATTTGTTTACAATGAAATATATGCATATAACAATGCTGCATACACCCTTTATGCTGAAAACGGAACATATCCGACACAGGATGTAGTTAAGGATTCAACTATAGACGATATGGACGCTGCCGAATGGATACAGGATCAGGCAACAGATTACTGCAAGGACTTCGTTGTTACTGAAAGAGAATTTGCTCAGATAGGTGAGGAGCTCACCGAAGAGGAACTCCAGCTTATAAAGGAAAGCCTTGATGCCAATTCCGATAATGAGCTTTTTATCAAAAACGGAGTAGGCGAGACTTCTCTCAGATCTATCATAGCAAATTCTTATAAACAGCTGCACGTTTTCAACCATTATTATGGACTTGACAGCGAGTACGGCTGCACTGAAGACGAGCTCAAGGAATATTTCACCGATAAGACTGCACGAATCAAGTACTTCTCGATAAGTCTGACAGATTCAGAGGGTAATGAATTAGACGAGGATACACAGCATGAAATCGAAAATAAGATAAAGAACTACCTTCGCGAAATAAATGCAGAGTCCACCGATCTTGGCAAATTGCAGAAGTTTGACGAATGCAAAGACGATTACAATGAGTTTCTTGATTCACTTGAAGCTGCGGAAGCTGAAGACGAAGAATCCGGTGAAGATATTGTTACAACAACAACTGTTTCCGAAGAGGTCACCACAACGACCACTACTACAACAGATCCGTATGCGAATGAGGTAACAATTACCAAGTACACAACAACTACTGCAGATGAGAATGACAGCGATACCGAAACTACTACCACAGAAGCGGAGGAGACGGATTCTCAGAAGGCTACCCGTGAGTTCAACGAGTATGTATTCAATGAGCTTGAGAATTACAAGGCTGAGCGTTATGATTACGATGAAAATACTGTATATATCGTTATCAAAGCCGATATCACCGAAAGAATGACCGATGACGATCTCTGGTCTGAAGATTCTATTGACTCGCTTCTTCAGGAGCGCTACTATGAAGACTTCACAGACCGTATGAAGGAGATCTCTGACGGTTATACAACAGAGAGAAACAGTTCAGCATACAGAAAATACACTCCGTTCAAGCTTACACTTGAAACTGAATAAAACTAAAGCCTCCGCATTCAGAGGGCTTCTATTAGAAGCTTCTTTTGCGGAGGCTTTAGTTTTCATGCTTTCCTTGTCAAAAAGGAGCCTTTTTACTTGTATTTTTTTGTGTTGAGAATGCGTATTGAATTGAGTATGAGCAGCATTGCTGTTCCGGAATCTGCAAATACGGCGAGCCACATATTGGGGTGACCAAGCAGGCCAAGTACGAGCACAGCAGCTTTTATAGCAAGAGCGAAAATAATATTTTCATATGATATGCGCAGAGTTTTATCAGCTATTTTCTTTGCAGTAACGACCGATTCCGGTTCAGAGTTCATGAATACTGCATCGGCAGCTTCGAGTGCAAGATCTGATCCGTTCTGCATAGCGCCTCCCACATCTGCTCCTGCAAGCACCGGACCGTCATTGAAGCCGTCGCCTACAAACATAACTGCTCCATATTCACTGCGAAGCTTTCTTATTTCCTTGAGCTTTTCGTCCGGTAGCAGCTCTGCTCTCAATATATCTACACCGAGCTCATGGGCGGCAGCCTCTGCGTTTTCCTTTTTATCACCGGTAAGCATTGCAGTTTTGAGTCCCATTGAGCGCAGCTTATTGACAGCTGAGACAGAGGTCTTTTTTATAGTATCCGAAACAATGATCATGCCCTCGGCTTTTCCGTTTACAGCTACATAAACGATGCTTCCGGCGGTTTTGATTTCGCTGTCGGGAAGCTCTATGTCGTTTTCTGTCATGAGCCTTTCATTCCCGCACAGAATTTTATTTCCTCCAAATTCGGCATAAACTCCTCTTCCGGCAATTTCTTTTGATTTCTCAGGTGCAGAAAGAGAGATATTTTTTTCGCGGCAGAAGGCTGTAATACTCTCTGCTACGGGGTGCGTTGAGCCTTGTTCGCAGCTTCCGCAGATATAGAGAAGTTCATTTTCGGTCATCGAGTTGAATAAGCCGACTCCTGTGACAGAAAAAGTACCGTCTGTGAGGGTTCCGGTCTTGTCGAAAGCAATAGCCTTTACCTTTCCGAGTGCTTCGATAGAGTTTCCGCCCTTAAAGAGCACGCCGAGCTTTGAAGAAGCTCCTATACCCGAAAAATAGGCGAGAGGAACGCTCAGAACAAGCGCACAAGGACAGCTTATAACGAGGAAGGTCAGCGCGGAGTACACCCATTTGCTCCAGTTTCCCGTTATGATAGAGGGTACTATCGCCGTCAGCAAAGCGATAGCTATTACAATTGGAGTGTAAATTTTAGCAAAGCGCGTAATAAAACGGTCTATATGAGGCTTTTCTGCTGAAGCGTCCTCTACTGCTCTGGCTATCTTTGATATCATGGAATCATCTGCGGCAGCAGTGACGCGGAGCGTAAACATTTCGTTCAGGTTTATGCACCCTGACATTACCTTATCGCCTTCGCGCACCGTTAATGGAACAGGCTCTCCGTTTACAGCAGATGTATCGATGCGGGAGCCGCCTGATTCTACGACACCGTCTGCGGCGATTCTTTCGCCGGCTTTAATACGCAGTATGTCGCCAACTTTTATATGATCTGATGTGAGGCGGACAAAGTCTCCGTCAACGAGAACATCAGCTTCTTCCACTTTAAGAGCGGCGACATCAGTTATAGCTTTTCTGCTTTTAGCGACAGCATAATCTTCAAAAAGCTCGCCTATACGGAAGAAAAGCACCACGCCGACAGCTTCTGCGTATTCACCGAGAGCAAATGCACCTAATGTAGCGACAGTCATAAGGAAATTCTCGTCAAAGAAATTTCCTTTTTTAATATTCTTGAACGTAGCAACAAGGACATTGAAGCCGAGTATGAGATATGCGGCGGCATAAATAACTATCGTGAGCGGCAGTATATCAACTATGCGCTCACATATCACCGCAGCCGCAAATATAAGTATACCTATTACAAGAGGGACAAATTCATGAGCGAGATCGTGAGAGTCTCCGTGAAAATGCTCGTGCGAATGAGCGTGGTCATGCTCGTGGTGATGTTCATGGTCGTGATCGCAGCATTTAGCGTGCTCATGGTGCTCATGCTCGTGAGAATGGCTGTGTTTTTCATCAAAGGGGATTATCTCCACTCCCGCTTCAATGGAGTTGGCGGCCTTGTTGATGATATTTAGCGTATCATCTGTGATATTGCCGATAACCTTGAGCTTCATCATAGGGAAGTTAAGCGATGCCGATTCGATACCGTCCATTTTATTTATAGCTTCTTCTATTTTAGCCGCACAATGAGCACAGCCGAGATTTTTGATCGAGTATATCTGTTCCATAGAGACTATCCTTTCAGTAATATGAATGATTGTTCATATGAATAATATATCATATTGTTTGGGATTTGTCAATAGCTTATGAATGATTTTTGGGATATTTCAATTTTGCGTTGCTTTTCTGGTAGATTTATGCTATAATTGCGGTGTTCGAGCTGACATTGTTAAGTTAATATGATTTTTCTCTGCAGTCATTGCCTTTGAGGAATTATATGCTATATTTATAAGGCAGAAGCAGATGTTATCGTCAGGCTGTTAACCGATGTTAACTTCGCTTTACGACAAAAGGTTTCCGAAACAAAAAGATCAGATCACCGAACTTGATAAAATATGGCAAAACAAGGAATTTTCAAATTTGTTACTGTGTGCTAACGTGGAATAAAAAAATTTTTGGATCTTTTCGTCTTTTTGGCTTTCTGAAATCACTTATTTATGAAAGCTTTCAGAGTACCCTGCGCGAAAGCATAGGGTACAACAAAAAAGGAGTGAGACCTATGACTGCCGATACGAAAATTTTTGCCGGAGGTGACGGAACAATTTTAGCTGCATTCGACCAGAAAAACACGACACAACCAACAGGCGATAGTGTAAATGAACTTATAATAGAATGTGCAACATCAAAGGAAAGTCTTGTGAAGCTATACGAAATGTTTAAAAGCAGCGTTTTTATTGTCGCGTTCGGTATAACTGCCGATTATCATCTTGCGGAGGACTGTGTTGCCGAGACCTTTGTCAGACTGACTACAGTACGTAATTTTTCTACAAAAAGAGGAGACGGCAAGGGCTTCATTCTGACAATGGCACGCAACGTTGCATTAGAGCTTCGCCGAAGATACAAGAAAGAGATATCCAACTTTATTATACAAAGCTACGGCGAGGCAGAACAGACTGTCGAGGACAGTATTTTCATAAATCAGCTTCTCAAGCACCTCAATGACAAGCAGAGGCAGACAGTTATACTCAGGTGCTGCGCGGAGCTTAAATTCAAGGAAATAGCTAAGATCATGAAATGTCCCGAAACGACGGTAAAATCAAGGTACAAAAAAGCAATTTCTATCCTACAGGAAAAGGCAGGTGACGACCGGTGAAAAACAAAAATATAAACGGAAATCAGGAATTTGAAAAATTGCTGAAGGACAAAATGAATGCGCTTTCTGAGTCTGTGGATTGCTTTGAGAAGATTTCCGCAAGAGCTTTTCCTGAAAAAAGTTCGGATTTTTCCGACAGCGAGCTGATCGTAAGCGACCTTGAAAATGTTACCGGAAAACGCAGGGGACTTCCGTGGCTGAAATGGGCAGCCGTTGCTGCAGCACTCGTGCTGTGCATAGGTGTGCTTCCGCAAACTGCGTTTGTCAATAATTTCTTTGCAAATCTCGGAAAGAGCTCGAATAAGCTCTACCGCAGCATTATCTCAGAGATAGCCGAAGAGACTGAAAACCACGATTACAGAGTCTACGACGTTACGCTTGAAGAGTATATCGCATACGACCTGCTGATAACTCCGCTCTATGACTGTCCGTTTGAGGACATGGGCAGAGATGATATGAAGGTGCGCATATATATCCGCGAGCACGATTCCATGCTGACAAATCAAGTCTATGCGGTCGAGTACAGCGGAGCATATACGGAATCCAATTTCGTGGCAGTTGCTGAATCCGGGGCTAAATTCACAGACAAGGAGCTTGAAGCGTTCACAATCGACGAGGAGTATACCTTCAATGAAGATACCGATACGGCAGGAGCTATATTCAGCTCGCTCGGATTGGAGGAGAAAGGAATTGCTTATGGTACTGCTGCGACCTTTGTCTATAGCTGTATCTGTAAGTTCGAGGGCAGTATTTACCCCATCTTCGATCACGTGCTCTATTACAATAATTGTAATGTAAACGAGGACGATGAGCTTTGCTATCACTACGATATGGCTTGCTACGGCTGTGACGGCGAGGAAATACTAATCGGCGATACCTATGGCTCTAAGCTTCAGTGGAAAAACTCTGTCTACTTCGGCGGAAACTCAGCACTTCCCGAGGAGAGCGCTTCGCTCTTTGAAAGGGAGCTGCTGTTTGTTGATGCTCCTGATATATACACACCGTATTGGGCATATGTTGAGCCGTATGCACAGGAAAGCGGCTCAGACCGACTTGAAACCCCCACGCTCTACTTCGTTGAGGGCAGCAGCGAGCGCGTTATCGGCAGTATCTGCACTTTGTACGACAATATAGAGCGCAGATCGATGAAGATATTCATTGCTCCCGAGATGATCTGGGCATCGTCCTACAGCGACCCGCAAATACGGGTCGAGGACGATCAGATGATGAGTACATTTGCTGCATGGGGCGACGTGGTGTTCAGTGATATCATAGACTATGATGACTCTGCTGATGAGGCTGAACAGGCGGCTCTTGAAGCAGAACAGGCTCAGATAGCCGAAAATGTAAAAGCGCAGAGCGAGCAGGCTGCATACGAGGAATACCTCCGCTGTCAGACTCAATACGAGAAGGCAGCCGAATATGCACAAGAGCTCCGTGAGAAGGGCTTTGATGAAGAAGCGAGGAATGCAGAGGATATGGCAGAGGAACTCGAAGCGCTCGTTGAACAGGCAAGTATCGCCTATGAGGAAATGCATACAAATCAAAACTACAGAAATTAAGACGAAAAACAGCTTACACAGCTCGCATGATCGACGAAAGATGAAAGCATTGCAAAAGAAAGTCAGTATACAGCCGCCGTACCTTAAATGGGTGCGGCGGCTTTTGTTATTCTATACAAACTACCTTTGATATGAAATACAGAAATTTCTTTTTAAAATCTATTGAATATATTTTCGGAATTTGGTATAATAATAAAGTATAGTGCAATTTTGCGGTTGCATTTCGTGCAGCCGTTTTATAAGGAGATTATTATGAACAAGCTAAGAGGCATAAAGCTGAAGCACCGTAAAAATACGCAGGACAGCGCTACGGTCGATTTTCCGCTGCCGAAAAAGGTGAAGATACCCATGTCAATGACCATGGGAGCTCCCTGCAAGCCTCTCGTCAAGGTCGGCGACGAGGTAAAGGTCGGACAGAAAATAGGCGATACAGATGCTGCATTCAGCGCGCCCGTGCATTCGGGAGTATCGGGGAAGGTAACGGCGATAACGGACTACAGAACAGCGATGGGAGCAGTCTGTCAGGCTGTCGAGATAGAGCCCGACGGCGAGCAGACCGTATCTGATGAGGTGACCCCTCCTGTGGTCACTGACAAGGAAGGCTTCATAAAGGCAGTTCGCGAAAGCGGAGCGTGCGGACTTGGCGGAGCCGGCTTTCCCACGCATATAAAGCTTAATCCGAAAACTCCGATAGATACACTTATCATCAACGCTGCGGAGTGTGAACCCTACATAACTGCGGATTATCGCGAAATGATGGAGTCCCCGGAGGATATAATCGGCGGCATACGCCTTATCAAGTCTCAGCTTGGTATAGAGCGTGCAAAGCTTGCGATAGAGGCGAATAAGCCCGAGGCGATAAAGAATTTCACTGAAATGGCGGAAAACGATGATACTATAGATATCCTTACTCTGCCTTCGACCTACCCGCAGGGTGCGGAAAAGGTGATCATCTATAACTCCACGGGCAGGATAGTCAAGGAAGGCGAGCTGCCATCTGATGAAGGCGTCATAGTTATCAATGTCTCCACCGTTTCCTTCATTTACAGATATATGCAGACGGGTATGCCGCTTGTGACGAGACGTCTCACTGTAGACGGAAATGCGGTAGGCGAGCCGAAAAATGTGCGGGCAGTTATAGGCTCTCCGTTCAGGGATATACTTGAATTCTGCAAGACTGATATCGACTCGGTGAAGAAGCTCATCAGCGGAGGACCGATGATGGGAATGAGCATACCCGATATAGATATGCCGGTTGTAAAGACCTCTAACGCGCTGCTTGCGATAAACCGTTACGATGAAAGAAAGACTTCTGCCTGTATACGCTGCGGGCGCTGTATAAGAGTTTGTCCGCTTGAATTAATGCCTGCGGACATCGACAGAGCATACAGGATAAAGAACATTGAAGAGCTTAAAGAACTGAAGGTCACTCTCTGCATGAACTGCGGCAGCTGCACCTATGTATGCCCCGCAAACCGTAAGCTTGCCGAGACAAATCAGCTCGCAAAGGCTCTTATACCGAGAAAGTAAGGAGGCGGATAAATTGAATAAGCTCATAGTTTCGCCGTCTCCGCACGACGAAAATTACACAAAGACCTCGAACATCATGCTCAATGTCATAATTGCGCTGCTGCCGGCATTTATCGTCGGCTGTGTGTATTTCGGACTCAGAGCGCTTGTTCTGACGGCAGTATGCATCGGAAGCTGTATTTTCTTTGAGTATTTCAGCCGCCGGATAATGAAGCGCAGCAACACGATAGGCGACCTTTCCGCAGTGGTTACGGGACTCATTCTTGCAATGAACCTTCCCGTGACTCTTCCTTATTGGATAGCTGTAATCGGTTCGTTTGTCGCAATAGTTATTGTCAAGCAGCTCTTTGGCGGACTCGGCCAGAACTTTGCCAATCCTGCAATAACAGCGAGGATAGTGCTCATGGTGAGCTTCCCCTCATTTATGACGCACTGGATACTCCCGAATACATATGATTATAGTGCAGACGCGGTCTCCTCGGCGACTCCGCTCGTGCTGCGAACAATGAGTGCGGAAAAGCTCGCCGATATCGGTCAGAGCGTTCCGTCGTATCTCGACCTTTTCATCGGAAAGACAGGCGGCTGTCTCGGAGAGACTTGTGCACTCGCGCTTCTCATCGGCGGACTGTATCTTGCTGCACGCAGGATAATCACCCTTGCAGCTCCGATATCGTTCATAGGAAGCCTCTTTATTCTCGCATGGATAGCGGGCGACGATCCCGTATACCAGATACTCGCGGGAGGTGTTTTCCTCGGAGCGTTCTTCATGGCCACCGACTACGCTACGACTCCGATAACAACAAGGGGCAAGATAGTTTTCGGCCTTGGCTGCGGTATCATCACATTTGTAATAAGACATTTTGGGTCGTATCCGGAGGGAGTTTCGTTCTCAATACTTCTCATGAACGTCCTTACTCCTTACATTGAGCAGCTCACGAGGAGCAAGGTTTTCGGAGCAAAGGAGGCACAGAGAAATGAAGGATAAGATAAAGCCTACCCTTGTGCTGACCGTTATCTGCATTGTTGCAGCGCTTCTGCTAACGTTTTTCTACGAGCTCACTAAGGAACGCATAGCAGAGCAGAAGGAGCTGAAATTCAGCAGCAGCGTCGAAGCTCTGTTCGGCAAGACTGACAGCCGACTGCTCGATACCAATTTCGGATTTGACGAGATCGAGGCGATAGCGGTGACCCCCGACGGCAAGACTGCCGTTCAGGTCTGCACCGACGGCTATTCAAAGGACGGTATCAACATTTTGGTGGGCATCGACGAGAACGGGGCGGTTTCGGGCATTGAGTTCGTTTCGCTCGGCGAGACTCCCGGACTCGGCTCTAAGGTAAGGGATATTTCCTCATTCCGTGAGCAGTTCTACGGGCGTTCGGCAGTCAGTGACGAGCTCGATGCTGTAAGCGGTGCTACATATTCCTCAAACGGCATGGAGAACGCGGTAAATACTGCTATTGAAGTATATACTCAGAACAAGGAGGCGATCCTCGGTGGCTGAAAATAAAACATCTCTCGGACAAGAGATAACGAAAGGCATTATCAAGGAGAACCCGACTCTTGTAATGCTTCTGGGAATGTGCCCGACCCTCGCTGTTACAACTCAGGCGAAGAACGGCATAGGAATGGGACTCGCGACAACGTTCGTCCTCCTCGGCTCGAATATAGTAATATCCGCCCTCAGAAAGGTCATACCCGACAAGGTCAGGATACCTGCATTTATCGTGGTAATAGCAAGCTTTGTTACTTTGATAGGCTTCATACTGGAAGGCTTTCTCCCCGAGCTTTATGACAGCCTCGGAATATACCTGACGCTCATCACAGTAAACTGTATCATTTTTGGCAGAGCTGAGATGTTTGCGAGCAAAAACGGGGTCCTTGCCTCGGCTTGCGACGCGATAGGTATGGGAATAGGCTTCACAATTGCGCTGTTCCTTATGGGATCGGTGCGCGAGATAATCGGCTCGGGACAGTGGATGGGGCTGAATATCCCGGTTATCCATGACAACCCGATGCTGCTGTTCATTATGCCGGCGGGTGGATTCTTCACACTCGGCATGATAATCGCGATAGTGAACAAGCTTGCAGCCAAAAAGCCTCCGAAGGAGCTGGGCTGCTCGGGCTGTCCGAATGCGGAAGCCTGTGCAAAGGCAGGAGGTGACTGTCAGTGAAGACCTTATTTGTGATATTACTGTCTGCAATGCTGACGGACAATTTTGTACTATCGAAGTTCATGGGTATCTGCCCGTTCCTCGGTGTATCGAAGAAGCTTGACAGTGCGACCGGAATGGGAGCTGCAGTCACATTCGTAATGATATGTGCAACCCTTGTTACATACCCGATACACCATGGTATACTCGTTCCTAACGGACTGGAATACTT
Organism: uncultured Ruminococcus sp.; assembly: GCA_937910385.1. Lineage (GTDB taxonomy): Bacteria > Bacillota > Clostridia > Oscillospirales > Ruminococcaceae > Ruminococcus. The sequence continues at coordinate 40,424 of CALEPT010000163.1, read as the reverse complement.
TGACACAGTTGTGTTCATACTCGTTATAGCGCTGTTCGTTCAGCTTGTAGAGAACTTCCTGAAAAAGTGCGTGCCTGCACTTTACAAGTCGCTTGGTGTGTACCTGCCTCTGATTACTACGAACTGTGCGGTGCTCGGCGTTACTGTTCTCAATATTGATAACAGCTACACATTTGTTCAGTCGATCATCAATGCACTTGGCGGAGGACTCGGCTTTATGCTTGCTCTTGTTATTTTTTCGGGAGTCCGTAAAAAGCTTGAATACGCCGATATCCCGGAGACCTTCAAGGGTGTTCCTGCAACGCTTATCGCTGCATCGATAGTTTCCGTAAGTTTCATGGGCTTTTCGGGACTTTTCAGCTAAGGGGGTGCATAGAATATGACATATCTTGTTCCTGTTCTTATTCTTTGCGGCTGCGGAGTTCTTGCGGGAGTTCTGCTTACGATCGCTGCGAAGGTATTTCATGTTGAAGTAGACGAGCGCATAGAAAGGATAGGGGAGGCACTTCCACAGGGAAACTGCGGTGCTTGCGGCTATGCAGGCTGTGCGGACTATGCCGCTGCTATCATAAATAATGGCGCAGCTCCTAATCTCTGCCGTCCGGGAGGAGCAGAAGCTGCCGGAAAGATCGCAGATATCCTTGGTACTTCCGCAGGAGAGGTAATACCGATGGCAGCGGTTGTACATTGTAACGGAGACTGCAATGCAACGAGCCGGGCGTTTGAGTTTGACGGAGTGCAGTCATGCAAGGCGGTAAAGCGCTTTTATGGTGGTAACGGAGTTTGCAAATACGGCTGTATCGGACTTGGCGACTGTGTTGCGGTTTGCGAATACGGTGGAATAAAGATCGAAAACGGCGTTGCAAAGGTTGATCCGTCGCTGTGCAAGGCTTGCGGACAGTGCGAGGCTGTCTGTCCCAATAAACTTATCTCGATAAAGCCCATTGCAAGACACACCGACGTGTTGTGTTCTTCTGCTGATAACGGAAAAAACACGAAACTCAGCTGTAAAAACGGATGTATAGGCTGTAAGATCTGCGAGAAGAAGTGTCCTAACGGAGCTATAACCGTGACTGACTTCCACGCCTCGATAGATTATGATAAATGCACCGATTGCGGAACGTGCGTTGCTGCGTGCCCTGTAAAGGCTATACACAGCTGCGACAGATCTGCACAATAATGCAAAAGGACGGCAAAAAGAGGGGAATACCTCTGAAAGTCGTCCTTTTTATATGTATTCGCTTACATCAATGACCTGTTTTGGGCAATAAAGAATGGCTGCTGTACATCGCGCACAGCAGCCCTCTTTGGTTTTATCGGCAGCAGATTCCGAACATCTCGCAAAGTGCCTTTAAAATGTTATTGCAGCACATATTAAGTAACCTCCTTATGTATTTCCCCTTCTTGGGATAATTCTATTATACCAGAGGTCACAGGTTAAATCAATGATGAAATATTGGAAAAAGAGTTTACATGATATTCCCTAATTCATAAGCCACACTCCGAATGCAAGATATGCAGCGAAGAATGACCACAGCAAATAGGGAAGATTCATAAGTGCAGCAGTTTTGCTCACCTTCCGGAACGAGAGAACCATTGCTGTGACGAGCATAGCTAAAACCACGGCAGTGACGGCTGCCGCAAAGAAGGCTCTGAAGCGGAAGAAAATTATGCTCCAAGCGAAATTTACGGCAAGTTGGATAACATAAAGACCTATAGCGGTGTTTCGCTCGGGAATGTCGTCATCCTGTGAGAAAATGATATATGCCGAAGCTCCCATTAAAGCATACAGTATTGCCCACACTATAGGAAAAACTGCAGAAGGCGGGGATAATGGCGGTCTGGCGATAGAAGAATATACCTCTGAGAAGCTTCCTGATATCAGAGCGGAAAGAGCCCCTACAAGCTCGGCAGAGACAATATGTATCAGTAAACCGGTAAGATCAAATTTTTTCATAGTCAGTACCTCCTGTTTGTACATACTATGACAAGATCTTTCGTAATATGCTTTATTTCAGTGGAGTAACATTGTTAAATACCGCATAAAATTTAATGGGGATATGCTTGTCAATGTGGCATTTCCCGAAGAACCATTTTTTATACCGACAGGTCTTTATTATATCCTCAAAGAAAGCATGTACTTCAAGGCGCTGGAGAACATCTACTCCAAGGCAGTCTTTGAGAGAAGCGGGAGGTTCGTGAGTTATTATATAGTCCATTCTGTAATTATTGCTGCGCAGATTACCGATAGCTTCCATGATCTCGGCGTGAGTAGGCTGTTCGCGCTCCCACCAGTCGCCGTCACGACGGAAATCGTAATCCTGACTGTGACCTCCTCCGAAAGCAAATATTTTCTTATCCTCGATGGTATATACTTGTCCGCGCATAAGGTGTATAACATTATTGCGCAGCTTATGTACTTTGCCACCATTCCATTCTGATACAGGAAGCTCCTCAAGCATATCGAAATTCTCATGGCAGCCGTCAACAAAGGCGATCGTGTAGTCTTTCGAAGAAAGCTTTCTCATGGCGGCTCTTTCTTTTCTTGAATTATCCCACATAAATCCAAAATCACCGCAGATGATAAGAGTATCGCCGCGGCGGAGCTTCTTCATTTCCGGACTTTTGAATCTGTTTATATCTCCGTGTGTGTCTCCCGTTATATATATCAATTTTAAAACCTCCGATCGGTTGTGCATTTTGTTCACATTATATTTTATCACAGAATCACTGATAATGCAACAGTTAAGTTTTAAGGGTTTCAAGATATTGGCAAAATAGGAATGCGGGCAGCTATCACGTTAAAAAACAAAGACGAAAATTTTTTCCGCGCCCCATTGCTTTTTGAAACATTATGTATTATAAGCGCGGTGTCCCAACAGAACCCGCGGCCCTCTGCCCTACGGACATCTCCCTGCAGCTATGCATATAGCTATGAAAGCCAAATCAAAGATTTGGTACACAGCTTAACTGCAGGGAGCCACCGCGCTGCCGTCTTCGCGCCAAAGATAAAAAAATCGGAAATTTCTCTCCGCGCAGGTTGATTTTTTCATGATAATATGTTATAATATATGATAATAGTGTTACTATACATTTACGCTACCAAGAATATACGGTTTTCCGTTTAAATAAAGGAGAATATATGAAAAAGTTTTTATCTGCTCTTGCTGCTGTTGTAACCGTCCTTCCTTTAATATGTGTACAAAAAGCAAGCGCGGTGAGCTTCCCGCTGAAAACAACTATACAAAGCGAATCTGCTATCATGATAAATCTCGATGCAGATACTGTTATACATGAGAAAAACGCGGACTCCAAGCAGCTTCCCGGACCGCTTGTAAATATTATGACAGCTGTGGTGTGTCTTGAAAACTGCCAGGATCTTTCTGAAGAGATCACTATTGACGAATCTGTCTACAGCTATCTTTATGATACAGAGTATATTGATGATCTTCGCTTTGCGGATATCTATGACGGTGATGTTCTTACGGTAAGCGATCTGCTTTATGCAATGATGTTAACGTCATCTATAGAGGCTGCCGAGACTATTGCGTATCATGTTTCTGATGGAAACACCTCTGAATTTGTTGACATGATGAATGAGAAGGCTGCTGAGATAGGTCTTGAGTCTACTCATTTCACGAATGCCACAGGAATGTATGATCCCGACCAATACACTACTGCAAGGGATATGGCAACTCTTACACAGTATGCGCTTAATGTCCCCCTTTTTGAAACTATTTCTACGACCTTCACCTATAATCCTACAGTTCCGAATATTGATTCTCATCCTAACCATGACACATGGATATGGACTCATTCCAATACTATGATGGATCCTGAAAGCGATTACTACTATGCAGGAGCAAAAGGTATCAAGACAGGAAATCTCGAACTTGCTGGCAGAAATATAGTTGCTATGGCGAGCCGCGATGGAAATAATTATCTGGCTGTTCTTATGAAATCCCCGATAAACGACGCTGACGGCAACACTACTTTCTATCATCTTGAGGACGCCACAGCGCTCTTTGACTGGGCATTCACGCATTTCTCCTATCAGGTAATACTTGCTGATACTGCCGAGGTAGGGGAACTTCAGGTAACTCTTGCTGACGGTAATGATTACGTTCTTGCAAGACCAAAGGAGGATTTCACGCTGCTCTGGTACGACGAAGTGGATACATCAGTTATTGATAAGAGTCGGATAACATGGTACAAGAATACTCTTGAGGCTCCTGTTGAAAAGGGCGAGCCGCTCGGAGAGCTTTCTATAGTATATTCCGGTGAGGTCCTCGGTACCGTTGAGGTAGTTGCTGTATCAGGGGTAAAGCGTTCGGAATCTAAGTACAATCTGTACGTAGCCAAGCTGTTTCCGAAGTCGCGCTGGTTCAACAAGGCGCTTTTGATATCATGCCTGCTTTGTGCTATTTATATAATAGTGTGCATATATTCCTATGTGGTATTTAAGAGCAAGGCAAAGCCGCTGAAACCCATTTATGCAGTTCCCAAGGTAGATAAAAAGAAAAAAAGCAAAAAGAAGAGATCTTCCTCAAATAATGAATGAAAAAGGGGCTGATAAAGCCCCTTTTCTGTATCATATCGTAATAAAATCGCTGCTTGAATAACCGTTTATCCCGTTGTATGAGACCACATACCATCCGTTTGTTTCGCCGTTTATGGTGACGGAGGCTCCGTCAGGCATAGAACCAATTATAGATGCCGAAATATCAGGATAGCTGCGTATGTTCAGCCCGCTTCCGTCAGTGGTAACTGTGCCTGTTCTGACGGGACCGACAGGAACGAACGGTATACCGAAATAATCGCAGAGTGAGCCGACGATATTGCGTGCTATATTTTCCAGATTATTTTTCAGCCATGCTTCGTCAGCGTAGTTGTCATGGTAGCCGAGCTCGGCAAGAACTGCGACTGCGCGCGTCCGCAGCACTTCTCCGAGAGAAGATGTAGGCAGAGCTCTTACCTTGTCCGGAAGAGGGTAGATGTATCTGAGATTATTTGCCATGATGTTGGCAAGGCGCTCGCTATCGTAGCTTGAGGGAGCAAAATAAACGTCGATCCCCCTGAGCCTGCCCGCAAGCTGCTCCGGAGCAGCATTTGAATGAAGCGCCAGGTGAACATCGTAATATGACATATTTGAATCCTGTATTGCGCCCGCAGCATTTCTTGCAGGATCGTTGCGGACATAGCTTATTCCGCTTGATCTCAGATAAGGTTCGATTCGGTCTGCAAGAAGATTCATATAAAGCTCTTCATTCCCCTCAGTGGCGTACTGATTCCATTCCTGAGTAGAAGGGCTTAAAAATACCTTTGGCATAAAAACATTCCTTTCATTGGATTGGAGAATGAATTGAATATTCTCTTTATATCTTATGCCAAAAGTTTATATTTTGTTATCGCCGAACTGTCAGATCATCACGGTAGCTCCTGGGGGAGCAGCCGATATATTTTCGGAAAAGCTTGCTGAAGTAGTTGCTGTCAGGATACCCGCACCTGAAAGCTACCTCAGTAATTGAAAGGGAAGTATTGCTGAGCATATCACATGCCTTCTCTATTCTCAGTCTTGTGATATACTGCATAGGTACGCATCCAAGAGCTTCTTTGAAGAGACGTATGAAGTGTCGCTGAGAGTAGTTTGATAGCTTTGAGAGCTCAGCTATGGATATTTCTTCAAAATAGTGTTTTTCGATATATGCAATAGCGGAAGCGAGCTTTACAATGCCGTCATTTTCTCTGATCTCATGTGTATCATACAGTCTTGAAAGAATTACAACAAGGTCAAGAAAATAAGCCTCTATCAATGTTTTCTTTCCGGGGAGATCTCCGTAATACTCATCATGGATACGAGTAATAAAGCGTTCGATGCGTAAAAAGTTTTCTCCGTCAAGATGAAGACGGCTTGTAAAACCCGAGCGTTGGGTATTGCGCGGTTCGAGTATGAAAAGAGCCTGGAATCCTGCCGATTGAGCAATGTCTGTTTTTGAAAGGTCTACAAAGCTTCTGCGGAACATTATATTGCATATCCTGAAATCTGACGGAGCGTCGTAGCCGTGTTCTGTATCCGTATCAATGACGAAAACATCACCTTTCCCTATCGTATAGCGTTCTGAGCCTACTATATGCTGAGCTGTTCCGCTGAGAACGATCACGAGCTCTGAGTAATCGTCATGGCCATGAAGAAAAAGCGGTTCGTTGTGTCCTCCGAACTGAATGAAAAACGGAAAGCTCTCATCACTTGTGAAAGCCTCCAGCGGCATACGGAACATCTTGTGCACCTCCCTAACTTGTCGTTTTTAGGATAGATTCTTGTCTGATTTATTCTATTATCATAAAGAAAAAAATGTTATAATCATTATAGCATACGCTTACAGAAAAAGCAATGCTGAAGAAGATAAAGCTTCTTATCAATATTATAATGTGAGAATTGGGCGTATCGCGCCGATCAAGGAGGTTTTTATGGCTAATCCATTTTTGCCCTTGTGGGAATATATCCCTGACGGTGAGCCGAGAGTATTCGGCGACAGAGTTTATATATACGGTTCGCATGACCGTGCTTCTTCCGATATGTTCTGCGACTATAAGCTTAAGGTATGGTCGGCACCTGTTGACGATCTTGAGCATTGGGTATGTCACGGTGTCAGCTTCCGAACACGTGACGGAGACGCTGGGATCGCTGATACCGACTGGACGGATAAAGAACTATATGCTCCTGATGTTGTAGAACGTGACGGAAGATACTACCTTTACGCATATATTCTCAATTCCAAGGGCTGTGTTGGTGTGAGCGACTACCCGGAGGGACCTTTCAGTCTCCTTAGCCGATATGTCTATGACGAGGCCGATGCAGGTGATGACGGCATTTTCAATGATGCGGGAGTCCTCGTAGATGACGACGGCAGAGCTTACATTTACTATGGCTTTGAGCGTTCGCATTTCGGAGAATTGGAAGCGGATATGTACACTATTAAGAAAGGCTCTTACAAAGCGGATATGATACCTTGCGGAACTCAGCCGAACGATTTCTTCGAGGCGAGCTCGCCTAGGAGAATAAACGGAAGGTATTATCTCATATATTCAAATCGCACAGGCCGTGAGCTTTGTTATGCAGTTTCAGAAAGCCCGACAGGTCCCTTCGAGAGAAAAGGAACTATAATCAGTAATGGTATCGATTATCCCGGCGGCAATGACCATGGCTCGTTGTGCTGCATAAAAGGTCAGTGGTACATCTTCTATCATCGTATGACAAATGGAACGATAATGTCAAGACGTGCCTGCGCTGAGCGTGTTGAGATACTCCCTGACGGAACTATCCCGCAAGTGGAGATGACCTCGCTCGGCTTTGCTGATTCCCTCGACCCTTATGCTATAACTTCTGCGGATATAGCCTGCGTTTTAAAAGGAGGCTGCTTTGTGACGGAAAAGGATACCTTTACACGTACTGTTACAAATATCCGCAAGGGGAGCGTTATTGGTTATAAGTATTTTGATTTTGGTAAGGATTTCTCGGGCAGTGAGATGACCTTTGCCGTCCGGATAACCGGCAGCGGCTGCCGAGGAGAAATACATATCCGCATCGACTCAGAGGACGGCGAGGAGATAGGAGTCTGCTTTACAGATACGCAAGACGGAGTTTATAAAGCTTCTGTAAAAAATGTTGTGGGACGTCACAGTATTTATCTGGCGATTGAGCACGCATACCACGAATGGTCGGCGCAAATGTTTGACGGCAGAAACATCTTCGACCTGCACGAATTTGTTTTCATGAAATAAGAGAGAGTCCTGATGTCAGGACTCTTGTATTTATAGTTTTTCATTATACTTCTTTACACTGAGAAAAACTATCTCACGGAGAATTCTCGGTTTCCATAGAGTATCTCACCTCACGAGTTCGTCGTAGACTATCTTGTCTATCTTTTCCGCCTGAGGAGTAGTTCCTGCACCCGCTATCTGCGTAAAATATAAGCACACGATACCCGTGGAGGGATTTGCACAGAAATAGGTACCCGTCCAGCCATCCCAGCCAAACTCTCCGTTTGAGGTCTTTATCTCGGCGGAGCTTTCATCGGTCAGTATTCTCATCAGGCAGGCGTAATTGTACCCTTTAAGGCGTTCCCATAGGTCGGACTGCTGCACCTTGCCGAGCTTCGGCGAGGTCATGTATTCAAAGCTCTCATTGCTTATAACGCGCACATCGCCGAATTTGCCCCTGCTGCAGAGCATGTTTGCAAATTTTGCGTAGTCGTCGATAGTGGAGACAAGTCCTGCGCCTCCCGACTCAAACGCAGGCGGAGCTGTATAATCGGTCAGCCCCAGGTAGTTCTCGCTGTCGCGCTCAAGACCGTTTTCGCCCCATTTATAGAGCGCTGTGAAGCGCGAGAGCTTGTCCTCGGGGACATAGAAGCCCGTGTCGTCCATGCCGAGGGGAGCGAAGATGTTTTCCCTAAGAAAATCACCGTATTTCATGCCCGAAGCCTTTTCGATGACTCCGCCGAGGATATCCGCCGAGATACCGTAGTCCCAGTGATCGCCGGGGCGGAACATCAGAGGAATTTCAGACGCGCGGCGTGTGAATTCTTCCGTAGTCACGGGGGCTATGCCGTTCTGTGCCGCTATCACCGCGTCGAAAAGCTGCGCAGAGGCGCAAACGGACTTACAGTAATTATTTGCATAGGGAAGTCCCGAGGTCATGGTCAAAAGGTGGGATATTTTCAGGATATCGGGACAAGGAAGTATCTGTTCAGTGCCGTTCTGGTCGCTGCCTGCTGAGTATGTAAGGTGCTCATATTCCGGGAAGAACTTAGCGACGGGATCATCAGGGGAAATTACTCCCTTGTCAATGAGTATCATCGCAGCGGCGGAGGTAATGGGCTTTGTGAGGGAAAAAAGCCGGAAGATAGAGTCGCGGCGCATTGGGATTTTATTCTCGAAGTCCGCAAAACCGAACGAGCCGCCGTAAAGCTCCTCACCGTCCTTGAAAACAAGGCAGTTTGCGCCCCTTGTGCTGCCGTTATCGACTGAAGTCTGAAGAACCTCGTTTATTCTTGATGTAATGTTATTCATGTCTTTTCACTCCGTTTGATTTGGCTCGGCAAAAGATTTTCTTCTTTTTTCTGCCGCAGCATATAATGAATTTTCTGTTTTATCAATGAGGCGCTTCAATTCCTTTTTCCTTCTGATAAAGTCATCCTCACTCTCCTCGTATGGGTACCATTTTACCCAGTCCTCAAAGTGGTGTTTTATATCCGTTATCAGCGAGTAGGTCAGGTCGAAAAAGTCCGTATTTCGGCAATTGTGGAGAGTTGTCTCGTCCCGCTCGATAATGATGTATGTGTTGTTATAGTATGAATTGATATAGCAGCAGCTGCCCTCCTCATCAACAAAAAGACAGATAGGTATATTATATTCCATTGCGTTAAGGCAAGCTCTCAGCCACTCAAATGGTACATCGAAAAGATAGCTTGCTTCTGTTTGCCAATCCTCGATCGTAATTGTTGTCCAACCGTATTTCGGTTTAGAAAGCATGGTTTATCATCTCCTTTATGTTTTTGTTTTCATTAATTATACAACACCTCAGAGCGCGTGTCAATAAAGAAAATGATTGAAATATATGTCTATACACTTGACTTCTTCTGTTTAAAGCGTTATACTTTAAATAATGAAACTGAAAGGAAGTATCAAGCTATGAATATTCTCGTTGTCGGACTCGGGCTCATCGGTGGTTCGCTATGCAAGGCGATGAAAAAGTACACCTACCACACTGTTTATGGTGAAAACCGCAGCAAGGAGACTGAGGAATACGCGCTCCGCGATATCGCTATAGATCACAAATTCGGCGGGGACTACTCCGCTATCGACCTCGTTATTATCTCGCTCTATCCCGAGGCTACCGAGAAGTACCTTTCTGATCACGCTCACGAAATGGCAAGGGGTACGCTCATCACCGACGTGTGTGGTATAAAGGGCGATTTTGCAGCAAGAATGACGAAGCTTGCCGCCGATAACGGACTGCGCTATGTCGGAATGCACCCAATGGCAGGCAAGGAATTCGGAGGATATCAGAACAGCACCGCCGACCTCTTTCAGAAGGCGAATTTCGTCATTACTGCCGACGGCGACAGCGACGCAGAGGGCGTAAAGACTCTCGAATCGCTTGCCAAGGAACTTGGCGCAGGCAAGATAGTCATAACCACGCCTGAGAACCATGATAAGATGATAGCCTATACCTCGCAGCTCGCGCACATCGTTTCGAGCGCATATGTAAAGAGCCCGGAGCTTGAGCTCGAATGCGGCTTCAGCGGCGGCAGCTTTCAAGATATGACCCGTATCGCGACAATGAACGAGACTATGTGGACGGAGCTTTTCATGCAGAACAGCCGTCATTTGCAGTACGAGCTCGATACACTGATAGCAAATTTACAGACCTACAGCGATGCGCTCAGAAACGGCGATTCGGAGCGCATGAAGTTACTCATTGCAGAGGGCAGGGAACTCAAGGAAAAGAATCTGCGCAACAGAGTCGGACAGCCCAACTGATCGGCTACTTTTGACATATGCCCATCAGCTCCACCTCGAACCGAGGCAGCGGCGCGTGTATACTGATTTCATTCAGATAGTGCAGGGGAGATGTTTCCGGCAGCTCAAACTCAAGCCCATATGCGCATAGCATTTGGCGAAAAATTTTAAAACGCTTATTTTCGGGGATATTACCGTATTTCCCGTCGCCGAGTACGGGAGCTCCAAGGTGAGCAAGGTGGGCACGTATCTGGTGGGTGCGTCCCGTGTAGAGTGTTATTTCGTAGAGGGAAAGACCGTTTTTGCGCGCAAGGAGCTTATACCCGGTTTTTATCGGCTTGAAACCTTCTTTCGGTTCATCGACAATGCGGACGATATTTCGACCTTCGTCCTTTTTGTGATATGCATGGACGATATCGCAGTCACGGGGAAGCTCCCCGACTGTCACACAATGATATATCTTATGAAGCTGTCCGCCGCGGATAGCTTCATTTATTTCCCGAAGAGATACAGCGTTTTTGGCGGCAGTAACAAGACCACTTGTATTTCGGTCGAGCCTGCTGCACAGTGCAGGAGCAAAGGAACTCTCGTTTTCGGGTAGATACTCGCCTTTTTCGTAGAGATAGCGCTTGATGCGGTTTATCATGGTGTCGATCTGTTCTGATCCGTTTGAATGTGAATCCAGACCCACAGGCTTGTTTACGATAATAATATTGCCGTCTTCAAAAATTTTGCTGATCTCCTGCGGAGCTTTCATAAAGCTCATATCGTGGCTCTTTTTCTGTGAAAGAGTGTTTTTTACATAGACGGTGAGAACGTCGCCGCTGTGGAGCTTTTCGGATATTTCACATCGCTTTCCGTTAAGCTTGATGTCTTTTTTTCTTATAAGCTTGTACATCATGCTTTTGGGCAGATCGGGCATAGCTTTTGATATGAACTTATCAACTCTCTGACCGCTGTCATTCTCGTTTATAACAAATTGTTCCATACGTTCGCCTGCTTTCAATATAATTTGGTGGATATCAACAAAAATGAGGTTTGAAATATGTTTCTGTTCACAAAAATCAATTAAGGATAAGCCTTTTTCGACATCAAAGGTTGAAATAAATCGGGATATGTGTTATAATTTACCTAATAAGTGCCGTGTTGATGATCGTTGCATCAAATAGGCGTGATGCAATGTAAGGCGCTATGAAAGGAGTTTGAACTGCCATGAAGCTTTCAAAAAGAATACTTTCGGCAGTGCTGTCTGTAGTATGTGCAGGTTCAGCAGCTTTTTCAGGAATGATGATGTCGTCTGTTGCTGAAGAAGAGAGCGAAAGTGTTTCGTTATCCGATATCTATGATATCACAAACGAGGCAGAAAGTAAAGAGGCTGGTGTTGAAACCGAAGAGGATGCGCCCGAACAGATCGAAGAAGCTACAGCATCTGTTGAAGCTCCAACTGCTGCTGCTACATCACCGTCAACACCATTTAATGTGTTTGATATATATAACGCTCATCAGGATTATGTTTCCGAGCCCGAACCGGAGGAACCTCCGATATACATCAATACAAAAGGCATAGACGTTTCTCAGTGGCAGGGCACTATAAACTGGGATACCGTAAGTAAAGGCGGAGTGGATTTTGCCATAATCAGAGCAGGCTATGGAAAAGAGCTTTCTCAGAAGGATACCAAGTTTGATGAGAATGTGAAAAACGCTCAGGCCTCGGGTATCGACTGCGGTGTGTACTGGTACAGCTATGCTCTTACAGTAGAGGCGGCTTATCAAGAGGCTGAAACTTGCTATCAGATCATAAAGAATTATGACTTTACATATCCTATCTATTTTGACATCGAAGAGAGCTCACAGGAAGCCCTTTCTACCGCTCAGGTATCGGCTATCATAGAGGCATTCTGTTCAACTCTTCAGGCGAAGGGGTATTATGTAGGTATCTACAGCTATGCGAGCTTCCTTTCAACAAAGGTTTATTCAAACGTCCTGAATAAATATGATGTCTGGGTAGCTCATTACGGCGTTAGTTCGCCTGCATTCACCGGAAGCTATGGTATGTGGCAGTACAGCCGTACAGGATATGTCAACGGTATAAGCGGAGATGTTGATACCGATTACGGTTATCTTAATTATCCGTATATTATTACGGGAGATGTTACTGCTTCGGTGACTGCTAATCCTAATATCAAGGTCGATACCGGCGTTGCTCAGGGCATTGATGTTTCGGTATGGCAGGGAAAGATAAACTGGAGTCAGGTAGCGCAGACAGGTGTCAGCTATGCAATAATCAGAGCCGGCTACGGAAAGCTTGCAAGCCAGAAGGACAAGTATTTTGATACGAATATGGCTAATGCTACTGCGGCAGGTATAAAATGCGGAGTATATTGGTATAGTTATGCCACCTCTGCAGCTGATGCAAAGCTTGAGGCGGAAGCGTGCTATCAGGTCATCAAGAATTACAAGCTTGCATATCCGGTATACTTTAACGTAGAGGATCCTTCAATAGCGGAGCTGAGTAATTCTGAGATAACCGCGATAGTAAAGGCATTCTGCTCCACGCTTGAAGCAAAGGGCTATTACGTTGGAGTTACAAGCTATACAAACTTCCTTAATACAAAGATAGACGCATCTGTCCTTAGCAGTTATGATGTATGGGTAGCACATTACGGTGTGAACAGACCCACATACAGGGGTTCGTTCGGAATGTGGCGATACACAAACAGTGCTTCGGTAAACGGCGTTAACGGAAGCGTTGACAGAAACTATGCATATTATGATTATCCGTCAATAATGAGCAGTGCTCATCTTAACGGATATTGATCCAAAAGAAGGCTGCTGCATGATGTGCGGCGGCCTTTTTGATGATAAAAGGTGTTTATAAAATGGTTGAATTCATTACTGGTCAGGCAGGAAGCGGAAAAACTACGCTTATGTTTGAAAGAATACAAAAAAATGCCGATGCTCATAAGAAGCAGTGTATAATAGTACCGGAGCAGTATTCGCATGATTTTGATAAGAAGCTGTATTTTTTTCTTGGTGCAAAGCGATTCAACGAGCTTATATCCCAGAGTTTTACGGGGCTTGCAAGGCAGCTTTTTCAGCTTTACGGCGAACCGGGAAAAAGAAACGGCTACGCTGACGATATGGCGAGAATGATAATGATATATCAGGCAGTGTCGGAGGTTCGCAGCCGTCCGGGCGGACTCAGTTATTTTTTGCGCCGCAGTACCCAGAACGGCTTTGCAGAGGAAGCTCTCAGGCTGATAAATGAGATGAAGCGCTCCGGAGTAACGCCTGATGAGCTTGCTTCTAAAGCCCTTCTGCTTGATGACCGACTGAGGGACAAAACAAGCGATATAGCAGCGATATATGCTGAATATCAGAGGCTCATGGAGGAATATGGCTTTAGAGATGAGCTTCAGAATGTCCGGGAGGCTGCAGCTGCTGCAAATATAAACGGCTATTTCAGAGGCATGACTGTATATATTGATGAATTTGAAAGCTTTACTGCGGATCAGCTTGAAATGATAGATGTGATGATCTCTTCCGCTGAGAATGTGTATATAACTCTGCGCACCGATGATGTCAATGCAGGAGAATATACTCTTTTTGAGACTGTCAACAATACCTGCCGCAAGATCAAGGGTATATGCCGTGAGCACAATGCAGAATATAAGATAACATATTGTCCGGAATGCCGGAGATTTACAAATCCTGAGCTTTCATACCTAAGCGCGAGGATAATGCGCAATCTGCCTTATGAACCTCAGAATGCTCCAAAGCCTGATAATATACGTATTTTTGAAGCGAAGGATATGTACAGCGAGGCTGAGTATGTCTGTGCGACGATAAAGCGTCTTGTATATGCTGATAATTCGCTGCATTACAAGGATATAGCGGTTATCTCAAATGATATCTCGATATACTCCGACGTTTTTTCGGCAGCGTTCGGACGATATGATATACCATATTTTCTGAGCATAGAAAAATCTGTCACACACGCCAGCGTAATGGTTTATTTTACATCTCTGCTGAATATCCTGAGTGCAAGAAGCTTCCGTACTGAAAGCATAATGCGCTTCCTCAAATGCGGTATACCTGATATTTCGCTCACAGATATCTCTCTGCTTGAGAATTACTGCTATAAGTGGAGTGTAGACGGTGATGTATGGCGAAGCAAATTTACTGCCGATGACAAGGAGCTTGAACGCATAGAGGAGCTTCGCGTAAGCATTATAACTCCCCTTGCAGAGCTGAAAAAAAGTCTTCACCGGGCTAAAACTGCTGCCGGAATATGCACACTGCTGTATGACTATATGACAGCCAACCGCGCTGAGGATAGCGTGGGCCGCCTTATGAGCGGACTAATAAAAAATGACCGCGATCATGAAGCAGCCGAACTTAAGAGGCTGTGGGGTTGCCTTGTAGATATTCTTGACAGTATATATGAGACCCTTGGCGAAAAGGAAATATCCTTCAGTGAAGCTACAAAACTCATAAAATCAATGATAGGCAAGATAACCTACTCTCTGCCGCCGCAGACGCTTGACGAGGTAACAGCAGCTTCTGCACGCACGGCAAGGCTCAATGCTCCCAAGGTGGTATTTGTAATCGGGGTAACTGACGGAGCTTTTCCGGAGCATATAAGCCTTCACGGACTCTTTTCCGAGGCAGATAAACAGAAGCTTGCCGATAATGGAGTGACGGTATCTGCTCCGCTTGACGAGATGATAGCTGCCGAACGTCTGGTGGTATATAAGTCGCTGTCGGCTGCTTCGCACAAGCTGTATATTACGTATCCTCTGTCTGATCTTTCCGGGCAAGCAAAGTATCCGGCGCAGATAATTGCGCAGATCATGATGATGTTCGGAAACAGTGGGATGAGGAGTGTGGAATCTGAGATCCCCCCTCATTATTATGCGGTGACAATGCATTCTGCTTTTTATCATTATATGCAGAACAGGAAGGCTCTTTCCTCTTCGGCGGCTGCTATAGAGAAGCTTCTGATGAAGGATCAGGGGTATAAACGCAGGCTGTCTTATGTGCTGAGCCGTTCGGATTTCAGAAGAAATTATTGCATAGACAAGGAGATAATGCAGCGCCTCAAGAGCTTTTCACCGCTGCGCCTTTCATCTACCGGGCTTGAGGAATATAACATATGTCATTTTAAGTATTTCTGCGATAAGTGTCTGCATTTGCAAAGCTGTGATACTATGGAGCTTGATGCTCGTATTGCAGGAGAGCTGACGCACGAATGCTTCTGCGGAGTTCTTGCTTCGCGTACCAAGAGCGAGTTCATAGATATGACTTATGATCAGATAAAAGAGGAAGTATCACTGCGCGCAGGAGAATACCATAGCAGAGTTCTTGCGGACGGATTCGGGAAAAATGCAAAATTCGATCTTATTTTCAACAAGCTCACAGAGCGTCTTACCGAGGTCTTTTTACACACTAAACAGTCACTTATGGTCTCGGATTTTACGCCTCATTCTTTTGAACTTGACCTTCGCAGAGGTCACTGTATAGATATAGGATTCGGCGAAGGCAATACACTGACATTCGGGGGCATTGTTGACAGAGCCGATCTGTGCGATGTCGGTGGAGAAAAATACCTGCGCATAGTGGATTATAAGAGCAGCCGTAAGGAGATATCTGCCGAGACGCTTGCAAGCGGAATAAATATGCAGATGCTCCTGTATCTGTTCGCCTGTGTTGAAAAGGGCGGTGCTTATGAAGGGTGTAAGCCCGCAGGAGTACTTTACTCGCCGATAAGGATATCCGAGATAAAACTCGAACCTCACAGGATAGATTCTGTCAACAGCAGTGCCGTGAACAGCTCTCTTAAAACAAGTGGTCTTGTTCTCGGAGATAAAGAAGTTCTCGGTGCGATGGAGCGAAGCGTATCGGGAGTGTATATCCCGGCAAAGCTCGGTAAAAACGGCGAAATAGACGAAAAGTCCTCCTGCATCTCTGAAGAGGGAATGGAGCGCCTGAAGGAGTTTACCTACGGTAAGCTGACCGATATGGCGGAGAACCTTATGGGCGGAGAAATAGAGGCAATGCCCCTGAAAACTGCCAAATCCGATCCTTGCAGCTATTGTGATTATTCAAATATATGCGACAGCACTTCAATAACGGAGTACAGATTACCCGACCCGGAAAGTGTTGCACAGGCGGAAGCGATATTATCTATGAAATTTGACATAAAAGAGGAGGAGTAAGTCATGGCTTGGACGAAGCAGCAGGAAAATGCTATAAATGCGGACGGATCGTCTATAATAGTCTCTGCGGCTGCCGGAAGTGGAAAGACCGCTGTTCTTACGGAAAGGCTCGTCAGGCTTCTTGCAGATCCCTCTTCCGGCGTAAGGGCAGATAGGATAATCGTGGTAACTTTCACTAACGACGCTGCAACTGAGCTTAAAAACCGCCTTGATTCAAAGCTGCATAACCTGATAAACGAGAGACCGTCTGACACTCATTTGCTTAAACAGCAGGTCCTCTTGCAGAATGCGGTGATAAGCACGATAAATTCCTTTTGCTTTGAGCTTATAAGGGACAATATCACAGATCAAGGGATAACATCGGGCTTTGGTATACTTGATGAATCTGATAACAGTGTTATGAAGTCCCGTGCGCTTGAGGAGCTTATCAACTATTACAGCAAGCATGAGTATGATAAGATATCATATCTTTATGATAAGTTCTGTATCAATAATGAAAAAGGACTTGTAGAGGCGCTGTCAAGAGCCGATAGCTTTCTTGCATCTGTTGCTTTCAGAAATGAATGGCTTGACAGAGCTGTTGAAGAATATGAAAAGCCTTTTGAGGCTTCTGTTTATTACAGGACGCTGCTGAATTCTCTGCACCAGAAGCTGGAAAAAGCGCTTAGTATATCAGAAGAATGCTGCGCAATGATATCGGAGATATTTCCGGATATATCATCGTCAGCAGCACAAAAATCTCTTGCTCAGGCAGAAGATGACCATAGTATGATCGAGAGTGTCCTGAGCGTTATCGAGGGCGGCAGGCTGCCTGATGAAGCAGAGGCTTCTGAGGTAGTATTCGGAGATCTTGTGAGAATAGGAAAAACGGAGCATAATAAAGCCTTAAGGGAGCTTTATAAGAAAAAGAGGGAAAAGCTGAAGAAGCTTACTGTCGCTGCTCTTTCAGGACTTGGGGCTGTAGAGAGCGATTACGCCGAGTCACGCCGCGTAACGGCTATACTTGCTCAGATGCTCAAAAAGTACGCCGAGATACTCTGGGAAGCAAAATGCGAGAAAAATTCAATAAGCTTCGATGACGGAGAGCGCCTTGCGCTGGAGCTTCTTGCAGACAGAGATGAAAGCGGAAATATAATTCAGTCTGAAATTGCAAAAAAAGTATCAGAGCATTATGATATCATAATGATAGACGAGTATCAGGATTCAAACAATAAGCAGGACATGATATTTCGTCTTTTATCTAAAAATTATTCTGTTTCTGAGGACGGAGACCCTCTGTATGGTGATAATGTTTTTCTTGTAGGCGATGTTAAGCAGTCTATTTATCGTTTCAGGCTTGCAAATCCCGGCAATTTCATAAGCACGCTGCAGAGCTCTGCCGAATATGACGAAGCGGAGAAGAGCACAAGCTGCTCGATATTCCTTAACAAAAATTTCCGGAGCTCGCACGGTGTCATAGACCTTGTTAACTATGTGTTTTCGCGGATAATGTCGGAAAAATGCGGAGATGTGGCTTATACGGACAAGGAAATGCTCTATTTCGGAGCCAAGCAGTACGAAACTGCGTCTCCTGATGAGGAGCTTACACATATTTCCTTTATAGGCGATGATGTTGATGAAAATGGTGAGCCGGCGGATAAAGGCAGAAATGCCGAAGCGGTGTTCACTGCAAAGAAGATAGCTCATATGCTTAAAAGCGGAACAGCTGTTATAGAAAATGACGGCAGACGCAGACCGTGCAGACCTTCTGATTTCTGCGTGCTTGTCCGAAGTAATGCATACATAAACGTATATGCTGATGAATTGACAAAGCTCGGAGTTCCCTCGAAAAGGAATGAAGAATCGGGATATCTGAGGTCAAGGGAGATAGCGGTCCTGACAGACCTGCTGAGGATAATAAGCGACCCTATGAAGGATATTCCGATGATGGCTGTCATGACTTCACCAATGTATATGTTTGACATTGCGGACGTTGCTTTAATTAAGTCACTCGACAGCAGCCGCTGCCTTTATGCTGTTATCAGAGGCCTTGCAGCGGGGGATTATGAGGAGTGCAGTGATATGTTCCTGAGAGAGCGCTGTGTTGAGCTGCTTGATTCGCTCGACAGGTTCAGACTCAATTCAGTGACAATGACTCTTGGAGAGCTGATAACTTCGATATACGATACTACAGACTTCATTTCAGTAATGCAGCTTTACAGTGACGGAGATAAAAAGCGTGCTAATCTCAGGGCTCTTGTTCAGTATGCTCAGAATTATGAGAATGCCTCGGAATTTGAGGGATCAGGCGGACTTGACGGATTTCTCCGCCACCTTGACAGAGTTATAGAAAACGGAGACTATGCACAGGGCAAGATATCATCCTCCTCTGAGGAACGTGTTGCTGTTCAAACACTGCATAAATCAAAGGGACTTGAGTATCCGTTTGTATTTATAGCCGAGACTTCCTGTACA
Source organism: uncultured Ruminococcus sp. (assembly GCA_937910385.1). GTDB lineage: Bacteria > Bacillota > Clostridia > Oscillospirales > Ruminococcaceae > Ruminococcus. The sequence goes on along the minus strand of CALEPT010000163.1, from coordinate 21,228 downwards.
TTTCAATATGATTCAAAGAACATCATGTGCTCGCCTGACGGAAGGGTAGGATACATATTGTATGATCCAAAGCTTTTCCGCAAATATAAGACGTTTCAGCAGGCAATGCTCGCGGGAGTGGAGGAAGAGAATACACGCAGTGAGGAAATGCGTTTGATGTATGTAGGGCTCACAAGAGCTAAACAGAAGCTTTTCATAAATCTTAAATCGGGAGAGAAGGCTGTAAATCGGATAAAAAATATTATAGAAAGCTGTGTTGTCAGCGGCGGAAGTATCAAAGAAGCTGTAAATGAGGCGAACTGCTTTGCAGATTGGTTATGGTCATGCATAGCAAAGCATATTGAGTTTGCGCAGATCGCTGAGCGACTGGGCATAGACGGAGGAGCACTCGGGCTTCCTCGTCCTGAATGTTCGGAAAAGCTTTTTGAATATGAATTTGCTGATATATCCTCTGATGATACAGATGAAGAAGCCGAAACTGCAGAAACGATCCTTCCGGATGACAATATATATAATGAAATATCTGAGTTAATAGGGCATAAATATGACAATGAGCTTTCTGCTACTCCAGCGAAACTCAGCGTGACACAGATGCTCAGAAAGCATCAGAACAATGATGAAGCCTTCGATTTCGTTTTGAAGAGACCCAGATTCAAATCAGATACATCTGTTCTTACAGGTGCAGAAAGGGGAACTGCCATACATACGTTTTTTCAGTACTGCGATTTTGGAAAGGCGTACGCTTCTCCCGAGGAAGAGATAGAGAGAATGACGGTAATGGGGTATATCAGCGAAGCAGAAGCCGCTTCCATAAGCATACCCAATACGAAGGCGTTTTTCAGCAGCGGACTTTACAAGCGCATTTCCAAGGCAAAAAGTGTATGGCGTGAGAAGAAGTTCATGGCAGCAGTAGCGGATCTGGATACGAGTGAAATGATATCAGATACTATACGAAGCCATAAGGGTATGATAAAGGGCATTGTAGATCTTATCTTTGAAGAGGATGACGGATTTGTTATTGTGGATTATAAATCTGACCGAGGTATCTCTGCGGAAAAGCTTGCTGAAAGATACACACTGCAGCTGCGCCTTTATCGCAGTGCGGTTGAACTTACCATGGAAAAAAAGGTGAAGGAAGCATATCTGTACTCTTTCGAGCTGAAAAAAGCGATTCCGATAAAAATATGATGTCTGCCGCCGCACGTATGACTTACTTCGCGGCGGTATTTTTGCTGTAGGCCGCGAAATCTCAACACTTTTATGTTGAAAAATGTCGGAGCGTGAATAAGGATAGTAAAAATGCAAAAAATGTAATAAATATCTTTGTGCAATACGGAGATTTTTAGAATCTTGTTGACATTGGTAATATTTTGTATTATAATATAAATTATAGAGAGATATATAGAGGTGTAGAATGAACAAAAGAAGGAAGAGACGTGCTAAAGTCCAATATTTGAGGATAGGCATAGCTGTTTTCCTTATAGTTCTCATAATTTTTGGTATCAGAACGGCTTTTTCTGCTCTGAAGCAGAGTAAAGACCGCGAGCATGTTGATACAGCTGCTGCTGTGCAAGAGCTTACAGATACTACGGCTTTGGAGGATATTGCCTCGGTCACAGAAGAACAAACGGAAGAAACGGCAGTGCCTTTATTGTTATATCCGGAAAAAACCGATAAGACAGTCTCTTTCGGTCAGGAATACGATGTAAAGCATGCAGTTCTTATAAACGTTGATGATAACGAAACAGTCGCGGCAAAAAGCTCGTCTTCAAAGATGTATCCCGCTTCGCTAACCAAGGTGATGACTCTTATCGTTGCTGTTGAGAATACGGCGGACCTTTCTGAAAGAGTTGAGATAACTTACGATATGGTCGCTTCCATGATAGATATGGAGGCTTCGAGAGCGGGTTTTGAGCCCGGAGAGACTCCAACCATGGAAGACGTGCTGTACGGCATGATACTCACCTCAGGCGGTGACGCAGCACTTGCAGCTGCCGAGCACGTTGCGGGGTCAGAGACGGCTTTCGTGGAGCTTATGAACGCAAAAGCGGACGAGCTTGGACTGAAATGTACTCATTTCACAAATGCGGTGGGACTGCACGATCCTCAGCACTACAGTACTGCTGAGGATATGGCTCTTATCCTTGAATATGCGTTGAAAAATCCGATATGCAGAATAATACTTTCCACCGAGGATTACAGCTACGGACCTACCGAGTTTAGAGAAGAGCCGCTTGAATTTAAGAGTACGCTTTTTAGCCGTATGTACGGTGACGAAATGCCGGGAGTTAAAATACTCGGCGGAAAAACCGGTTATACCGACGAGGCGGGCAACTGCCTTGAGACCTATGCTGAAATAGGCGGAAAAACATATATACTTGTGCTTTGCGGAGCGACAACTCACTGGAACGCAGTGTATAACACTCTCAGCGCATACAGCGTTATGTGCGCAGGCGGTGAGCCATACAGCCCGCCGACTTAACTAAGGATCTTGTTCCATGATCCTTACAAAAAGATAAAAGATAGACAAAATAAAATAATTATTGTAGTAGAACAAAATCGGAGGAACAAAATAATGGATAACAATGGACGCAAGCAGCAAGGCAGCGTCAGGTGGGGCAGAGTATTTGCAGCTATGCTCATCATCGTTGTTGTGCTGTTCGGGGCAGATGGGATCAGGCGAAATCTTTCGGGGACTATCCCTCATAATATCAAGGTGTCCGGCTCGTTCAGAAATTCCGGAGGAAAAAGCGCGGATAGCTCCGCTGGAAGCGCTGTCACTCTTGGAAATGAGACGGTACAGGTCACAACGGCTTTTGAGGGAATAGAATACCTTGGCTTTTCCGAGCTCGCTTTGTCTGAATCAAAGCTTAACGATGGTGTTCTTGCTCTGTATACACAGGAGGTTCCTGCCAAAGCTGCCGATAAAGAGGCAATGGTAAACCTCTACGATTACAGAAATGAGTATTATACTCTTGTCAGCGAGACGGTAATGCTCAATGAGGATGCTGCAGAAGCTTTGAACAGAATGATGGAGGATTACAATAACGCGACCGGATTGTCTGACTTCATCGCATATGGAACTACCGACACATATACGGGCGAAGGTTCATATTGTCCAGAGGAGTTTCCTGATTCGCCGTCAGGAAACACGGTCGATCTTGCGCTTAACGGATATGCGAGCGTGCTTACATACGATGGATATGACGAGGAGAGCTGGATAGTTGAAAACTGCTGGAAGTACGGCTTCATCGTAAGATATCCCGAAGGTAAGAGCGATAAAACCGGTCATTCTTTCTGTCCGTGGCATTTGCGATACGTCGGCAAGGTACATGCTGCACTGATGAACAGCAAGGATCTATGTCTTGAGGAGTATGTTGAGTATCTTAAAGACTACACACTTGACGAGCCGTGTTCATTTGATTTTGACGGGGTGACCTACGAGATATACACCGTCGTTTCACAGGGAGAGGTCACAGCTGTAAGAGTGCCTGTTTCGGGTAATTACACCGTTTCGGGCGATAATTCGGACAGATTTATTATAACAACTGTAAAGTGATGATTCTGAGGAGCAGTAAATACTGCTCCTTTTATTTTGTCCGGACAGTATATTTTGTCCGGACCCCTCATAATATTGTGAGAGGTGATTTCTGTGAAAAAACTGATTTTATGTCTTGCTGCGGTGCTTCTGACAACAGGGATATCCGCTCTTTTTGTGAGCGCGAAAAATCCAGAGGAGACTGTCAGTGCTTCGGCTTATGTTCTCATGGAGGCTAAGACCTGTACGGTACTGGAGTCTGAAAATCCTGATAAACAGTTGAATGCGGGATATTTGAGCAAGCTCATGTCGCTGCTCCTTATTGCGGAGGACATCGAGACGGGGAAGTACTCGCTGAGCACCGAGATAACCGCTCCTCAGACTGTTTATGGCACAAGAGGCTCAGTGGTGTGGCTCGAACCGGGGGACAAGATGACTGTTGAAGAACTGCTCAAAAGCGTCATAATAGGAAATGCCAATGATGCGCTGACAGCACTTGCAGAGACCTCAGAGCGGTCTGTAGATGATTTCGTAATGCGAATGAACTCCGAGGCGTTTGACCTCGGTCTGCGAAATACTGCTTTTTATTCCCCGTATGGGTATTATGATGAGCGAGAGCATACGACTGCTGCCGATATAGCTGTTATATGCACAAGACTCACCAGATTCGAGTTCCTCGAACCTTACTTCAGGACATGGCGCGATTTTGTGAAAGAGGGGACTGTCGAGCTTGTGAGTGAGGATACCCTTGCACGTACATATGACCGGCATTGTGGATTCAAAGCCTGTCATTCAGAAGAATCGGGATACTGCATAGCGGAGGGAGGGCGTTCTGAAAGCGGAACAGTATACATAGCTGTTGTGCTTGGCGCTCCCGACGAGGATTCTTCCTTTTCTGCTGCCAAGACTCTTGTTAAAAATGGCTTTAGCAATTATAAAGTAACTGCGGCAACATTTCCTGAGGAAATGCTCCGGCCTGTCAGAGTAAGAGACGGCGCAGAATCAGCGGTTGAGATAGGCTTTTCCGATATGGAAAGCATAGTCGTTCCGAGGGGAGTGAGATCACTCAGTACGACTGCAGTCATACCTCAGTATGTATCAGCTCCCGTCAGAAAAGGACAAAAAATTGGTATTGCAGCGTTTTACAGCGGAGATACTCTTGTTTGCGAAACAGATATTGTTGCTAAATCGAAAATAGATAGGCTTACAGTAAAGTATGTGTTTAATAAGCTGTTGTTGAAATTGTTAGAAAAATGATGTTGAAAATATATTAAATATACAAATGTGGAAAATGTGCTTTAAATGGACTTGAAAAATTTACAAAAATATAGTATCATAAAGATGGTGAATTATATTTGTAAGGTTACGTACATATTGGAGGTAATTAAAATGTCTTTGAAACTCAACACCAAATACCTGAAAGACTATGTTAATGCTGATGAGTTGACCGGAATAAAGGCTCAGGTCGAGTCTGCTGCCGCTGCTCTTCACAATAAGACCGGTCTTGGAAATGATTTCTTAGGGTGGGTAGAGCTTCCTACTGCTTATGATAAGGAGGAATTTGCAAGGATCAAGGCTGCAGCCGAGAGAATAAAGGCAAATTCGGATATCCTCATCGTTATTGGTATCGGCGGCTCGTACCTTGGCGCAAGAGCAGCTATCGAGCTCCTTAAGTCGCCCCTTTACAATAATATAAAGAAGGATACTCCTGACATCTATTATGTCGGAAACAGCATAAATCCTTCTTATCTTAACGAGATAATCGCTCTTTGTGAGGGTAAGGATTTTTCCGTAAATGTTATCTCAAAGTCAGGCACGACTACCGAGCCTGCACTTGCTTTCCGTATCTTCAAGAAAATGGTTGAGGACAAGTACGGTAAGGAAGAAGCTAAGAACCGCATTTTTGCCACTACTGACAAGGCGAGAGGAACTCTCAAGAATCTTTCCGATACAGAGGGATATGAGACCTTTGTTATTCCGGATGATGTCGGTGGACGTTTCTCTGTACTCACAGCTGTAGGTTTGCTTCCTATTGCTGTTGCAGGCTGTGATATTGATGCTCTCATGAAGGGTGCTGCAAAGGCTCAGTCTGATTTTACTGCCGATTTTGATAATAATGATTGCTACAAATATGCGGCTCTCAGAAATATCCTTTACAGAAAAGGAAAGTCCGTTGAAATGCTCGTTTCCTATGATCCGAGCTTCGTTATGATGAGCGAGTGGTATAAGCAGCTCTTCGGCGAGAGTGAGGGCAAGGACAACAAGGGTATTTTTCCTTCGTCTGCTGTTTTCTCGACCGACCTCCACTCAATGGGTCAGTATATTCAGGACGGAGCACGTATCATCTTTGAAACAGTTGTTGATATAAAAAATCCTAAGACAGACCTCTTCTTAGAGCCTGATGCAGAGAATCTTGACGGGCTCAACTTCCTCACAAATCAGAATATGTCCGTTGTAAACCGCAAGGCTTTTGAAGGCACTGTTCTGGCACACACAGAAGGCGGAGTTCCGAATATCATTCTCGAACTCGATGATACTACAGAGGAAAGCGTAGGCTACATGATCTATTTCTTTGAGAAGGCTTGTGCTGTTTCGGGATATGTTCTTGGAGTAAATCCGTTCAATCAGCCCGGTGTAGAGAGCTATAAATCCAATATGTTTGCGCTTCTCGGAAAGCCGGGTTATGAAGGAGCAAAGGCAGAGCTTGAAGCAAAGCTTGGCTAATGATAAAAAAGTCAAAATGCCGCTTAGGCATGGAAGGAGTAAATTATGATAAAACTTATTACAGGTAAAAAAGGCTCAGGAAAGACTAAAATACTCATTGATGAGATAAATGAGTCTGTAAAGGCTACAAACGGCAGCATTGTTACAGTTGAAAAAGGCTCCACGGTAAGATATTCTATCAGCCGTAAGGTTCGCTGGTGCGATACCGAGTACTACAAGATAGAGGGCTATGAAACATTCTATGGCTTCATAGCAGGTCTCCTTGCAAGCAACTATGACATCACACACATCTACATCGATGGCATTTTCAGGATAGGCGGCAGAGATTACGACGATTTCGGCAAGCTTCTTGACAAGATCGAGGAACTCACAGGCACTGATGTTTCCGTTGTATTCACGGTTTCTGCCGATAAGGAAGAGCTCCCCGAGAGCGTAACAAAGTATATCAAGTAAAATTTTAATGATTTTTACATCTTCCTATTGACATATTCTGTCATTTGATGTATAATATATCTTATGGTGCTCTAAGGGTTCTTATAGTATGAAAATCAATTTAAAACAGCTTTTCAGTATAGTCGGAGAGGTAAAGGAGTTCTCTTATGATATATCTGCGGACGAGCTTGACTATGTTAAGAGTCTTGCTTTTGGCTCGCCGATACGTATAGAGGGCAGGCTTTTCAACAGAGCAGGAGTGGTCTATCTGGACTACGCTATCCATGCCACAGTGCTCCATATCTGCGACAGATGCCTGAAGGAATTTGTCAGAGACTATGACTTCAGCTTCGACCATATTGTCGTTCCCTCCGTTAGCAGTGATAACGATGAGTACATCACCGCCGACGGCGAGAGCATTGAAATGAACGATATTGCCGTAACCGACCTGCTGTTGCAGCTTCCATCGAAGAATCTGTGCAGAGATGACTGCAAGGGACTTTGTATGATATGCGGCTGCGACCTTAACGAGTCTGAGTGCAATTGTCAGAAAACCGAGCTGTGAAGCTCATTTGTAAGGAGGTGCCAGAATGGCTGTACCGAAGAGAAAAACTTCCAAGGCAAGACGCGACAAGAGACGTTCTGCTGTATGGAAGCTTGATGCACCTGCAATTTCAAGGTGTGATAACTGCGGCGCATACAAGGCTCCGCACAGAGTTTGCAAAAACTGCGGATTCTATAAGGGCGTTGAGGTCCTTAAAATCGACGCTGAATAATCGGCTTTATCCGATGAATTGAGAAGGAGAGAAGGAGTGATCCTTCTCTCCTTTTTAAGTGCATGGAGTTTTTTATATGGTTAAGATAAACGGCGTTATTCCCGATTCTCCGACGGATAAGTGCGGTATAAGGAGCGGAGATATCCTTGAGAGCATAAACGGTCATCAGGTAAAGGATGTTCTCGATTATATGTTTTATGCCGCTGAAACATCTGTCAGCCTCGGCATAATGCGCGACGGCGAACATATCAAATTTTCAGTTAAAAAAGACGAATACGACGATCTCGGACTTGAGTTTGAGACCTTCCTTATGGACAGCAAGCAGTCATGCAGAAATAAGTGTGTGTTCTGCTTCATTGACCAAATGCCTCCGGGTATGCGTGAGACTCTCTACTTCAAAGACGACGACGCGAGACTATCCTTTTTGCAGGGCAATTATGTTACTCTGACGAATCTCGAGGAGTCCGATATCGACCGTATCGTGCGAATGAAGCTGAATATCAATGTTTCCGTTCATACTACAAATCCCGAGCTGCGGGTCAAGATGATGAAGAATCGGTTCGCGGGTGAGAAGCTGCGCTTCCTGAAGCAGCTCACGGACGGCGGCATACAACTTAATTGTCAGATCGTGTGCTGTCCGGGACTGAATGACGGCGATGAACTAAGACGAACTCTTAAGGATCTCGGGAGTTTGATGCCAAATATATCAAGCACTGCAGTAGTTCCGGTCGGGTTGACAAAATTCCGAAAGGGGCTATTTCCGCTTACTACCTTTAACGAGGAAACCGCGGGCGAGACCATTGACATAATACAGGAATATCAGGCGATTTTTCTCGAAAAATTCGGGACGAGAATGGTATTTCCGTCCGATGAATTTTTTCTTATTGCCGAAAGAGAACTCCCGCCTATTGATTACTATGAGGAGTTTCCACAGTACGAAAACGGGGTCGGAATGCTTCGCTCACTCATTGATGAGTTTGAAAAAGCACTTGAAATAACTGAATGGGACGGTGGAGAACGGCATATCTCGATTGCGACAGGATACTCTGCCTATGGTACTATCAAGGCACTTGCCGACTTGGCACAAGAGCGATTTTGTGGGCTGCGCTGTGACGTTTATAGAATACGCAATGACTTCTTTGGCGAAACTATTACTGTTACGGGATTGATAACAGCAGGTGATCTTATCGCTCAGCTAAAAGGAAAAGTTCTCGGAGAGGAATTGCTTATATCTTCATCAATGATCAAGCGAGATGAGCCTATTTTCCTCGATGACCTCACTGTTTCAGATGTTGAAGCGGCGCTCAAAGTTCAACTAAGGTCTACGGGAAGCGACGGATATGAACTGCTTGATGCGATACTTGGTACTGAATACTGATTTTTCCTTGCCTGATTCTATTGGCAGTTGAATCGGAAAATTATAGAACATAAAAGAAAAAAAATTCGCGGCTCAGAAAAATTGAACCGCGAAACTGCGCGCCCGCTTGGCACTGTAGTACGCATACATAATAGAAGACTTTAATGCGTGGATAAAAATTCGCGTCCCAGTAAAACTGAGACGCGATGCTGCCTGCGGGGAGCTTCCCGCTGGTGAGACATGAGGGATTTGAACCCTCGACCCTACGCTTAAAAGGCGTATGCTCTACCGACTGAGCTAATGTCTCACAACAATTTCTATTATATCAAATAACAGAAAAAAAGTCAAGCAGTTTTTATTGTTTTTACAAATTTGTCTAATATGTCAACAGTGTCACACGTAACTTAGTGCAATCTGCTGTTTTTTGTCCTTGATATTGACAATTTTGTTTGGTTATGATATAATTGTATAGTCGTCAAGGACGATGTGCCTGTAGCTCAGCTGGATAGAGTGACTGGCTACGAACCAGTAGGTCGGGGGTTCGAATCCCTCCAGGCACGCCAGAACGGAATTTCCAAAAGGAAGTTCCGTTTTTTTATAAAATGGGGAGCTTTATATTAGTTCCTGCTGATTTCTATGCAATTATATGCTATAAGCGTATCGGCAATTTATCTCTGCACACCTTGCTTTTTATATAATTGTATGATATAATATAATAAATTGTTTTTGCCCGCTAAAATTAGGAATTTATGGAGATGTACCCGTTATATTTCTAATCTTATATAAACAGCTTTGTTTAACAGGACCTTTGAAAGGTGATATAAATTCCTTTTAACGGGTAGATCATAAAGGAGAGATGAATATGATAAATATAGGATTCATAGGCGCAGGCAACATGGGTTCTGCGATAATCAAGGGCATCCTTTCTTCTGAGGCAGGAAGTCGTTCAAAGCTTTTTGCCTTTGATCCGGATAAAGACAAGCTTTCGGCTCTCGGACAGCTCGGTGTGACAGCCTGTGCTGACGAGCGAGCTATTATGGAGAATTGCAAATATGTATTCCTTGCAGTAAAGCCTCAGGTAATAGAGAGCGTGCTCGAAGCAATTGCTCCGTATACGACTGATGATACAGTAATAATCTCTATTGCCGCAGGAATAAGCGACGAATTTATCGCAAGGAAAACTATAAGTGCCGCAAAAGTCGTTCTCGTAATGCCCAACACTCCGCTTCTTCTTGGTGAAGGGGCTTCTGCTCTTTCACGCAGCGATTCGGTTACCGATGAAGAGTTTGACCTTGTATTCGGCATTTTTAGCTCATGCGGAAAGGCATCAGTCGTTTCCAAGGACAAGATGAAAGAGATAATTGCGATAAACGGAAGCAGTCCTGCTTTCATATATTTATTTGCCAAGGGATTCATAGATTATGCTCAGTCTGTCGGTATAGATGAAAATGCGGCGCAGGAGCTCTTTGCACAGAGCCTTATAGGTTCGGCTAAAATGATAACTGATTCCGGATATTCTATCGATGAGCTCATAAAAATGGTTTCATCGCCGGGAGGGACTACTCTTGCAGGACTCGACAGGCTTTATGAGGGAAATCTAACAGATGTAGTCAAGGACTGCTGCGATGCCTGCACTAAGAGGGCATATGAGCTTTCAAAATAAGTTCTAATGTCAACGCTTCATGCATATCCTTTGAAAAGAAAGGACAGGTGCATTATGAAGCATATCGTTAAAATTACGGACAGAAACAGAACGCGGACAAGCTTTGTTACGCTTTACGGACTTGTTATTATCGGTATAATTATCGGTTCTATGTATGCGGTCAAAGGTGAATACTCTGATTCTGTGTGGGCTAATCAGTATTTCATGCCGCTTTACAGCGGAGACACGCTTTTTGCTGTTCTCAGAAATACGTTTATAAGTACCGCGCTTGCCATTTTTATCGCCTTCTGGGGAGGGCTTTCCGCAGTCGGTCAGCCGCTCGGAGTGGTGCTTCTGATTTTCCGTGGCTTTGGAATAGGTGTCTCTGCGGCAATGCTTTATAGCCTTTGCGGAATAAAAGCTGTTCCATCGGTCATAGTGCTCATATTACCAAAAGCAGTATCAGTTATAGTAGTAACAGTACTTGCGGTGAGGGAGCTTTTTCGCTCTTCGGGAGCACTGTTTGATTTTGTTATAAAAGGCGAGCAGCATGAGGACAGCAGACGCACATTCCGGCTGTACTGCATTAAATTTTCCGTACTTTTACTTATATCTTTCTTTATTGCAGCCGCAGATGCGGCGCTCAATTATTTTTTCAGAGAAGCTCTGATCAATATATAATTAATTCGGAGGATGTTAAAATTGGGTCTGTTTTTCAAGGATTATGAAAGCGCAGGAGTAGGTATTTCAAAGCACGCGCCCAAGAAAACAGGTATCGCGCTGTTTTTTGATATACTTGGAAGAAAATTCTGGAAGCTCATGGGAATGAATCTGTTGTACGTGTTGTTTTTTATACCGCTGATACTCATACTGCCGGTAATAACTATCGTCGAAAATTATGCTGCTGCAATGACTTTGATAGTGATCCTTCTGCTTGCCTTTGCGGTTCTTATCGGACCTGCTACAGCAGCTATGATGAAAATCATGCGGAGTTTCGTTATAGATAAGCATACCTTTATCATGAGGGATTTTTTCAGAGCTTTTCGTTTAAATTTCAAAAAAGCCTCAATAATCGGTTTTATTGACTGCTTGATAGTACTTTCCGTATATGCGTCGCTGAATGTATATCCTGCACTTGTGGTGCAGCTTCATTCAAAGCTTATGTATGTTCCGATGATAATAACGATGAGCATTTTCCTCGTGACGATCATCATGAATTACTATATCTATCTGATGCTGATAGCTACAAATCTCTCTTTGAAAAACCTCATCAAGAACTCCTTTGCGCTGGCGTTTGTGGCAATGAAGGAAAATCTCCTGACGTTTGTCATATCACTTGTTATTACTGTTGGAATGATACTGCTGTTCCTGTTTGCACTGCCAATATTTCTTGTTTTGATACTATTTTTTCCTGCGGCGTTCATCTGCTTTGTGACCTGTTTCAACTGCTATCCCGTGATACAGAAGTATGTCATAAACCCGTACTACACGAGTATCGGTCAGGTGAATCCCGAGCTTGTTGACGATACCGACGACGGCGAGGAACCTGTTTTTGAGGATATGGGAGGTAAAGAAAAGCCTATAGAAAAGCGCAAAAAAGGCAAAGGAAAGAGAATATCATGAAATCAAATCTGCTGTACATATAGTGCAGCAGATTTTTTTCGGAAAAATGTGATATTTTACATCGCTCGATCGTTATATATATGAAGCGCTTCAAAAAAGAGAAAGGAAGTGACGACGGTGACAGCAGACGAAATGGCAGATATCTACGATAAATACAAATACTGCGTTTACAGAACAGCCTTTGTATACTGCCGTAATTCCGCAGACGCAGAGGATATTACACAGGACGTTTTTATGAAGCGTTTTTCGAGTAACATCAGCTTCTCGGACGAAGTAAAAGAGAAATCGTGGCTTTTGAAGGTTACGGCGAATAAATGCAAAGATATGTTCCGCTCGCTGAGGTACAAATACTTTATCAGCTCTGTTTCGCTGGAGGAAGCGAACCTCGTCTATGAGACTCCCGAGGAGAGCGAGGTCTACCATGCCGTTATGGAGCTTCCGCCGAAGAATAGGCTGGTAATTCATCTGTATTATTACGAGGAGTATTCCATAAGGGAAATAAGCGGTATTCTCGGCAAAAGCGAGTCCGCAGTCCAGACGCAGCTTTACAGAGCGCGCAAGCAGCTCAAAGAAATTCTCGGAGAGGAGTTACAGCTATGAACATAAATGATTACAAAAAAGTCACCGACCGTATTGAACCGAGCGAGCGGTGCAGAGACGAGGTTTTAAATATGAACAGACAGAAGAAGATAAAACATAAAATGAATAAGAGAGCTGCGGCGGCTATCATTACCGTTGCAGTAGCGGCGTGCAGCGGAACTGCCGTATTTGCGGCAAAAAAGACCGATCTTTTCAGCAAGCTTGAAGCTAACAAGGAGCAGACATACATTACCGACGACGGCAGAGAATTCAAGCTCGACAAGACTCCCGACCTCAATAACTATGAAGTCCTCGAGTCTGCTGCTGACGTGCTTGATGAGCCTGTTGTAGCTGAGAGCGAAGACCTTACGGTAAACATCGAGACTATGTACTGTGACGGACGAAATCTCGTGCTCGGACTTACGGGCAGCCTTGCTGACGGCAACTACGCAGGTGCGCGTGCAATACAGTTCAACGTCAAGATAGAGATAGAGGACGAAGTCTTTGACAACACGAAATCTTACGAGTGCAAGTACAATTGGCTCTACGGAAATCTCATTCTTGAGGAGGACACGGAGAACAGCTTCACAGGTCAGATAACTATGGAGCTTCCCGATGAGTATATGCTCACCAAGTCGCAGAGTGCCGTTATCACGCTCTTTAATGTTCACGGATATGGTGCTGAGGTAAGAGGCGAAAAAGGCGAGATCATCGTGTTCGGCGACGATGCATACGAGTATGACGACGTTGTTATAAAGCAGAGGATAGTAGTCGATCAGTCGCTCATAAACGGAACTGCTGTTAGTCAGGAGGAGGACGGCTTCTCTGTCAAGCTCTATGACTACACACCTGCAAATATCCGAGTTGAGTGGAGTTATCCCGATGAGTTTGAAGAAAGTCTCGAATGGATAGAGGGATATGAGGGAGTAATGCCTAAATACTCGCTGATACTTCTCTTCTACGATGAGAACGGCAATGATATAGACTTCCTCAACGATGGCATTGCGGTAGCTCCAACCTACGGCGGCAGCCTTACTACACCTACAGACAATACGGTCATAGCAAGAATATACAACAAGCAGATACAGGACGAAAACGGAAATATGATGCTCATGAAGGAATTTACCTTTGACATCAGCGAGCTCAGAACTGCGGAATGACAAAATAATGCGAAAATGCTCCCTATCAAGGGAGCATTTTTTATGTGAGATTTTCTTACACAAGATATGCACATATCTGAGCGGCTTTGAATATAATTATTATACGGAAGTTACACGTCTGCGATATTCACAACTATACCTGCGGGGGAAATATCTATATGTCCGAACGAGGGCTTGCTGCCGTCGCGGGGACATGAAGCGCTGCCGGGATTGAGAATATAAAGTCCGTCCTCGAAATGGTTATATCGGCAATGTGTGTGACCGTAAAGGACGATATCACAGTCATTTTCCGCAGCGACTTTTTTTAAGCGCTCTAAGGAGTGATTTACGCCGAACTGATGACCGTGAGCAGCAAATATCCTGTGATTCGTTGCAGGGAGTGTGAATACGGAGGGACTCAGACTGTTATAGTCGCAATTTCCGGCGACGTGAATGATTTTCTGGGCGATTATGGGGTGACTTGTGATATATCGGTCAAGCTCACGTTCTCCGTCACCGAGGTGAAATATCCAGTCGGCGTCGGTGTTGCGGTCGATGATACTTTCAATGGCGGAATAGCTTCCGTGTGAATCAGACATAACAATAATACGCATAGTACGTGCTCCTTTACATTAGCTCAAATAAGTATAGCATAAGATCGCGAAAAAATCAATCCCGCACGGTGAGATATTGCTGATTTTTTACTATGCTGCAAAGCGGAAGCACGGGCTAAACTCATGAATTTTTGGAGGTAGTTATGAATACTAATAATATTGATCCTAAAAAATTATCAGGACTTCTGGGAGCTGTCAGCAAAAAGATCGGAGTCCCGTCGGAACAGCTTCAACGGGAGCTTGAAGAGGGTAAATTTGACAGTGCAATGTCTGCTATGAACAAAAATGACGCTGCAAAATTTCAGCAGGCAGTGAATAATCCCAAGCTCGTGGAGAAGATGATGAGCACTCCGCAGGCAAAGGCTCTTTACAAAAAGCTTTCGGGAGAAAAATAAGGGGAACTCAGATGGACGATGTAATGGGGAAAATAAGCGAACTGCTCTCCGATGAGGAGAGCATGAAGCAGCTTTCGGAGCTTGTGCAGATGATGATGTCTGATGAAGATCAAAGCGAAGAGGACAGTTCCGAACAGAGCGAGGAGGACGTTGACTCATCGGGAGCCGAGAACTCAGCTTCCGATCTGAGTTCTATCTTCAAGCTTACAGGTCTGATGAGCGCATTCTCGCAAAGCGATAAGAATGCCGAGCTTCTTCTTGCGCTTAAACCTCATCTAAAAGAAGAAAAGCAGAAAAGGGTGGACAAAGCGGTAAAGATACTTAAACTGATCGCTGTGTGGAATGTTGCAAAGGAAAGCGGATTGCTTGAAGACTTATTCTGAAGAGAGGTGATCAGTATGGCGGTATACGAAAGCAGACGTACAGACAGAATGCGGCAGGACCCTGTAATGCGTACTCGACAGCTTCAGCGCCGTACAAATGGCGCAAGCTATCAGAATATACCGACTGATATTCCTCAGAATAAGCCTCAGCCGCTTCCGCTTAACGATAATCCACCTTGTTCAGAGCATATTGCAAAGCAGGAGGACTCGGGGGACAAACATCAGGGCGGGTTTCTTGAAGAGCTGATTGGCGGCGGACTCGATAGCGAAAAGCTTCTTATAGCAGCATTGATCTTCCTGCTGCTAAAAGAGGGAGCAGATATGAAACTCATACTTGCTCTTGGATATATACTTTTATGAAAGGAAACAAAAATGAAGGCTGATATCATTTTCAGAATAGCCTGTGCGGCGGTCATACTCATTATGCTTATATATTACATGAGGAGAAAAAAACGTTTGCTCTCCATTTTGACAGGAGCTATAACCGGACTTGCTGCCCTTGTACTGCTGAATAAATTTGGTGAATATGCAGGAATAGAGGTGGCGCTCAACACTTTTAATCTTGTGGGCAGCTCTGTATTAGGTGTTCCTTTTGTCATTACACTTGTTATATTAAATTGTTTGTGAAATTTTAACTATTATTTTTAAAAAACTATTGAAAAATCTATTTCTTTGTGGTAAAATTAATACATGGGAGGTGTATCATGAATATAATCGATATAATTAATAAAACAAAAAGATCCATTCCGCTTACAGAAGAAGAAATATCAAGTCTCGTAAAAAAATACACATTCGGTGAAATACCTGACCACCAGATGTCTGCGTGGCTTATGGCAGTATGCATCAACGGTCTTACAGAGCAAGAGACCTTTGCACTTACTATTGCAATGCGCGACAGTGGAAAGGTTGTGGACCTTGATATGCCTCTTACTGTGGACAAGCACAGCACCGGAGGAGTAGGGGATAAAACAAGTCTTATAATTGGTCCTGTTGTTGCAGCCTGCGGTGCGTGTGCTGCTAAAATGTCCGGTCGAGGACTGGGGCATACAGGAGGCACTATTGATAAACTTGAGAGTATCAAGGGGTTCAGGACTGATTTGCCTCTTTATGAATTCCGGGATGTTCTCAAACAAACAGGTTTTTCAATAATTTCGCAAAGTGATGAGCTTTGTCCTGCGGACAAGAAGATATACGCCCTCAGAAACGCAACAGGAACAGTGGACAGCATTCCTCTTATCTGTGCGAGCATTATGAGCAAGAAGCTCGCTATGAATGCAGATTGCCTGCTGCTCGATGTAAAGTATGGCTCCGGAGCTTTCATGAAAACGCAGGAGGACGCACGAAAGCTTGCGAACCTCATGGAGAAGATAGGAACCTTTGCCGGTAAGAAATGTCAAGCTGTCATTACGGATATGAATACCCCTCTGGGCAATAATATAGGTAATGCTCTCGAAGTAAAAGAAGCCGTTGAGCTTTTGCAGGGCAAGACAAAAGGCAGGCTTTATGATGTGTGCATGGAGCTTGCAGCCTATATGCTCCAGCTTGCCGGCAAGGGAACGATCAGCCAGTGCAGGACAATGGCTGAGGAGGCAATAAGCTCTGGAAAGGCTCTTGATGTGCTCAGAAGGACTATCCGTTTGCATGGTGGAAATGAATGTATATGCGATGATGTTTCATTGCTTCCTCAGGCTGAATTCAGTTATAAGGTCAAAGCCACCGAGGATATAAAGATAGTTTCTTTCAATACCGAAGAGCTTGGCATGACTTCTCTGCTGCTCGGTGCTGGAAGACTTGAAAAAAGCGATAGGCTTGATCCGTCCGCAGGTATAGTGATGAACTGTGAAGCAGGAGATGTTTTGTCGGCGGGCGATGTGATAATGACGCTATATTCATCGTTCTGCAGCGATTTTTCAGATGCTGCTGTCAGAGCACTCAATGCAGTAGAGTTCCTTAGCATTGAGATACCAAGCTACACTTGACTATTTTGTCTTTATGTGATACAATTATTATATCATATCAACAGCGGAGGTAATTATAATGGGATTCATGGATTCGATGAAGGACATTGCGGGCAAGCTCGGAGAATCTGTCGAAAAAGGAGCAAAGACGGTTTCTGAGAGTTCAAAGAAGCTTGCTGAAAAATCAAAGATAAAACGCGAAATTTCACGCCTTGAAAGGGAGATAAATGATTCTTATATTGAAATAGGCAAGAAATACTTTGATGAGATCTCAGATTCCCCCTCAGAAGAATACTCAGATCAGATAAAAAGCATCAAAACAAAGGCTGCGAGGGCGGATAAATTCAGACAACTTCTTATGTCCCTCGAAGAAAAGCAGAATTGCCCTAACTGTGGTGAGCAGATATACAGGACGCAGAATTATTGTGATAAGTGCGGTGCTAAAATAGACCCCATAGAGACTCCTGATATTGAAGGATATAATTCTCCTGATGTTACCTGTCCAAGCTGTGGAGAGCCTGCATTATCGGATCAGGTATATTGTGAAAACTGTGGAGCTAAGCTCGATCAAGAATAAAAATAAGCTGTTGCATTTAATTGCGACAGCTTTTTTATGCAAATTGCTATAATTTCAGGGAAGTATTTTGTATACAAAATCAATTGCTAATGCTTTACTTTTTCACTTTTTTGTGATAAAATATATATAGTTTATTGCTTTGAAGCAGTATAAGGATAGTGCTTCAAAGCAGAAAGGAACGAAAAATGCCAATTACAGAATTACTTGAAAGAAATGCAGAGCTTTACGGCTCTGATGTTGCACTGGTCGAGGTAAATCCTGAAATAACGGAGATACGTAGGATAACATGGAAGGAATATGAGCTTATCGAGCCCGATCCCGAGTGCCACTACAGACGTGAGATAACCTGGAGGGTTTTTGATGAAAAGGCGAACAGGTTTGCGAATATGCTCCTTGAAAGAGGTGTACATAAGGGCGACAAGGTGGGTATTCTGCTCATGAACTGCCTTGAATGGCTGCCGATCTACTTTGGTATACTTAAGACGGGAGCTCTTGCCGTTCCGCTCAATTTCAGATACACAGCCGACGAGATAAAATACTGTCTTGACCTTGCAGAAGTGGACGTGCTGATGTTTGGTCCGGAATTTATAGGACGTATTGAAGAGATCGCGGACGAGATCAGCAAGAACAGGCTTCTTTTCTACGTCGGAGAAGGATGCCCCTCGTTTGCTGAACATTATGACAGCCTCGTTGCTAACTGCGCAAGCTCTGCTCCCGATATAAAGCTCACCGACGATGATGATGCTGCTATTTACTTTTCATCGGGTACTACGGGCTTCCCCAAGGCTATTCTCCATGATCACACAAGCCTTATGCACTCAGCAAAGGTCGAGCAGAATCACCACTCTCAGTCAAGGGACGATATTTTCCTCTGTATTCCTCCTCTTTACCACACAGGAGCGAAGATGCACTGGTTTGGCAGCCTATACTCAGGCAGCAAGGCTGTCCTGCTTAAAGGCGTTAAACCCAAGTCGATACTTGAGACAGTTTCCAATGAAGGATGTACCATCGTCTGGCTGCTTGTACCGTGGGCACAGGATATCCTCGACGCTATTGACAGGGGAGAGTTGAATATTGAGGATTATGCCCTCGATCAGTGGAGGCTTATGCACATAGGTGCTCAGCCGGTTCCGCCTTCGCTCATTTCGAGATGGAAGAAGGTATTTCCGAATCATCAATATGATACAAATTACGGCCTCAGTGAATCCATAGGTCCCGGTTGCGTACATCTTGGAGTTGAGAATATACATAAGGTCGGAGCTATTGGTGTCCCGGGCTATGGCTGGGAAGTAAAGATAGCCAATGAAAATGGTGAGCCTGTTGCAAAGGGAGAAGTCGGAGAGCTCTGTGTAAAGGGTCCCGGAGTAATGAAATGCTACTACCGTGACGAAAAGGCAACAGAAGAGACCTTGAAGGACGGCTGGCTATTCACAGGAGATATGGCTCAGGAGGATGAGGACGGATTCATTTACCTTGTTGACCGTAAAAAAGATGTCATCATAAGCGGCGGTGAAAATTTATATCCTGTTCAGATCGAGGACTTCCTCAGAAGTCACCCTGCGATAAAAGACGTTGCTGTTATAGGCCTGCCGGATAAGAGGCTCGGCGAAATAGCGGCGGCGATAATTTCCATAAAGGAAGACCACACCTGCACCGAGGGGGAAATAACTTCATTCTGTCAGAAGCTACCTCGCTACAAGAGACCGCATAAGATAATTTTTGCGGACGTTCCGAGAAATCCTACGGGCAAGATAGAAAAGCCTAAGCTCCGCGAGATATACTGCGGCGAGAGCCTTGTTGCAACACAGATAAAAAACTGACAGCTATATGTAAAGCTCCCTCATGATTAACAGGGGGCTTTAGCGTTGCAGTAAAAGTTATATAATACTGCACAAAAACTGAATCTATTTTTGTATTTATTCCCAAATCACAAAATCAGTAAGCCGCTAATATTGACAAAAGCTCCAAAACATGGTATTATTAACTTGGCTTATTGTGAGCTTATTCAGTAAGCCGGAGGTAAATAACGCGCTGAGGTGCGTTACAAATAATTGCGTCCATATCTTTATTATTGGATATCGGACAGATTGGAGATTTATTATGAGCTATTTGGAAATCGAAAAGGTAGTCGGCAGAGAGATCATGGACTCCAGAGGAAATCCTACAGTTGAAGCTGAGGTTTATCTCATCGACGGTACAGTTGCAAGAGGTACTGCTCCCAGCGGTGCTTCCACAGGTGAGTTCGAGGCTCTTGAGCTCCGCGACGGCGACAAGTCCCGTTATCTTGGAAAAGGCGTTCAGAAGGCTGTTGAGAACATCAATACAACTATCAATGACGTTCTCGTTGGTCTTGATGCTTCTGATATCTACGCTGTTGATAAGGCAATGATCGAGGCTGACGGCACAAAGGACAAGTCCAACCTCGGCGCTAACGCTATTCTCGCAGTTTCTATAGCAACAGCAAGAGCTGCTGCAACTGCACTCGGTATCCCGCTTTACAGATTCCTCGGCGGCATTCAGGGTACAAAGCTTCCCGTTCCTATGATGAATATCCTCAACGGTGGTGCTCACGCTGACAGCGCTGTTGATACTCAGGAATTCATGATCATGCCTGTAGGTGCTCCTACATTCAAGGAAGCTCTCAGATGGTGTGCAGAGGTATTCCATACACTCAAGAAGCTCATCAAGGATATGGGCGACGTTACCGCTGTAGGTGACGAGGGCGGTTTTGCTCCCAATAAACTTACAAGCGACGAAGAAGCTATCGAGAAGATCCTTGAGGCTATCAAGGTTGCAGGCTTTGAGCCCGGAAAGGACTTCATGATCGCTATGGATGCTGCTTCCTCCGAGTGGAAGAGCGAAAAAGGCAAGGGCTTTTACAAGCAGCCCAAGAGCGGCAAAGAGTTCACTTCTGATGAGCTTATCGCTCACTGGGAGTCTCTCGTAGACAAGTACCCGATCATCTCTATTGAGGACGGTCTCGATGAAGAGGATTGGGAAGGCTGGCAGAAGATGACCGCGCAGATCGGTCACAAGGTACAGCTCGTTGGTGACGACCTCTTTGTTACAAATACAGAGAGACTTTCAAAGGGTATTAGTCTCGGCGCAGGTAACTCTATCCTCATCAAGCTCAACCAGATCGGCTCTGTTTCCGAGACTCTTGAAGCTATCAAGATGGCTCACAAGGCTGGTTACACTGCTATTTCTTCACACCGTTCAGGTGAAACAGCTGATACAACTATCGCTGACCTTGCTGTTGCTCTCAACACTTGCCAGATAAAGACAGGTGCTCCAAGCAGATCTGAGCGTGTTGCTAAGTACAATCAGCTTCTCAGAATTGAGGAGGAGCTCGGTACTTCTGCAGTTTATCCCGGAATTGCTGCATTCAACGTTAAGAAGTAATCTGATTTCTAAAAAACTAAAGGCTGTACGGTTTTGAAATGCTCCCCTTTTGTTAGACAATGTGGTATAATAGAGATATACCGAATTGA